>JAUSQD010000110.1 GCA_030652695.1 Actinomycetota bacterium
GAGGTCACCTTCGACATCGATGCCAACGGCATCGTGCATGTCTCCGCGAAGGACCGCGCCACCAGCAAGGAGCAGTCGATGACGATCTCCGGTGGCTCTGCCCTGAGCAAGGACGACATCGATCGGATGATGCGCGATGCAGAGGCACACGCAGACGAAGACAAGCAGCGTCGTGAAGAGGCAGATGTGCTGAACACTGCCGAGTCACTGGTCTACCAGACTGAGAAGTTCCTGGCAGACAACGCTGACAAGCTGCCAGCTGATGCCCGATCAAATGTTGATGGACCCTTGGACGAGTTGAAGAAGGCGATTGCTGCCAACGACTTCCCCGCGATGCGTGAGGCAACAGACAAGGTTGCTCAGGCCAGCCAGGCTCTTGGTGCCGCAATGTATGAAGCAGCAGCGGCAGAGACTGCGACTGAGGGTGGTGCTGATCAAGCCACTGAATCCGATGACGATGTCGTCGATGCAGAGATCGTCGATGAGGACGAGACGGAAGAAAAAAAGTGAGCGAGGAAGAAACTGAGGACACCGGTATTCGCATCACCGACAAGCGCCGCATTGATCCTGACACCTTCGAGGTGCGCCAGCCTTCCGAGGCTGGCGCACTCGACGAAGGTGGCTTGGTGGAGGGCGAGTTCGGTGAAGTTGAAGCCAAGGTGGCAGAACTCACCAGCGATCTTCAGCGCGTGCATGCTGAGTACGCCAACTACCGCAAGCGCGTGGACCGTGATCGCGATCTGATTCGCGAGAACGCCATCGGCTCGGTGCTTGCTGCCCTCTTGCCGGTACTCGATTCAGTGGATCAGGCTCGTGAGCATGGCGAACTCGAAGGTGCATTCAAGAGCGTGGGCGAAACCCTGCAAAGCACGTGCGCCAAGCTCGGGCTCGAAGTCTTCGGAGCTGCCAATGAGCCCTTTGATCCCACGGTGCACGAGGCGCTGACCAGTGTGAGTGACGAAGCCGTCACAGAACCCACGGTCACCTCTGTGTACCAACCCGGATATCGATTCGCTGGCCGCGTACTGCGACCAGCCCGGGTCGCAGTTGCTGGGACCGACTAAAGGACTGTGGTGAACAAGGACTGGCTTGAGAAGGACTTCTACGCCTCCTTAGGCGTGGCCAAGGACGCCACGCCTGAGGAGATCAAGAAGAAGTACCGCAAGCTGGCCCGTGAACTCCATCCAGACAAGAATCCTGGCGACGCCAAGGCCGAAGAGAAGTTCAAGGAGGTCTCCGAGGCTTACGACGTGCTCTCTGACGTGGAAAAGCGCAAGGAGTACAACGAAGCCAGAACTGCGTTCGCCTCGGGCGGATTCCGTCCGGGTGCGGGCGGTCCGCGTGGGGCTGCTTCCAATGTCAATATGGAAGACCTGTTCGGAGGCAACGACGGCGGCTTCGGTGACCTCCTCGGTGGCATTTTCAATCGTGGACGCGGAGCTCGCACTCAGCAGCCTCGTCGCGGGGCTGATCTGGAAAGCCACCTGAATCTTTCCTTCGATGATGCTCTTGACGGCGTCACCGTGCCATTGCGGTTGAGCAGCGAGGTTGCCTGTGAAACCTGTCGTGGCACTGGAGCACGCCCAGGCACCAGCGCTCGCACCTGCCTTGATTGCCAGGGCAGTGGGCAAGTCGCGCGCAACGCGGGAGGCTTTGCCTTTGCCGAAACTTGTCCGACATGTCGTGGACGAGGTCAGGTCATTGAAGATCCCTGCCCGAGTTGCCATGGTTCAGGAGTAGGCGCCAAATCTCGAACTGTGCAGGTGCGCATTCCAGCCGGAGTCAAGGACGGCGCCAAGATCCGTGTTGCAGGCAAGGGCGCACCGGGTGAACGCGGTGGACCTTCTGGCGACCTGTTCGTGCTAGTCCACGTGAGCCCGCATCCGCTGTTCACTCGCAAGGCAGACAGCATCGCCTTCACGGTGCCGGTGAGCTTCGCCGAGGCTGCACTGGGCGCGCAGATCACGGTGCCAACTCCGCGCGACGGCAATGTCACCTTGAAAATCCCAGCGGGCACCACGAGCGGTCGCACCTTCCGGGTCAAGGGCAAGGGCATCACGCGCAAGGACAACAGCAGGGGTGATGTGCTGGTCACTGTCGAAGTCGCCGTACCGCAGAAGCTCAGTGATGAGGCCAAGGCTGCTCTGGAGTCATACGCCGAAGCGACTTCCGATGTTGATCCACGCGCTGGCCTGATGAACCTGGCAGGACAGTGACATGGATCCGCTGCAGATTGCCGATGATCATCCGGTCTTCGCAATCTCAGTTGCTGCACAGCTAGCAGGACTGCATCCGCAGACCCTGCGTCAGTACGACCGTCTCGGTCTAGTGTCACCGACCAGAGTTGGTGGTCGCAATCGTCTGTACTCCGCGCGCGACATTGCGCGACTTCGCGAGATCACTGACCTTTCTGCTGAAGGTCTGTCACTCGAGGGCATCAGGCGAATCCTGGCCTTGCAGCAGGAGATCGAAACCCTGCGCACTCAACTTCGCGAGTTCCACCGCGAAAAATCTTCAACGGCATTGGTGGTGTGGCGACCGAATCGTCGCAACCAGAGATAGGACCAAAGGCAATGGACATTCAATTCACGACGAAAAGTCAGGATGCACTGGGCGCAGCCGTGCGCATTGCTGCGGCAAACGGGAATCCGCTGGTGGAGCCCATGCATGTCCTGGATTCCCTTCTGCAGCAAGGCGAGGGAATTTCCAGTGCGCTGCTTGAATCGACGGGCGTGGATTTCACAGCGCTGACTGCAGAGGTGCGCCGCTCACTTCAGAGCCTCCCGAGCGCGACAGGTTCCTCGGTGGCCGCGCCGCAATTGAGCACCGCTACATACAAGGTGCTCAACACCGCTCAGGATCTGGCGCAGGAGCGCGGTGATGAGTATGTGAGCACTGAGCACCTGCTGATCAGCCTTGCAAAGGATGGCGGCCCCGGCGTTGCCGATCGGCTCGCGGCGCTTGGGGCAACGCCAATAGCGCTGATCGACTCCTTGCAGGCAGTCCGGGGAGCGTCACGAGTCACATCACAGGATCCCGAACAGACCTTTCAGGCTCTGGAGAAGTACGGCATTGATCTGACAGCTCGAGCGCGCGAAGGCAAGATCGATCCTGTCATTGGGCGTGATGAAGAAGTGCGACGCACGATTCAGGTGCTCTCGCGCAGAACCAAGAACAACCCTGTCCTCATTGGCGAGCCCGGTGTTGGCAAGACGGCAGTGGTTGAAGGACTTGCCCGACGCATTGTCGAAGGCGATGTACCGACTTCACTCCAGGGCAAGACTCTGTACTCCCTTGATCTGGGTGCGATGGTGGCTGGCGCCAAATATCGCGGTGAGTTCGAAGAGCGACTGAAGGCAGTGCTGGACGAGATCAAGGCCTCGGATGGTCAGATCGTGACCTTCATCGATGAACTCCACACGGTGGTAGGCGCAGGCAAGGGTGGCGAAGGCGCCATGGATGCCGGCAACATGCTCAAGCCAATGCTTGCTCGCGGTGAACTCCGCATGATCGGTGCCACCACTCTTGATGAGTATCGCCAGTACATTGAAAAAGACGCTGCGCTTGAACGACGATTCCAACAGGTGTTCGTCAACGAGCCCACTGTTGCTGACACCGTCGCCATTCTGCGAGGGATCAAGGAGAAGTACGAAGCCCATCACAAGGTCGTGATTTCGGACTCAGCATTGGTAGCTGCCGCGACTCTGTCTGATCGATACATCACCTCTCGCTTCCTGCCGGACAAAGCCATTGACCTGATGGACGAGTCGGCTGCGCGGTTGCGCATGGAGATCGATTCCTCCCCTGTCGAAATTGATGTGCTGCAGCGCCAGGTCGATCGGCTGCGCATGGAGGAGTTGGCCATAGCAAAGGAAAGTGACGAGGCCTCGATCGAGCGACTTGGCAAGTTGCGCATTGAGATCGCCGACAAGGACGAGGAACTCCGCGGACTGCGCGCTCGCTGGGATGCCGAGAAAGCCGGCCTGGATCGCATCGGAGAGATCAAGGTTCGCATTGATGACCTGCGAGCAGTGGCGGATCGCGCGCAGCGCTCGGGCGACTTCGAGCAGGCCTCGCGGATTCTGTACGCCGAGATCCCCAGCTTCGAAGAGGAACTGCAGCGAGCCAGCGAAGAGGCCAATGGTCGGCTGGCGATGGTCAACGAGGAAGTCACGGCAGACGACATTGCAGAGGTGGTGGCGAGTTGGACGGGTATTCCGGCCGGCCGGCTCCTTGAAGGCGAGAGCAAGAAGCTGCTGCGCATGGAGGAGGAATTGGGCAAGAAGGTGGTGGGGCAGGTCGAGGCGGTGCGCGAGGTGAGCGACGCGGTGCGGAGATCTCGAGCGGGGATCGCTGATCCCAATCGACCGACCGGCTCCTTCTTGTTCCTTGGACCAACCGGTGTGGGCAAGACTGAACTTGCCAAGGCGCTGGCCGACTTCTTGTTCGACGATGAGCGCGCAATGGTGCGCATTGACATGAGTGAGTACGGCGAAAAGCACTCCGTCTCGCGACTGGTCGGTGCCCCTCCCGGATATGTGGGCTATGAGGAGGGTGGGCAACTTACCGAAGCGGTGCGCAGGCGCCCATATTCAGTGGTGCTTCTGGACGAAGTTGAGAAGGCCCATCCAGAGGTGTTCGACATTTTGTTACAGGTCCTTGACGATGGTCGCCTCACCGATGGTCAAGGTCGGACAGTTGATTTTCGCAATGTGATTCTGATCCTGACTTCAAACCTGGGCAGCCAGTATCTGATTGACCTCGACACCCCCTTTGAGGTGCGAAAGGAACAGGTGCTCGCGGCTGTGCGTCTGCAATTTCGGCCTGAGTTCCTGAATCGACTTGATGCAATGGTCACCTTTGAACCCTTGGGACGTGAGCAGCTAACGCGCATCGCAGATATCCAGATCGAGGCGCTGCAAGCCCGGCTCATTGATCGACGAGTCAGTGTGAAGCTGACCGACGACGCACGCGCATGGCTGGTGGACAAGGGCTTTGATCCGGTCTATGGCGCTCGACCACTGCGAAGGCTCGTGCAAACGGCTATTGGCGACAAGCTTGCCAAGCTCATTCTTGCCGGCGAAGTCCATGACGGAGATGCGTTGAGCATCGACATTGAACCTGACGGCTCAGAGCTTCGCATTACGCGCTGATCGTCACCCGTGCCTCAAAGCCGCGACTGGTGCCGAGTGCATTGCGTGCTGTGACTGCGCAGACATAGTCGCCGCTGGGCAGCTGCTTGATCACTGCCTTGGCATCGACGACTTTTGCGCTGAAGCCAGCACCGCCGGACACAGGCAGGCAGGCCACTCGAGTGGCAGTGATCCGGCCGCCACTGCTCTGCGATTCACTCACGGTCACCGCCAGACGGTTGCCATTGACCCGCACCTTGGTGATTCGGCCGGCGTCGGGAAGTGCTGCAGGCGTCAGGAGCGCCACTGCGCTGGGCCCAGTCGTGCCGGTGGCAGTCGTCGCGGTGGCGGTCACTGAGTACTGCGCGCCGTTGGTCAAACCAGGAATCTCGCAACTGGCAGCGAGGAGATCAGGGCTTGGGGCTGCAGAGCACTGACTTGTCTGTCCAGTTTCCACGTGCACGGCGCTGGCAGTGAACGAGGTGAATGTTGAGTTGGCCGGAACACTTGGGAACAGCACGCGCACTCGCTCATTTTGCGCACTCAGTTGCACAACGGGTGGCAAACTCGATTGCAGTGCTCCCGCAGAAATCAGGAAGTCCGACATCGCGGTGACTCTGGTGTAGACCCCGGGGTGACGGCTCGCGCAGTTCAATCCCCAACTGACCACGCCAATCAATTTCGAGGTCACGCCGTCGTTGTAGATCAACGGTCCGCCCGAGTCTCCGCTGCAGCTGTCGATGATGGCCCCGGTGCCAGTTGTGCCAACGGCGCAGAGCATGGTCACTGGGTTTGCCTGACCAGGACCATAGGCAATGAAGGTCACGCCATTGAGATTGTGATTCTGTCCCTGCCCGCAGGTAGCACTGGGCAGAAGCACGAGATCGCCGACTCGAAAACTGTCAGGAAAGGACTTGCTGAAACTGCTGATCGTGCCCCAGCCAATGACCTGCACTCGATTGCCGGCGAGGTCAACCGTGGCCGCATCAGCTGCGCTGACAGGCGTCAACGGCAGCACGTCGGTCAGAGGTGTGGTGAGTGTCAGTACGGCGACATCATTCTCACCCGAAGCGATGGAGTACGCAGGGTGCACTGCCACTGCATTGATGCTCACCACTCGGATCCCGGCGTCCTTCAGTGAGCGACCCATGGCGATGAGAACTGAGGCTGGCTGCGCACGTGCACCAGACTTCTCGTCAACGACACAGTGGGCGGCAGTCACGATGGTGGTCGCTGTCGTGAGGGTGCCTCCGCAGAATTGCGCTTGAAAGGCGCCTTGCGAGGCATAGCGCTGGCTGTCTAGCAGCGCTACAAGGAAGGAGTAGGTACCGGGGTTTGACTGTGAACCATTGATGATCGTTGGCTTGGCTGTCGGTGACGCCTGCGCTGGCACAGCAAGCATCCCCAGGGCAAGTGCCAGCAGCAGGGCACCCAGCTTTCGCATGATTGAACGGTACGTCGCTTCGGACAGAAACTCACCATCGAGCGCCCGTCATTTACCCGATCCGAACAACTAGGATCGCGCCGTGCCATCACAAGCCTGGGAAGACCTTCGCCAACTGATCATTGAACGCGCTGTGGTGCGAGGTCGCGTGATCTTGTCCAGTGGCAAGGAGGCGGACTACTACGTCGATCTGCGCCGGGTTTCCCTGGATGGCCAAGCCGCACCCCTAGTAGGAGCGGTGATGCGTGAACTCACTGCAGACTTGGACTATGCAGCTGTGGGCGGACTGACACTTGGCGCGGATCCAGTGGCTGCGGCCATGCTGCACGATGCGGCGCGCAACGGCACGGTGCTCAATGCCTTTGTCGTTCGGAAGGAAGAAAAGCATCACGGGCTCCAGCGTCGAATTGAAGGTCCGGACGTTGCAGGTGTTGCCGTATTGGCCGTCGAGGACACGTCGACAACTGGCGGTTCGGTACTCACCGCTGTCGATGCGCTCGCTGAGGCAGGCGCCACAACAGTCGCGGTGGCCGTGATTGTGGATCGCGGCGCCGGACCTACTGTGATCGAGCGCGGCTTTGAATATCGCGCCGCCTACTCACTCGCCGATCTGGGCCTCGTCTGAGAGCTCCTTGATCTGTCGTCGGTGGCGCACGTACTCGAAGATGATCGGGATCACGCTGACGAGCACGACAAGGATCAGCACCAATTCGAGGTTCTTCTTGATGAACTCGATGTTGCCGAGGTAATACCCGGCGATCGTGATGAGGCCGGCCCAGAGCACCGCGCCAATTGAGCTGTAGATCAAGTACTTGCGGAAATCCATCTTTGCGATGCCCGCCACAGCCGTGATGAAGGTGCGCACAATCGGCACAAAGCGAGCCAGGATGATCGCCTTGCCCCCGTGCTTTTCAAAGAACTCGTGCGTCTTGTCGACGTACTCCTTGCGAAAGAATCGGGAGTCTGGCTTGTTGAACAGCGAAGGGCCTATGGCGCGTCCGATCCAATAGCCAGTGATGTTGCCCACGAGGGCGGCGACGACAAGCAGGAAGCTCGCCACCCAGATATTCATGTCGATAGCGCCTGAAGCGATGAACAGACCGACAACGAACAGCAGCGAGTCCCCGGGCAGGAAGAATCCCAGCAGGATTCCGCATTCGGCGAAGATGATGGCCAGTGCCACCCAGAAGGCAACCCCGCCCAGGCTGTTCATCATCGATTCGGGACTCAACCAGTCTGGGCCAAGGGATTGCACGGTCACGCCTGCACTGATTACGAGATTCACCTCAGCAGGCTATCGTCGCGGCCGTGGATCTCCATGATTCGTCAGTGGGAGTTGGCCCACACCCCAAGCCATGGCCTGAAGACCCCCGCTTGGACCCGGACTTGCTCGCGCAAGGGGATCGCCGCAATGTCGTGGACGAATTTCGCTACTGGAAACTTCAGGAGATCGTCACCGAGCTTGATACCCGCAGGCACAGCTTTCATGTGGCGATTGAGAATCTCCAGCATGATTTCAACATTGGCTCCGTCGTGCGCACGGCCAATGCCTTCTTGGCCTGTGAGGTGCACATTGTCGGTCGCAAGCGCTGGAATCGGCGCGGCGCGATGGTGACTGATCGGTACCAGCACATTCGCCACCACGCGGACGCAGCGCAATTCCAGTCCTGGGCCAATTCCGAGAATCTGCTCGTCTTGGGCTTTGACAATGTCGAGGGGTCCTTGCCGTTGGAGAGCTACGAGATGCCGAAGAACTCGGTCTTACTCTTCGGGCAGGAAGGCACTGGTCTTAGCGCTGAGGCTCGCGACGTGTGTGACGCCTTGATCGCGATCTCGCAATTTGGCTCTACCAGGTCCATCAATGTCGGTGCCGCAGCGGCGATTGCGATGCACACCTGGATTCGGCAGCACGCTGTGACATCTGTTGCTCAGGGTGGGAGTGCGACCGGGTCTTCGCAATGAGCCATCTGACGCAGCTGTCCGCAGATCGGCGTTTTCGCAAGCTCTTCATCGCGCGAACAATCAGCAATCTTGGCAATGGCATCGCACCCATCGCCTTGGCATTTGGCGTTCTGGCCCTGCCCAACACCGATGCCACAACATTGAGCATTGTTCTTGCAGCGCAAGCGATCCCGCTGGTGCTGGTGCTGCCCGTTGGGGGCGTCGTTGCAGATCGGCTTGGGCGCGCGAGAGTCATTGCCTACACCGATCTCGTTCTCAGTGCGGTCATCGCAGTGATGGCCTTCCTCTTCATCAGCGGTTCAGTCATGATCCCTGCTTTGGTCTTCTTGTCGTTCATCGTCGGATGTCTCAATGGACTGTGGTGGCCCGCGTACTCGGGTCTGACGCCAGACGTCGTTGCCGATGATCTCCTGCAGCCAGCCAATGCCTATTTGAGTGTGGCCTCCAACGTTGGATTGATTGCCGGAAGCGCCTTGGGAGGACTGCTTGTAGCGGCGGCGGGCGCTGGTGTGGCAATCGCTGTCGACTCGGTGACATTCCTGATCGCGGGAATCATGGTTTTCACCTTCAGAAAAGTTTCCAAACCACACAACTCCGGTCAGGGAATGTTCGGCGATCTTGCGCATGGCTGGCGAGTCTTCCTGTCGTTTCGCTGGGTTGTCGTCGTGGTGCTGTCGTTCAGCACCATCGTGATGGCCTTGTACGGAGCCGAGCATGTGATGGGTCCGGTACTGGCCATTGATGAATACGGAGGCGCTGCCGGGTGGGCCGTCGTGCTGGCCTTTCAGTCTGCGGGTCTGCTGCTCGGCGGCTTCGCGAGCTCGCGCATCAATATTCGTCGCCCGATGCTGTTCGGAATGCTCGTGACCTTGACCCTGCCGCTTTGGCTGATCAGTTTGGCTTTCGCAGCGCCGCTGTGGGTGGTTTCCTTGGGCTCATTCGCCTGGGGAGTGTCGATCGAGTTCTTTCAGGTGCTCTGGTACACCGCCCTGCAGACCAATGTTCCCCGCGAGGCGCTGTCGCGGGTGAGTTCATACGAGGCGATGGGCTCCTTGATGTTTGGGCCAATAGGTCTGGCACTGGCCGGGCCGCTCGTGGCACTCGTGGGCCTGCGCACTTCATTTCTGATCTGTGCGGCGGTTGCCACGATCGCGATTCTGCTGACATTGCTTTCCAAGTCTGTCCGTTCACTGACCTCCTCAAGGAGTGAGGCGACCGCATGATGAGAGGCACAGCGGTATTCGTGGAAGGATGAGCGCCGTCAGCCACCCGCCAGCCGCAGGAGATTCCGATGCCAATCGCGACACCCGAGGTCTATGCAGAAATGCTCGACCGAGCAAAGGCCGGAAAGTTTGCCTATCCAGCCATCAACTGCACCTC
The DNA here is from genome assembly GCA_030652695.1 of Actinomycetota bacterium. GTDB lineage: Bacteria > Actinomycetota > Actinomycetes > S36-B12 > S36-B12 > UBA11398. The sequence continues at coordinate 9,919 of JAUSQD010000110.1, forward strand.
GTCACAGACCATCGTGGCTGCGATGCGTGGCTTTGCGGAGGCTGAGAGCGACGGCATCATTCAGGTCTCATGGGGCGGCGCGGAATTCGCTTCTGGCCAAAGTGTGAAGAACATGGTTGCTGGTGCTCAGGCACTGGCTGAGTTCGCACATTCCATGGCACGCAGCTATGGCGTGAATATCGCCCTGCACACAGATCACTGTCCCAAGGACAAGCTGGAGGGCTTTATGGAGCCGCTCATCGTGATTTCACAGGAGCGTGTTGCCCAAGGCCTTCTGCCCTTGTTCCAGTCCCACATGTGGGACGGCTCTGCGGTAGCGCTTGAAGAGAACATGGAAATCTCCCAGCGGATGCTGGATGCCTGCCACAAGGCGAACATCATCCTTGAAATTGAAATTGGTGTCGTGGGTGGCGAGGAGGACGGCATCGAGGCCAGCCACGACGCCAAGCTCTTCTCCACTGCCGAAGACGGCCTTGCCACGGCGGCAGCACTTGGGCTGGGTGAACGTGGTCGGTACATGGTGGCTGCCACGTTCGGCAATGTCCACGGCGTCTACAAGCCGGGCAATGTGGTGCTCACCCCCAAGGTCTTGCAGGAGATCCAGACCGCAGTGGGGACCAAGTACGGCGTGGCCAAGCCCTTCGATTTGGTCTTTCACGGTGGATCTGGATCCTTGCTCAGCGAAATTCGAGAGTCATTGGACTATGGCGTGGTGAAGATGAACATCGACACGGACACGCAATATGCCTTCACTCGGCCGATCGCTGATCACATCCTGAAGAACTATGACGGAGTGCTGAAGATCGACGGCGAAGTCGGCAACAAGAAGCAGTACGACCCTCGCACCTACGGAAAGCTCGCTGAGGCAAACATGGCTGCACGCGTGGTGCAAGGCTGCCAAGATCTTCGATCAACCGGGACGGCGATCAAGTAGTGATGGACAATCTGCTGGGAGGACCGGCTCCAACGCTGCTTCCCGAAGACACCGAGGCCTTGCTCATGCTGAACTCGGATGCTGACCCGGGCGTGGTCGCGCAGAAATTTCCGTCCAGTTCCCTTGCTTGGGCAGTCGTGAGCGATCAGGCCTGGTCCGAGGGTCGGGTGCTTGAGTCCTACGCCTTCGCCCGAGTTGGCTATCACCGTGGACTGGATTCACTGCGGCGCAATGGGTGGAAGGGTCACGGGCCGGTGCCATGGAGCCATGAACCCAATCGCGGCTTTCTTCGTTGCCTGGTAGCGCTGGGTCGTGCTGCGCAAGCCATCAATGAGACGGATGAAGCAGTGCGCATCGAGGCATTCATTGACGAATGTGATCCCGGGATTCCGCGCAGCTAACCCTGTATCAAACGTGCTTTCGCACATAGCCTGATCCAATGCCGCTCGTCGCCGGGATCGATTCATCGACACAGTCTGTGAAAGTTGTCGTGCGTGATGCAGACACAGGTGTTCGTGTGCGTGAAGCGCAGGCCGCACATCCAGACGGCACTGAAGTTGAGCCGCGGGTGTGGTGGGAGGCATTGCAGAAGGCACTCGGGGGCGTACTTGATGGTGTTGAGGCGATCTCAGTAGCGGGTCAACAACACGGCATGGTGGTGCTCGACGATCAAGATGAAGTGATCAGGCCAGCCCTGTTGTGGAATGACACGCGTTCAGCAAGCGATGCAGTTGACCTCATTGAAGAATTCGGTGGACCCGCCGCGTGGGCACAGGCAGTCGGCAGTGTTCCAGTGGCGTCCTTCACCGTTGCAAAGATTCGCTGGCTGGCCCGAGTTGAACCTGACCACGCGGCACGGGTGGCTCGGCTCATGCTGCCTCATGACTATCTGACTTGGCGCCTGGCGGGGGCACAGGGCCAGTTGTTCACCGATCGAGGCGATGCATCTGGCACTGGCTATTGGTCGCCCTCGACAGGGGAGTATCGCGATGACCTCGTCACCCAGGCGCTTGGTCATCTGCCTGAGCTGCCAAGGGTGTGTGGTCCGGCAACTGCAGTGGCAACGACACCCGACGGGTCACTGCTCGGAGTAGGCACTGGCGACAATATGGCTGGCGCTCTTGCCCTTGATCTGCAGCCCGGAGACGTCGTCGTGAGCTTGGGCACCTCGGGCACGGCCTTTGCCAGCACGGCCTTCTCAACGGCTGATGCGTCGGGATTCGTTGCTGGCTTTGCTGATGCAACTGGCAATTTTCTGCCCTTGGTCTGCACACTGAATGCCGCGCGCGTGCTTAGCGCGACTGCGCAACTTCTGGGAGCTGACCTCGCTGAGCTTGGAGTGTTGGCGCTTGCTGCTCCGTCTGGCGCTGACGGACTGTGCCTGCTGCCGTACTTCGATGGAGAGCGCACGCCAAATCTCCCGGATGCTCGAGGCTCATTGCATGGCATCACACGCAGCAATTTCACGCCAGAGAATGTCGCACGTGCTGCCATCGAGGGGATGCTGATTGGGATGGCGCAGGCAGTCGATGCGCTCGTTGACTCTGGAGTGCAGCCGCGCAGAATTCTGCTCATTGGCGGAGCTGCAGCCAACCCCGCAGTGCGTCAATTGGCAGCGACAGTGTTCGACTTCCCCATTCACATTCCGCCCGCTGGTCAGTATGTGGCGGACGGCGCAGCGCGCCAAGCAGCTTGGATTCTGCAAGGCGAAGAGCAGGCTCCACATTGGGAACGTGCAGCTGGCGAACAAATTGAAGTGATCCAGGCAATGACCAACGCCGCGATACGCGAACAGTACGAAAATGCGCAGGAAGCTTTGTACGCCTTGCCCTAATTGATAGGAATTGCTGGCAGATCTTCCCGAAATTCTTTTCGATTAGCCCTTGTCGACCGCGTCGCAGAGCCATATGTTGTGTCGCACAACATATCTTTCTTGATCGCCGGAGAGCCAGGTAGCGCCGTGTCAGATGAACTGCAACCCAAGCCAGAAGATCGCTTCGCATTCGGCTTGTGGACCATTGGTCATTCCGGTCGGGATCCCTTTGGTGAGGCGACTCGTCCGCCGATTGATCCGGTTGACTTCATTCGAGGCCTTGCAGACATCGGCGCTTGGGGCGTGTCATTTCACGACGACGACCTGATGACTTTCGGTGCGACGGAGCATGACAGGCGTACTGAACTCGATCGATTCAAGAAGGGCTTGGAAGATACAGGAATTGTCTGCTCGATGGCCACCACGAATCTGTTCTGGCATCCAATGTTCAAGGACGGCGCTTTCACCTCGAATGATCGCAGCGTCCGACGACTGGCTATTCAGAAAACCCTGCGGAACATCGACGTTGCGGCCGAGCTTGGCGCACCAACGTATGTGTTGTGGGGTGGTCGCGAGGGAGTGGAAAGCGCAGCCAGCAAGGAACCGGCAGATGCACTGTCTCGATACAAGGAAGCCCTGGATTTCCTTTGCAACTACACGGTCGACAAGGGCTATGACCTTCGCTTCGCGATTGAGCCCAAGCCCAATGAGCCTCGTGGTGATGCGTTCCTGCCAACCATCGGGCACGCGATGTCCTTCATTCAGACTCTTGAGCGCCCCGACATGGTTGGCCTGAATCCCGAGGTTGCACACGAGACCATGGCTGGGCTCAGCTTCTATCAAGGAGTTGCCCAGGCAATCTGGCAGGGCAAGCTCTTCCACATTGATCTGAACGATCAGAAGATCGGCCGTTACGACCAGGACCTGCGCTTTGGCTCTGAAGGCATCAAGGACAATTTCTTCCTCGTACGACTGCTGGAGTCAACCGGCTACGCCGGTCCCAAGCATTTCGACTGTCGTCCTTATCGAAATGAGGGCGGTGCAGGCATTTGGGAGTTCGCGCGTGGCTGCATGCGCACCTATCTCGCACTTGCGGCTAAAGCCCGCGAGTTCGACAACGATCCCCGCGTCAAGGAAGCACAGGCATTCGCCGGAGTGCCCGAACTCGCGGTTCCGACTGTTGGCTCGTATTCACGCGAGGCGGCAGAGCGGCTGCTCGGTGAGCAATTCAGTCCTGAAACTCTCGCAAAACGAGGGTACGGGAATGAAGCGCTCGACCAGCTTGTCATTGATCGGATTCTCGGCGTGTAGCCAGCTTCGATCACCGGCGTCAGAAGGCAGGGAACGGTCCCATCTCAACAGCGCAAGGCATCTTGCGAGGAAAGGACAGCAACTTATGTCCAGGAAACTCTATGGAGCGGTAGTCGGCCTTGCGGCCGCCTCCTTGCTCATGGCTGCGTGCAGCAGCAGTAGCGACACCAGCAGTGATGCAAGTTCAGCTCCTGCATCAAATGCCTCCGCGAAGGTGGGAGTCATCCTTCCGGATGCCGCCTCCTCGGCCCGCTGGGAAACGGCTGACCGGAAGTTCCTCGAAGAGGCCTTCACGGCAGCTGGTGTGGAGTACGACATCCAAAATGCCAATGGCGATAAGGCAAAGTTCGCCACGATTGCTGATCAGATGCTGGCCAGTGGCGTGACCTCGCTGATGATTGTCAATCTCGACAGTCCTTCAGGTGCTGCCGTCATCAAGAAGGCAGCAGCACAGGGTGTTCCAGTCATTGACTACGACCGCCTGACCCTGGGTGGTGGAGCGAACTACTACGTGTCCTTTGACAACGTCGCAGTTGGCACGAAGATCGGTGAAGGTCTGGTCACCTGCATGCAGGCCAACGGAAACGATGACGGACCAGTTGCTCTGCTCAACGGTTCGCCAACAGACAACAATGCAACCTTGTTCAAGCAGGGATATGAAGCGGTTGTCACGGATGCTGGTTACACCATCGCAGCCGATCAGTCGGTGCCCGATTGGGACAACACCAAGGCAGGCACCATCTTTGAGCAGATGTACACCAAGGCCAACGGCGACTTTGTTGGCGTTGCCTCTGCCAATGATGGCCTCGGCGGAGCAGTGGCTTCAGTGCTTCAGCGCAATGGTCAAGCCGGAAAGATTCCGGTTACTGGCCAGGATGCAACTGATGAGGGTCTGCAGCGCGTGCTGCTGGGCACCCAGTGCATGACGGTCTACAAGGCCATCAAGGAAGAGGCAAATGCTGCTGCTGCTCTGGCTATTGCACTGAGCAACGGCGACATTGCCGCGGCTGACTCACAGGCAACTGGCTCGACCGATGACAGCACTTCTGGCAGTGCCGTGCCATCGGTTCTGCTCGTACCTCAGGCAATCTTCCCTGAAAACGTCAAGGATGTTGTCGCTGATGGTTTCACCACAGCCGACAAGCTCTGCACGACGGCAAAGCTCAAGGAAGCCTGCACCAAGTACGGCGTCAGTTAAGAGTCATTGAAGGCGGAAGTGGGGGTAGGCCAGTGGCCTGCCCCCACGACCTCCACCAGCCCTCTGCTTCAGATGGCTGGACTTGCGTAGATGGAGGGAAGTTGATGTCCTCAACAGTTCCGATCCTTGAGCTTCGCGGCGTGAACAAGAGCTTCGGGCCGGTGCAGGTGCTCAACAGCGTCGATCTCTCTGTGTATCCCGGTCAGGTCACTGCGCTTGTCGGCGACAACGGCGCGGGCAAGAGCACCTTGGTCAAGGGTGTCGCGGGAATCTACCCTTTTGATGCGGGAGAGTATCTGTTCGAGGGCAAGCCTGTTCACGTCACTGAGCCGCGAGCTGCAAATGCGCTGGGGATCGAAGTCGTGTATCAGGACCTGGCTCTTTGCGACAACCTCGATGTAGTGCACAACCTCTTTCTTGGCCGTGAGCAGTCGCGTGGACTCGTACTCGACGAGATCACGATGGAACGACGCGCAACTGAAACCCTGCGTGGTCTCTCGGTGCGCACACTGAAATCGGTCCGCCAGCAGGTATCCAGCCTGTCAGGTGGTCAACGGCAGACCGTGGCCATCGCTCGTGCGGTGCTGTGGAATTCCAAGGTGGTCATCCTCGACGAGCCAACTGCGGCACTCGGAGTTGCTCAAACAGAGCAGGTGCTCAATCTTGTTCGGCGCCTGGCAGACAACGGGCTTGCCGTCATCATCATTTCGCACAACATCAATGACGTCATGCAGGTCTCGGACAATGTTGCCTGCCTGTACTTGGGCAACATGGCCGCGCAAGTGGCGTCAAGCCAGCTCACGCACAGTCAAGTGGTCGAACTCATCACGACTGGGCGCAGTGGAGAACTTGGCCTGCAACCTGAGGTCGTCAGCCAGGCCTCAGCATGAGTACCAATGTGACCGACACCGACATCCCAGAAGCACGTGAAGAGACGGGCATCGCTCAGGCTTTGCGCGACTACTGGGGACGAGTCAAGGGCGGCAACACCGGCTCCATGCCGGCGGTGCTCGGGCTGATTGCGCTGATCGCCCTGTTCAGTGTTCTGCAGGGCGGTGTGTTCTTCACGGCCCTGAACTTCGCCAATCTGCTGAATCAGGGCACGGCCATCATCGTGCTGGCCATGGGACTGGTGTTCGTCCTACTCCTCGGCGAGATCGACCTGTCCGCTGGATTCGCCGCCGGCACGTGTGCAGCGGTTCTGGGAGTCACGCTCACCAATCGGGGCTGGATCTGGCCTCTGGCTCTGGCAGCAGCGCTGCTCACCGGCCTCATCATCGGTCTTGTGCTCGGCGTGCTGGTCGCCAAGCTGGGGATTCCCTCATTTGTGGTGACTCTGGCTGCCTTCCTTGGCCTGCAAGGCGTGATGCTGCTCATCATCGGTGAGGGCGGCACCATCGCGATTCAAAATGACTTCCTCCTAGCCATCATGAACAACAACATGCCGGTCTGGGCTGGCTGGCTCCTGTGGGTCATCGTGGTGCTGGGCTATGCCAGTGTGAGTCTGCGAGCAATTCACAATCGCCGGAAGTACCAGCTTGTCTCGCCAGCAACGTCAGTGTGGCTGGCCAAGGTGGTCACGCTTGCCGTGCTGCTCGGTGCGGCCGTGTACATCCTGAACATCCAGCGCCAGATTGTTCGGCCAGGCCGGCAGACCTGCGTCTCGGTTGACCCAGTCAACCAACCGGTGGGCTGTATCCCCGTCATCCAAGGCGTGCCGTGGGCAGTGCTGGTAGTGCTCATCCTTCTGGTCATCTTGACCTTCGTTCTCGGGCGCACGTCGTACGGGCGCCACATCTACGCGGTAGGTGGCAACACTGAAGCAGCGCGTCGAGCCGGCATCGCCGTTTCGAACATCAAGATCAGCTGCTTCATGGTGTGCTCCTTCATGGCTGCCATTGCGGGCGTGCTCCTTGCGTCGCGCGACAACTCCGTCTCGCCGACTACGGGCGGAGCCCAGACCCTGCTGTTTGCTGTGGGTGCGGCAGTCATCGGTGGAACCTCACTGTTTGGCGGACGTGGACGAGTCATTGACGCAGTGATCGGCGGCCTTGTGGTTGCAGTGATCGCAAACGGGCTGCCCTTGGTCACCGACCAATCAGGAATTCAGTACGTCGTCACAGGTGGCGTGCTCCTTGTCGCAGCGAGTGTCGATGCCATCACTCGCAAGCGCACTTCTGCTGGCGGGTAATTTACGACTGCGATGAGAACATCCCTAGCTGCCTCGCAGGATGAAGTGCGCCGCAACAACTTGGCGACCATTCTTCGACGACTGCATTTCGAGGGCCAGACCACGCGCTCTGAACTCGTTGCTCACACAGGCTTGAACAGGAGCACTGTTGGAGCTCTCGTGAGCGAACTGGCAGAAGAGGGCCTGGTCACAGAAGAACCAGGATCCTCAGGTTCGGTGGGTCGTCCCTCGCTTGCCGTTGCTCCGCGCGCACAGTCAGCGATCGTGCTGGCCTTTGATTTTCGAGTCGAACGAGTGGTCGGAGCAGTGGTCGGGCTTGGCGGAGTGATCATCGACCGCGTCGAGCACACGCACATGCGCGCAGAGGTCAGCCCGGCCGTTGCGGTCAGGCAGCTCCTTTCGATGTCGCATGAACTGCTCGACTCCGTTCCGCAGGATGCCCTGTGGGTCGGCACCGGAGTAGGGGTGCCAGGCATTGTTGATCCAAGGGATGGGCTGGTGAAGCAGGCACCCAACCTTGATTGGGTCGACGTGCCACTCGGCAAATTGCTGACTCAAGGTCTGCGCGCTGAGTTTGGCGAGGTGCCGCACACAGTGGTGGGCAACGATGCAGACCTCGGTGCCCTGGCCGAGCATGTACGAGGAGCCGCTGCAGGCCTGCGAAATGTCATCTACCTGTCCGGTGAAGTCGGCATCGGTGGAGGCGTCGTCCTCAATGACCAGTTGATGTCAGGTGCCGGTGGCTTCGGCGGGGAAGTTGGTCACATGGTCGTTGATCCCGACGGGGCTTCATGTCGATGCGGCTCACGCGGTTGCTGGGAAACGGTCATCGGCCTGGATGCCATTGTCAATTGTCTGAAGAACGGGCACGCCGACACCACTGTGGCTGATGTCGTTGCTTCAGCTCAGGCAGGCGATCGCGACACCGCGCGGCGCTTGGACGCAGTGGGAGCCTGGCTCGGCATCGGCATCGCCAATCTCATCAATATCTTCAACCCCGATGTGATCGTGCTCGGTGGGCATCTGAGTGAGGTCCTGCCTGAAGTGCGAAAGATCATCGACGAAAAAGTCGGTCACGCCATTCGTGCATCTCGCGAGCAGGTGCACATCGTCGCTCCGATGCTCGGCGTTGAGAGCACTCTGGTCGGCGCAGCCGAATCCGCCTTTGTCCCGCTCCTTGCTGGGCCGATTGAGGCGCTTCGTGAGTCCAGCAGTTTTCTGTCCTCCTGATGCCCCCTGCCCCGCTCACCTTGCGGTGCGCCGATTTGGAACTCAGCGTCGACGTTGCTGCAGGTGGCAGGGCCACTGCTCTTCGCTTTGAAGGGGTTGAACTGCTCGGTGGGCGCACCGATGATCCTGTCGAGCACGGGATGTACGCGATGGGCCCGTGGGCGGGCAGGCTGCATGAGAACCAACTGCGCCTTGACGGTCGCCAGTGGCCGATGCCGGTGAACTACCAGGGCTGGGCTTTGCACGGCACTGTGCTTGAACGCCCCTGGGTTGTCTTGGGTCTGGCGCAGGAAGCAGACCACGCCTGGCTGGCCATCACAACTGACCTTGGTCAGGCGTGGCCCTGGCGCGGGAGCATGGAACTGACGTGGTCCCTGCATCGTTCGGTGGTGCGCACGAGAGTGAGTGTGCGCGCGCACGACTCTGAATTTCCGGCAGTGATTGGGATGCATCCCTGGTTTCGCAAGCGCACAGAATTCGGCCAGGCGACGTGGGAGCTCCCCGGAGGAGAAATCGCCACCAAGGACGCGCACTACGCACTGACCGGTCAGCTGCAGTCTCCTCCAGAGCGTCCGGGTGCTTTCGACGACAGTTTCCGAGTGCTGGATCGAAGGGCTCGCGTGTCATGGGGGACTGAGCTGACTCTGGACATCCATCAGTCGCACTCATGGTTTGTCGTGTACGACGCTGATCGCGACTATCTCTGCATTGAGCCGCAAACAGGACCGCCAAACGGAATCAACCCTGGTCCATTTGGCCCGGTCACCATGGTCTCGCCTGGCACACCGCTCAGTCAGCAGACGGCCTGGACGTTCAATCGTGGCCAGCGGGCGGATCCAGCATCACTCGAGCTGAACTGAGCACCGATTGCCTCGCGGCATCGAGCACCCTCAAGTTGGCAATGACGTGCGCCACTGGCACCGGCGCAGCAGCCCCTGATCTGATGCAGGCAGAGACCTGCTCATAGAAGTGTGGCCAATTGCCTGCCTCCATTGGCACAGCAGTGCTCTGCGAAGCCCCGTCGGGCCCGCCGATCACGAGTGTCCCGTTGAAGGATTCAGCTCCCCATCCTTGGGACAGCGGAGAGTCACCCGCCCGCAGGCGATCCTCCTGAGTGTCAGGCTCCTGGATTCGCACACCGCCGGCGGTGCCAAGCAAAGTCATGCGCGGCCCGCTGAAGGCGGAAACCTGACTGCCAAAGAGCAGGCTGATGGCCCCACTTTGGTGACTCAGCACCAACTGCATGTCGTCGTCAGCGCCTTCCGCCTGACGAAGTGCGCGCGCGTACGCATCAACGGCGACAACCGGACCAAGAAGGGCCAGAGCCTGATCGACCAGGTGTGCTCCGAAATCCAACAGCACTCCACCCAGCTCATCGGGGTCCGCGGACTCCCGCCAATTGCCCTTGGGTTCCACGCGCAGCCGCTCAAAGCGTGATTCAAGTCGATGCACCGTGCCCAGTTGCCCACTTCCAACGACCGATTGAACAGTGAGGAAGTCACTGTCCCAGCGACGGTTCTGAAAGGTGTGCAGCTGCACGCCAGCACGCACGGCAGCTTCGGCAAGCAGCTGACCCTGAGCAGCGGTTCCGGCCAGTGGCTTGTCCACCACCACGTGCTTTCCGGCTGCGATGGCTGAGTGAGCGTCAGCGACATGGGCGCGATTGGCGTTGGCCACGACAACGAGATCGATGTCATCGCTGGATGCCAGGGCCGAGGCTGTGTCTGCGTGGATCCGCACACCCGGATTGTCTATGCGGGTCTGCGCGATCCGCTCTGGCGCGTTCGTCACGACTGCGCGCAGTTGCAGGCCAGAAGCGGCCTTGATGAGCGGTGCGTGGAAGACCCGACCAGCCAAGCCGTAGCCAAGCAGCAGGACCCCGCGTTCTTGGCTCATGGCTCTAGTGAAGCAACTGAATCCGAATAGGGGAATCCCCTGGTCTCAGGTAGCCTTTCCGCCCGTGCCCGCGATCATTCTGCTCGGCTCCCAATGGGGGGACGAAGGTAAAGGCAAGGCGACCGATCTCCTCGGAGGGCGCGTCGATTACGTCGTGCGCTATCAGGGCGGAAATAACGCAGGGCACACCGTTGTCATCGGCGATCAGAAGTTCGCACTCCACCTGCTGCCCAGCGGCATCTTGACCCCAGAGGTCATTCCGGTGATCGGCAATGGCGTCGTGATCGACCCGGCAGTGCTGTTCGAGGAGATGCGCGGGCTCAATGAGCGCGGAGTCGACACATCAAAGCTGTTGATCAGCGCAAACGCTCACCTGATCACTCCGTATCACGTCACCTTGGACAAGGTCTCTGAGCGCTTTCTTGGCAATGCAAAGATCGGCACGACTGGTCGAGGCATTGGTCCCACGTATGCAGACAAGATCTCGCGCATCGGCATTCGGGTACAGGACCTTTTCGATCCTTCAATCCTGCGACAAAAGGTCGAAAGCGCCCTTGACGGCAAGAATCAGGTCTTGGTCAAGGTCTACAACCGTCGCGCCCTTGACGTGGATGCCATCGTCGAAGCGCTGCTGGAATTCGCTGACCCACTTCAGCCATATGTTGCAGACACGTCGATGCTGTTGAACAAGGCCCTGGATGAACAGAAGGTTGTGCTGCTGGAAGGTGGCCAAGGCACCCTGCTTGATGTCGATCACGGCACCTATCCCTTTGTCACCTCAAGCAACCCCACCGCGGGCGGTGCCTGCACTGGAAGCGGCATCCGGCCGACGCGCATCTCTAAGGACATCGGAATCCTGAAGGCCTACACCACACCTGTGGGCTCAGGACCATTCCCGACCGAGCTCTTGGACGA
>JAUSQD010000124.1 GCA_030652695.1 Actinomycetota bacterium
ACGTCAAGCACGAGGCCGTGCACGACCAAAGTGTCCGGCAGGCTGACCTCGAACACTCGCCCAATCGACGCACAGAGATCTCGGTAGTCGATGAACAGCTGCGGATCAGCTGAGCGCCAGCGTTTGAGGCATTCGGCAAAGTTGACCATTACGGCGGCGAGCAGTGCTTCGCGTGCGGCGCTGCCGCCTTCAAGTGTGATCGACGTGGCTGTCGGGATCGGCAGTTCCGCCGGGGTCATCGAGACATTGATGCCAATGCCGACGACCACCGCGTCATCGCCATGCGCCTCACTCAGGATTCCGCCAAGTTTGCGTGAGCTGTGATCGACCACGACGAGGTCGTTGGGCCATTTCACCTCTGCCTGCACCCCAGCAACACCTCGAATGGCCTGAGCAGTGGCCAGCCCAGCGAGCAATGGCAGCCACGGCCAGCTGGAGCGCGGCATGTCTGAGGGTCGAACCAGGGTCGACATCCACAGGCCTGCCCACTGTGGGCTCACCCATTGCCGATCAAGGCGCCCGCGGCCGGCACTTTGATGCTCGGCCACGATGCACGAACCCTCCGCAGCACCGGCTTGGGCCAGCCGCGCCACATCACTGTTGGTGGATTCTGTGCTGTCCAAAATGGTGGGAATTGGCCCCAGCCACGCTGCGGCCTTCAACTCCGCAAGAAGGACGAAGAGGTCCAGGGCTGTTCGCGCATCCTGATCGGTCACGCCACTAAGGTAACGCGCGAGGAGGGCCAATGAGCGCCGCAGCGAAGGACCAGAAGAGCATCGACAGTCACACCACCGCAGGCAAGGGAGCGGTACTGGCTGATTACGAGGCCGAGACCACCCGCCGCCAGCAGGAGGCCATCACCAAGCAGCATGGCCGCGGAAAGCTGTCAGCGATGGAGCGCATTGAGCTCCTGCTCGATGAGCACTCCTTCCAGCAGGTCGACTCCTTGACTCGGCACCGCTCGCATGACTTCGGCCAGGAGAAGACCCGACCTCTTGGTGACGCAGTGATTACCGGCTACGGCACCGTTGATGGTCGGCCGGTCTGCGTCTTTGCTCAGGACTTCTCCACCTTTGGCGGATCACTGGGTGAGCTTGTCGGAGAAAAAATTGTCAAGGTGATGGATCTGGCACTGAAGACAGGCTGCCCCGTCATCGGCATGAACGACTCCGGTGGTGCTCGCATTCAAGAAGGCGTCGCATCGCTTGCGATGTACGGCGAGATCTTCAAGCGCAATGTCGCAGCCTCCGGGGTGATCCCACAGATTTCAGTGATCATGGGGCCAAGCGCCGGCGGCGCGGTCTACTCCCCCGCGATCACGGACTTCACGATCATGGTTGAGAAGACCTCCTACATGTTCATCACCGGTCCGGATGTGATCAAGACCGTCACGGGCGAAGAAGTGGCAATGGAGGCCCTGGGCGGAGCCCAGACGCACAACACTAAATCAGGCGTGGCACACCACATGGCTCCCAACGAGGAGGAGGCCATTGAATACGTGCGTGCGCTGCTGGGCTTCCTGCCAAGCAACAATCTGGAAGAGGCCCCCAACTTCGACACCGGCGTCAGCCTGGAGCTCAATGAGGATGACTACGAGCTCGACTCACTGATTCCCGACTCGCCAAACCAGCCGTACGACATGCATCGCGTCATCGGCCACATCCTTGATGACGGCGACTTCCTGGAAGTCCAGGCACTGTGGGCACCGAACATCGTCGTCGGCTTTGGCCGCGTCGAAGGGCACAGCGTTGGCATCGTGGCCAATCAGCCCATGCAGTTCGCTGGCACCCTGGACATCTCCGCCTCCGAGAAAGCCGCACGATTCATTCGCACCTGCGATGCCTTCAACATCCCGATCATCACCCTCACGGACACACCCGGCTTCCTGCCCGGCACTGATCAGGAGTGGGAGGGCATCATCCGTCGTGGCGCAAAGCTCATCTACGCCTATGCCGAGGCGACCGTGCCAATGATCAATGTGATCACGCGCAAGGCCTACGGCGGTGCCTACATCGTGATGTCCAGCAAGCACCTCGGCTCTGACATCAACCTGGCCTGGCCCACCGCTGAGATTGCTGTGATGGGCGCCGAGGGAGCCGCGAACATCCTGTACCGCAAGGAGCTCGCCGAGGCCACCGATCCAGTCGCCAAGCGCGCAGAGCTCATCGAGGAATACAAGGAGACTCTCGCCAATCCCTACCGGGCGGCCGAGCGTGGCTATGTGGATCGCGTGATCCAACCTCACGACACTCGAGTGGTCATCATTCGCGCCTTGCGCAATCTGCGAAACAAGCGCACCAACCGGGCTCCACGCAAGCACGGGAACATCCCGCTGTGAGTGGCGACCAGACGGAGACCAAGCGACCAGTCCTTCGGGTCATCAGCGGCAATCCCACCGAAGAGGAGCTCGCAGCGATTCTGGCGATCGTCGCCAGTGCAACGCCCGCTGCCGAGCCACCGGCTCGTGTGTCACTGTGGAATGACCTCAGTCGCGGCATCCACAGCACTCCTCGACCAGGCCCAACGGCCTGGCGCGCATCGATGATGCCTCAGTAAGGCGTGACCTCACTCGTACTCGCGTCAGCTTCCCCCGCGCGAAGGATGCTGCTCAGCAACGCCGGCGTGACACCAGTGATCAAGGTCAGTCAGGTGGATGAGGAGTCCCTCGCGCAGTCTCTTGCACCCATTGCGCCGATTGACCTGTGCCTGGCGCTGGCCAAGGCCAAGGCACGCGACGTCGCGCAGCAGTTTTCAGCAGCTGACGACGTCATCGTGCTGGGCTGCGACTCAGTGCTCGACGTCGACGGCGTTGCGCACGGAAAGCCCGGCAGCGCCGATGCTGCCCGGGAGCGCTGGAAGCAGATGGCCGGTCGCAGTGGCTTCCTTCGCACCGGGCACTGGCTGATTCAGCCCAGCACCGGCCTGGAACTCGGTGACGTGGCAAGCAGCGAGGTCTTCCATGCCACCCCGTCCGCAATCGAAATCGAGGCGTACATCGCCACGGGTGAGCCATTGCAGGTCGCCGGTGGCTTCACTCTGGATGCTCTGGGTGGGCCATTCATCGAGCGAATCATCGGGGATCCATCCAATGTTGTTGGTCTTTCCCTCCCCTTACTGCGGCTACTGCTGCAACAGTTCTCAGTGACGTGGACTGACCTTTGGGTCAGTCCAAAGCAAGACGGCACGACCCAAGACTGACGTCCGTGGGCGGTGAGCCATCAGCGCCCTCTGGTCGATACAGTGCGACCTGCATATACGCGAGGAAGAGGCCAACGAAGTGCGCAAAGTACTGATTGCAAACCGGGGCGAGATCGCCGTCCGTGTCATCCGTGCCTGCCGTGATGCTGGACTGACCTCGGTCGCTGTCTATGCGGAGCCCGATCGCAATGCGATGCACGTGCGCATGGCAGATGAGGCCTACAACCTTGGCGGAGAGACCGCTGCGGACTCCTACCTCGTCTTCGACAAGATCCTCAAGGCCTGCGCCGACTCAGGCGCCGACGCCGTGCACCCCGGCTATGGCTTCCTGTCCGAGAACGCTGACTTCGCCCAGGCCGTGATTGACGCTGGGCTCACCTGGATCGGCCCGCCACCTGCAGCAATCCGATCGCTGGGTGACAAGGTTTCAGCCCGACACATCGCGCAGAAGGCCGGGGCCCCTCAGGTGCCTGGAACTGCTGAGCCGGTCAAGAGCGCAAATGAGATCGTCGCCTTCGCCAAGGAGTTTGGACTCCCTGTCGCCATCAAGGCCGCCTTCGGTGGCGGCGGACGTGGTCTGAAGGTTGCCTACAAGCTCAACGAAATCCCCGAGCTGTTTGAGTCAGCAGTGCGCGAGGCAACAGCCGCCTTCGGACGTGGTGAGTGCTTCGTGGAGCGCTACCTCGACAAGCCTCGCCATGTGGAAACCCAGTGCCTTGCAGACATCCACGGCAATGTTGTGGTCATCTCCACCCGTGACTGCTCGCTGCAGCGTCGCCACCAGAAGCTGGTTGAGGAAGCGCCGGCCCCCTTCCTCACCGAAGAGCAGATCGCCACGCTGTACGAATCATCAAAGGCGATTCTGAAAGAGGCTGGCTACGTCAATGCCGGCAC
>JAUSQD010000140.1 GCA_030652695.1 Actinomycetota bacterium
CATCAAGGGCGCCAAGGAAACGCATCTCGCGAAGGATGCCGTCTGCTCGAGCTGCGCCCATGGTGCGCGGCGGGATGCGCATCACCGTGCGATCACCACCTCGATCAACGAGATACAACTCGTTCTGCGAGCCGCCAGAGATCTTGGTCAGCACAGGGGTCTCGCCGGCTCCCGGGCGATCAACCGAATCCATCCAGCGCGTGAGACGCTCGAGCTCGGCTTCAGTAAATGGGTGTGTCGCAGTATCGGCCATGCAACAAGAATAGCATTCTTGAATAGGAGAATGTCATTCTTGAGAAGAAATCCTGGCCTCTTTGCTCTGCCGGTCGCGCGGCGAGCCTGTTGCATATTGGCTGCCGGAGGCAGGACGCTGGTAGTACTTCACCACAGGAAGGGCGCAGATGAACCAAAAGCCGAGAAATCTGCTCCTGGCCGGGATTGCCGCCAGTGCACTGCTCGTGCTCAGCGCCTGCTCCTCCGGTGATGAGCCAGTCGATGCATCACCTTCCAGCGCTTCTGCCAGCCCCAGTGCAAGCGTGACCCAGATCCCTGCACTGAGCAGCACTTGCGCCAGTGTGTACGAGGTCGACCTGCTGGTCAGTGACTACAACAACGGTGCTGTAGCGAACGGAGACTTCACCGAGAACGAGGCCTTGGCCGATTACGCTCGTCTGACCAAGGCCGTCAACACCAGCTCAAAGACAGTGCAAGGCGATGGCGCGGCGAAAGCTGCGGTTCTGACCAAGAGCAGCAAACGCAGTCTGCGCATCATCAATGGACTCAACGCCCGTGCGACTCTTGGCACCATGTCGTCGGTCAAGTCCAAGAAGCTCGCAGCGCAGCGCAATCGCATGATGGGAGTCTGCGAGGCGGCAGGGTACCCAGCCCCTGCCGTGAACGCACAAGCCGACTTGGATGTCACGCCAGTACCCACTGCCAGCTAATTTCCCTTCATGGGGCTGGCGCTTGAGTTTCTCCTTGCCATGTTCGCGGGTGTTCTCGCCGGTGCGGTTGGCGGAGGCGGAGGGATGCTCTTCGTCCCAATCCTGGTGTTCAGCGGGCTTGCTCCCGTGGCAGCAGTGGCAACGAGCAATATCGGGATCCTGGTGACCACAGCCGCAGCAACCGTGAGCAATGCTCGCGCGCGCTTGGTCCCTTGGCGTCGAGTCATGATGATCGCAGTCCCGGCATTGCTCATTGCCCCCTTGGGGGCTTACGTCGCACACCAGCTTCCCGGCACTGCGCTGCTCTTGGGATTTGCCGCACTCAACCTGCTGAATGTTGTACTCACCAATCAACGCATTGATGCCCAGGATGGTGAACATGCCCACCACACCAATCCCGCTACATCGATGCAAGTCGCACTGACTGGTGGGTCGGGTGGATTCCTTGGCGGTCTGTTCGGCATCGGTGGTGGATTGATCACCATTCCACTTCAGATCCTGTGGCTCAATACTCCGATCAAGATTGCCGCACGCATATCTCTTGCGGTCATCGTGATGTCCAGCGCAGCAGCACTGCTGGGACACGTGATCAATGGTGCGGATATTGACTGGCGAGCGGGGGCCTTCCTTGGTCTGGGAGGCCTGATCGGTGCACCGATCGGTGCGCACTTGTTGCGTTGGATGACGCCCCGCATGGCCACGCGGCTGCTCCAGGCAGTGCTGATCGGGGTGGCGGTTCTGGTGAGCATCAAGGCAATCACCGGTTGATCAACTGGTGAGCATTCCCTCGAGTTGTGCTACGGACACCGCATCCCTGCGTGAGTTCACGCCAAGAGCCTGATAGATCCGCAAAGTCTCTTGACGAATGGTGGATTCGCTGAAGCCCAGATCTTCAGCAATGGCGCGATTGGTCTTGCCATCGCGGATGCCGCGCAGGACGAGCATCTGCCGATCAGAAAAGGCGCTCTCCTCTTCGACCCCAACTTCGGATGTCCGACGGGCATCGGTGCCAGTCATCATTGCAAGCCGAAGCTCAAGCAGGCTGACGACTGCAGAAACAAACGGCTTGCTCGCGGGATTCTCGGGAAGAGGATGTGCGAACGTCAGTATGAGCACCTGCTCGGGAATGGTCACGCGATTCAATGGCGCAATCACTACGCCACCACGTACTGCAGGATGCAGACTTTTCGGTATCAGCCGCCCGAGTCGAACTCCGCTCTCTCCCCATGAGATCCCACCTTTGGACAGCACACTGGAAAGTGCGGGGTGTTCGCTCAGCACGATCTCGTGCACGACATCGGCATCCGCCACGCCGTAGCACGAGGTGAGCGACAACGTGCCTTGGGCCTTGACCGTGAACAGCAAGACCGTTTCGCACGACCATGAGTCGAAGATGCGCAATGCGAGGAGTCTTGTGAGTTCATCCCACTTCGGGGTGCGCACGAGCGACTGGGCCAACAAGGTGAGACGCTCTACTCGATCGGGCACATCGATGGAAATCGAAACTTCGCCGTTCTTCGCTAAGACCACTGAGACCTCTGACTAGCGCGCGCCACGGGCACGAACATAGTCGCTCACAACGTAGTCGCCAAGCCGCTCATTTGATGCCGCGAGCACTCGACCTCCATTGCGTCGAGCCATCTGATCAAGGAAGCGCTCAAGGCTTGGGTCGTTACCCAGGCGGAACCAAGAGATTGGCACTTTGCGTCGGGTCATCAGATCAATCTGCGCAACTGTCAGCGCAATGGTTTCGTCGCTTGGGGGCCAGCTAAAGCAGGAGTAGCCCTCATTGTCGATATACGCGGTCGGCTCGCCATCGGTGACCACCATGACCACGCGCTGTGCTGAATGGTGCTTGTCAAGAAAACGCCCAGCCAGCATCAATGCATGATGCAGGTTGGTTCCCTGGATGTAGCTGGCTTCCAGCTCGGGCAGCTCATGGGGCTTCACCACCTGGGCCACATTGGCAAAGGAAATGATCTCCAGGGCATCGAGTGGATAGGCGCTTGCAGCCAGAGAGTGCAGCGCCAATGCCATCGTCTTTGCTGCTCCCCAGGTGTCACTCATCACCATCGAGAACGACTGGTCGATCAGGAGACACACTGCTGCGCGTGTGCGCGTCTCGGTCTCGTGGACTTCGAAATCCTCAGCGCGCAACTTCAGTTCGGCATCGCCACTCATGATTTTGCGATTCACTGCATTGCGCACGGTGCGGACAACGTCGATGGGCTGTTCATCACCGAACTGCCAGGGACGTGTGAGCCCGGTGATCTCTCCGGCAGCACCCGTGCGGTGCACGCTGTGATCGCCCTGCTTGCTGACATCAAGTGATGAAAAGACCTCCTTGAGCGCCGAGCGGCCGATGCGGCGCACAGCCTTCGGGGTCAGCTCCAGTCGATCCCCATCACGGTCCAGATAGCCCTCCTCTTCAAGCTGTCGCTGGATGTCTCGCATGGCGCGAAGATCATCAACTGCTTGACGGCCCAGGGCACGCGCCACAGCTTGCTCATCGATGTTGTCGAGATTGGCACGTGCATCGCTGTCACTGAGCTGATCCATCAGCGCTTCAAGATCAGCCAACTCCGCTAGAGCCTGGGTGGCGTCAGGCAATCCGAGCGGCTCTTCACCGCTCATGCTCTGCTGACCCGACCACGAGAACTCAGGTCGCATGGTTTGCAGGTTCTGCTGCAGTCGCGACATTTCATCCTGCAGGCCCATGTCTGCCAGCGCTTGCTGCATCGCTTCGGCGAGCTCAGCTCGCTGCTCTGGGCTCAGCGACTCCATCATGCGCTGCATTGCAGCCGCCTGACGAGCGAGTTCGTCGATGAACTCCTGCAGTGATTCAGGCGCATCAGGGAAGATGTCCGAGTGCTTCTCCTTGAAGTCTTCATAGTCTTGTGATGCGTCTTCTCCGCGCTGGTGCTTTTCCAGCATCGCGTTGAGGTCCTGCATCATTTCCTTCATCGCCGCACGAGATTCAGGCGAATCCATCTGCTGCATGCCCTGGGTCATGTTCTTGAACTGCTGATCAATCACATCTCGCTGCAGCCGATCCTTCAGCTCCTGAAACTTCTGTGCCGCCTCTGGTGACTGCCAGTCGTAGTCAGCAAGCTGTTGCACAGCGCGACCGATTTCGTCAGGCACTGTGTCGAGCATGGCCTCGCGGAAACGGGCATCATCTGATGGATCTGGAAACAGCGCTGTGCGCTCGGTTGTCAGCGCTTGATCAAGCAGCTCGCGAAGATCCGAGAGCAGGCCATCCATCCGTCCCGACTTCTCCAGCTCTCGGCGGCGCTTTTGAGCTTCACGAAACATGTCACGAAGACCATCACGCTTGGCCAGTCCCTCGCGGAACATGTCGCGGAAGGCATCCTTCAGGGACTGCCCTTCGAGCAGTCGCCGGCCGATCTCGTCCATGCCGCCCCCGGCATCGACCGGAGCAGCGAGTGGATCAGGCCCGTCATGAAAGGACCCATACCGAAATCGACTCATGCGGCCCCGTAGCGAATGACCCCATCGACCTCGTCCTTGTCGATGCGACGAGTCAGCCAAAGGCCTTCGATTGCGAATTCGACACATGAAGCAGCGAGCCCTGGAGACTCAGCAAGATCCGGCTCAACTGCTTGCAGCAGCTTGCCAAGCCCCTCGAACTTGCCGAGCTCGCCTATCAACGACTCACCCGCTGTCTCGTCGCCGGTCTGAAGGGTGTTGCCCTCGTCAAACCACTCAACGAGCGTGGTCAGCACCGGGCGGATGTCGTTTCCGCCGAGCAGTAGACGCCAGGACTCAGCTGTCGCACGTCGGGCAAGATGCAGCAGCAACTCCTGCTCGCGCCCTTCTTCGCTCACATCGAATTCGACCTTGCCGCGCAGAGTTGGAACCACGCCCATCAGGTCGCCTACTCGAGCCACCGGCTCGCGCTCGCCAGTGATTGCCGAGCGACGAAGTGCAGCGCCCGACAGTGCTTCGGTGCAGGCAATGGCAAATCGCGCCGAGACACCGCTGCGTTGATCGATCGACGACGATCCGCGGACCTCGGTCGTGAATCGCGCGACGATGTCAAGCAGATGATCTGGCACCACAGCCTGGATGTGTGCCTCTTGGCGGATCAGGTCGATCTCATGATCGATATCCAGTGGGTAGTGCGTGCGAATCTCAGCACCGAAACGGTCCTTGAGTGGAGTGATGATGCGACCGCGGTTGGTGTAGTCCTCCGGGTTCGCGCTTGCCACCACCAGGAGATCCAGCGGCAAGCGCAGGTTGTACCCACGCACCTGAATGTCCCGTTCCTCGAGCACGTTGAGCAGGGCCACCTGAATGCGCTCGGACAGATCGGGAAGTTCGTTCATCGCGAAGATTCCGCGGTTGGTGCGCGGGACCAGCCCGTAGTGGATGGTCTCGGGGTCACCAAGGCTTCGGCCTTCGGCGACCTTCACTGGATCAACGTCACCAATCAGGTCAGCAACAGAGGTATCAGGAGTAGCGAGCTTCTCACCGAAGCGCTCGCTGCGATGGCGCCAAGAGACGGGCAAGGCATCACCCAGCTCCTCGCTCTTGCGACGGCAGCTGGCGCAGATCGGGTCAGTGGGGTCATCATTGATTTCGCAGCCTTGGACGACTGGGATCCACTCGTCCAGCAGCGCTGTCAGGGTGCGGATCAGTCGCGTCTTGCCCTGTCCTCGTTCACCAAGCAGCACGATGTCGTGCCCGGCCAGAAGCGAGCGCTCCACCTGCGGAATGACGGTGTCCTGGAATCCGACGATGCCTGGCAGGCTCGGCTCTCCGGCGCGCAGGCGCTCCAGAAGATTCCTTTGCATTTCCTGCTTGACGGTGCGCGATTCATAACCAGATGAGACGAGCGCACCCAAGGTGGCAGGAAGGTCAACGGGGACAGAAGGGGCAAAGTTAGTCACGTGCTGACCGTACGTGGCTGGGGCGGTTTATGCCAGAAAACGACATGCAAGGGTCCCGCCAGCGTTCAGTGCCTGAGGACACTTTCGTCGAGAGCGAACAGTCAGTCCGCAGCCTCTTCGGCCGAACCGTCCGCGGATGCCTTGCGCGCATTGCGTGCCTGCTCGGCGGTCATCGCAGTTCCGCCAAGGCGCGACGGAATGAACCACAAATCCTCGCCAGCGGGTTTGGGATAGCGGGCAATGGTCTCGTCGAGCATCTGACTCATCACGCCGCGAAGCCGGTCGGTCTCCAGATGAGCGTCAGCGCGCTTGGCAACCACTATCGGCTCACCGATGGTGATGGCAATCGTCTTGCCGCGCGACAGGTCGCGGTGTCCGTAGCCCAGCACCCGCTGCCCACCGAAGGTGATCATCGGGATGATCGGCACTTGAGCCATCGCTGCCATGCGCACCGCCCCACTTTTGAACGGCAGGAGTTCAAATGAGCGGCTCATCGTTCCCTCCGGGAAGACGCCGAGCAGCTCGCCGTTTTGCAGGAGGCGGACTCCAGCGCGAAAGGCCTCCGAGCCGGCATCACGATCCACACTGATGTGACCCATCGCTCGCATGGGCGGCCCAGCGAGCGGATGCTTGAAAATCCCATCCTTGGCCATGTAGCGCACCAGGCGATGCCCGACTCGATCAGCTGGGATTCCGGCAAACACGTAGTCAAGAAAACTCACATGGTTGATTGCCAGCACTGCACCCCCGGTTGATGGAAAGTGCTCCTGACCCTGTACATCGAACTTCAAACCCAGGGCTTTGAGCATGCCCTTGGCGGCAAAGATGAGCGGGCGATAGACCGAATCTGCCATGCGCACAGGTTAGTGAAGCGGCAAGATCAACACCTTGGACCCCAACTGGGTGTTCAAGTCGAGCCGAGAAGACAATGGCAGAACAGCAACTTCAATTTGCGGAGGTACGCGGCATGTGGAGCAATCGTGTGGTCGTTGGATTTGATGGCAGCGAATCATCACTGTTGACCGCCAAGTGGGCTGCGGCCGAAGCTGAGCTTCGCGGACTCGGACTGACCTTGGTCAACGCACTGATTCCGCCGACTTCAGGCGGAACCTTTGGTCCCGGCATGGCGGTCGGGCTGGACACTTTGGAGGACATCCGCAAGGCCGCGCAGGCATCACTTGATGAAGTGGCGCGAACTCTCAGCGGAGATGACATTCAGTCGATCGTTCAGATCGGTTCGCCCACTGGAGTGCTGCTTGAGGCCAGTGAGACCGCCGCACTGATCATTGTCGGCTCAAGGGGCCATGGCGGCTTCAAAGAGCTTCTCCTTGGGTCAGTCAGCGCGCAACTTGTTGCCCACGCCAACTGCCCGGTGATCGTGGTGCGACACGAATCTGACTCGGCTCAAGATCACATCGTCGTGGGCATTGATGGCAGTGAATCCTCAAAGGCTGCTGTGGCATTTGCCTTCGCCACGGCCAGTTTGCACAAGTGGAAGCTGGTGGCTGTTCATGCCTGGGACGTGCCGTCCTTTGATCTGGTCATCCTTCCCGGCACCCCTGTCCCGATGGACTTCGAGAACATCAGCGACTCCGAGGTGCGTCTTGCTGCTGAAGTTCTCGCCGGATTCAAGGCTGAGTACCCCGACGTTGAAGTGGAGCAGGTCGTCACTCGCGGCAATGCAGTCAAGGCGCTTCTGGGCGCCTCTTCCTCCGCAGCCATGATTGTCGTGGGCACCCGTGGGCACGGCCAGGTCATGAGTTCAGTGCTTGGCTCGGTCAGTCATGGAGTGCTCCACAAGTCCAAGGTTCCGGTGGCAGTTGTGGGCGAAGCCGCCAGCGCCAGCTAGACAAGCAACCCAAGCCTTGGTCGCACCTCCTCGCTAACCTGAGCCCATGGCTAATGGTGATCGCTTGGTGTGGGTTGACTGCGAGATGACGGGGTTGCTCCCCGAGTCCGACGAAATCGTTGAGATTGCCTGCATCGTGACCGACGCTGAGTTGAACGAACTCGACACTGGGATCACCTTGGTGGTCAAGTGCAATGACGCACCTTTGGCGGCAATGGATCAGTTCGTCGTCAATATGCACACCGAATCCGGACTGATCACAGAGATCGCGGATGGCATCAGCTTGGAATCTGCTCAGGCTCAAGTCCTTGCATATGTCAAAGAACACGTGCCTGAAGCCGGCAAGGCGCCGCTGGCAGGGTCAAGTGTGTACGTGGATCGTGGATTCCTTTCCAAGTACATGCCCGAGCTTGACTCCTATCTGCACTACAGGCTTGTGGATGTTTCCAGCATCAAGGAGCTCGTGCGTCGTTGGTACCCTCGCGCGTACTACGGCCTGCCAGAAAAGCACGGCAACCATCGGGCACTCGGCGACATCCGTGATTCGATCGCCGAACTGCGCTATTACCGCGACGCAGTCTTTGTTGCCCAACCCGGACCTGACGCGGCAATTGCCAAGGAACTGGGCCTGCGGCATGGAGTCGAGCAGTCCTAAGGGAGCGAGTTCCGCGCCGAAGGCATCCGCTAGGATTCCAGTTCCGCGAGAGCGGATGGCCAGGGTTCTCAACTGCGTCATGGTGGGTGTAGCTCAGCTGGTAGAGCACCTGGTTGTGGTCCAGGACGCCGCGGGTTCAAGTCCCGTCACTCACCCCAATGCTTGGCACTACTGGCGAGACGTGGCCACCCTGGCGATCTCCAGCGGATCGATCAAATGCGTGTGGTCGTCGTCGCCAACTTCAATCTGCACCACGTGGATCCTGCCGTTGAATCGACTCTCACCGCGATAGTCCGCGCTCACTGGCATCCCGAAGTCATCACCAATGTCGGTGGTGTCATCTGCTGAGAAGATCAGCGGTTGAGTCATCTCCACGCGTCCCGCACCGACCTGCCGACCATCGTGGAACAAGGTCACCGTTCCGCCCTTGGCCAATCCGCCCCCATCGTAGGCAAACTCGGCTCGAACCTGCTTGGTGTCGGTCTTTAGATTCTCTTCGGCTGCAATGGTGAACTCCTGCATTCCCAAGAGGTTGTAGACGAACTTCAGCTGCCCTGCTTTGACGTACATGGACCAACCTCCAAAGCGACCGCCCTGCGCGATGATCACGCCATTTGTTTGGCCCTCCGCGAGTGGAGTAATTGCTGCGCTGACGCTGAACGACCGGTTCTTGATGTCGATCACGCTGTGTTCGCTGAGGCGTTTCATCCCAGGGAACAGGACTTGCGATGTGCCTTGGATCAACTGCGGTCGACCCGCAATCGTGGGATTCAGGCGTTCGAAACGCCGATCGTCGATAGGCAGGACGTTGTAGCGCACCGCTTCGATCAGCCACAGACGTTGGAGGGCGGCGAGACGATCGGGGTCGCTTGCAGCAAGGTCCTTGGCTTGAGTCCAGTCGGTGGTGCCGTCGTACAGCTCCCATACATCGTCGTCGAGAGCAGTCGGCACCTCGTTTGGCAGCCATGGCGTGTTGTGCCGAGTAACCGCGCTCCACCCTTTGAAGTAGACCCCGCGATTTCCCGCCATCTCGAAGTACTGCAGGTCATGACGCTCAGGAGCCTGCTCGTCGTCAAAGCTGTACACCATGCTCGTACCCTCGAACGGCGATTGCAGAACGCCGTTGACCAACGTCGGCTCCGGCAAGCCAGCCACTTCCAGAATGGTCGGCGCAACATCGGTGACATGCGCGAACTGCGACCGCTTCTCGCCCTTGCTGCTGAAGCCGCTTGGCCAGTGCACCAAGGTGCCATTGCGCGTGCCACCCCAGTGGGATGCGACCTGCTTGGTCCATTGATAAGGCGTGCACATCGCCCATGCCCAGCCAACCGAGTAGTGGTTGTACGCCTCTTCGGTGCCGAGCTTGTCCTTCATCGCCGCCATGAATTCAGGAGTCTCAATTGCTGCGAGACCGTTGAAATTCGCCATCTCGTTGAACGCTCCGTTGACGGTGCCTTCGGCAGAAGCGCCGTTGTCGCCAATGATGTAGTAGATCAACGTGTTTTCAAGTGCCCCGATCGACTCGATGGCATCGATCAGCCTGCCAACGTGAAAATCGGTGTGCTCAAGAAAGCCGGCGTATACCTCCATCTGTCGTTCGAGCACAGGCCGAAGGCTCGTGTCCATCTCATCCCATGCCGGAATCTGGGCGGGGCGCTTGGTGAGCTCAGCTGAACTGGGAACGATCCTTGACTCGACCTGGCGCGCGAATATCGATTCACGCTCAGCGTCCCACCCACCGGCAAAACGACCGGCGTACTTGTCAGCCCACTCCAATGGCACGTGATGCGGCGCATGGGTGGCACCCGGCGCAAAGTACGCAAAGAAGGGGCGATCGGGAGCCAAGGCCTTCTGCGTGCGAATCCAGTCGATGGCATGATCCGCGAGATCCTCGGTCAGGTGGTAGCCCTCGCCGGGGGTCTTCTCAGGCTCGATCGGCGACGTGCCTTCATACAGGGCTGGATAGAACTGGTTGTTCTCACCTCCGATGAAGCCGTAGAAGTATTCAAAGCCGCCGCCGCCGGTCGGCCATGCATCGAAGGGACCAATGGGTGATGTCTGCCATGGCGGGACCTCATGACATTTGCCGAACTGCGCTGTTGAGTAGCCATTGAGCTTCAGAGTGCTGGCGAGAGCTGCCTTGGTGTTTGGCCGAAGTCCGCTTGAGCCAGGTGCGGAGGTCGCAGTCTCAGTGATCATTCCCATGCCGACGGAATGGTGATTGCGCCCGCTCAGTAAAGCTGCACGCGTCGGTGCGCATAAGGCTGTCGTGTGGAACCGCGTGTAGGTAAGTCCGCCAGCCTGCAGCCGTTCTGCAGTCGGCATGTTGACTGGTCCGCCGAAAGCGCTGGAGGCACCAAATCCCACGTCATCCAAAAGGACGATCAAGACATTGGGCGCACCATCTGGCGGTCGCAGTGGCTCAATCGGAGGAAAGGTCGTATCGGGGTCCTTCGCGTCAAAGGTGATCACCCCGAGATGCTGGCGATCAGGAATTGGAAGGACTGACCTGTCTGATGTTGCCTTCGCCATGTGTGTCCCCTTCGACTTGCGGTGAATCCTTGCACCACTCAGCAGCGCCTAGCGCATAAGTGCTGTCACTCATCCGAGTGATCCGATATTCATCAAGCGCCCCACGGTGGACACAGGCATGCAAATGGCGCGTGCCTGAGACGGGCGAGTGCGACATACTTGAGTGATTGATCTGAGTCAGCTGAGCGCCCCACCTACACAGGAGGACGACATGACCATCATTCGAGCAGCGCTGGTTCAGGCGAGCTGGACAGGCGACAAAGAGTCGATGATCCTCGCGCACGAGAACTACGCCCGCGAGGCTGCCGCCCAAGGTGCGCAAGTCATCTGCTTCCAAGAGCTCTTCTACGGTCCGTACTTCTGCCAGGTGCAGGACACGCAGTACTACGAGTACGCCGAGTCCATTCCCGGTCCAACAACCGAGCGCTTCCAGGCTCTGGCCAAGGAACTGGGCATGGTCATGATCCTGCCGATGTACGAGCAGGAGCAACCGGGCGTCCTGTACAACACTGCAGCAGTCGTTGATGCTGACGGCACCTACCTTGGCAAGTACCGCAAACACCACATCCCACAAGTCGCCGGATTCCTGGAGAAGTTCTACTTTCGCCCCGGCACTGGCGGATTTCCCGTCTTCGACACAGCTGTTGGCCGAATCGGTGTCTACATCTGCTACGACCGGCACTTCCCCGAAGGCTGGCGCGCCCTTGGCCTGAACGGTGCGCAGATTGTGTTCAATCCCTCGGCAACATCGCGAGGACTTTCACAATATCTCTGGAGTATTGAGCAGCCCGCTGCAGCAGTGGCAAACGAGTACTTCGTCGGCGCAATCAATCGCGTGGGGATCGAGCCACTGGGAGACGATGACTTCTATGGCCAGTCGTACTTTGTGGATCCCGAAGGCAGTTATGTCGGCGACAAGGGCGACCCATATCAGCCCGAATTGCTGATTCGCGATCTGAATATGGACCTGCTTGCCGAGGTCCGAAATCGTTGGGCCTTCTATCGGGATCGCCGCCCAGATACCTACGGCGACATCGTCAGTCCATAAACGAAGGGGCGCACTCATGACCATCCTCATCAAGAACGGCAGTGTGGTCTCGGCCCAGGGAAGATTTCAGGCCGATGTCCTGATCGATCGCGAGCGCATCGCTGCACTCTTGCTTCCAGGCGACAATTCGCTAGGAGCAAACCTGGAGTCCGAAGCTGAACGCGTCATCGATGCACGCGGCAAGTATGTGATCCCTGGTGGTGTGGATGCCCACACGCACATGGAGTTGCCCTTCGGCGGAACATTCGCATCGGACACCTTCGAGACCGGCACCCGCGCTGCGGCTTGGGGCGGCACAACGACGATCTTGGATTTCGCCGTGCAACGACAGGGCGAACGTGTTCAGGATGGACTCGCGGCTTGGCATGCAAAGGCGGCGGGCAACTGCCACATCGACTACGGCTTCCACCAGATCATCGGTGGCGTGGATGACGACTCGCTGAAGGCTATGGATGAGCTGGTTGACGAGGGCATCACCAGCTTCAAACTCTTCATGGCTTATCCGGGAGTGTTCTACAGCGATGACGGGCAGATCCTGCGAGCGATGCAATCCGCATCACGCAACGGCTCCATGGTGATGATGCATGCAGAGAACGGCACTGCGATCGACGTTCTTGTCGCGCAGGCACTAGCTGAAGGCAAGACCGATCCCAAGTATCACTCCCTGACCCGGCCTTGGGAGACCGAAGCCGAGGCGACCAATCGGGCGATCATGCTTGCCCGTCTCACGGGAGCACCGCTGTACATCGTGCACATGTCGGCCAAGCAGGCCGTGTCCGTGTTGCAGTCTGCCAAGAACGACGGGTGGAATGTGTTCGGAGAAACCTGTCCGCAGTACCTCTACCTGTCCCTGGAGGATCAGCTCGCCCAGCCTGGATTCGAAGGTGCGAAGTGGGTCTGCTCCACTCCCCTGCGTTCCAAGGCCGAAGAGCATCAAAAGGAGCTGTGGCGCTATCTGCGCACGAATGATCTTTCGATCGTCAGCACCGATCACTGCCCCTTCTGCTTCAAGGAGCAGAAGGAACTTGGACTGGGCGACTTCTCAAAGATCCCCAACGGCATCGGATCGGTC
>JAUSQD010000145.1 GCA_030652695.1 Actinomycetota bacterium
ATCTTCATCTTCATCTTCATCTGGTTGCGAGGGACCCTGCCTCGCCTGCGTTACGACCAGTTCATGAAGTTTGGCTGGAAGCTGCTGATTCCCATCTCGATCGCATGGATTCTGATCGTTGCCACCGCACGCGCCCTGCGCAACGAGATCGAGTTCAACACCACTGAGATCTTGGTCATCGGTGCCATTGTCATCGCCGTGCTGCTGGTCGTCTCGTGGCTCCTGCAGGTCAAGGCTGATCGCAAGGCAGCCTCAGAGGACTTGGAATCCGCGGAGATCCAGGCCCGGCCCTTTGATGCCATGGCTGGCGGATACCCGGTGCCGCCGATGCCTGGCCAGGAAGCGAATCTGACGAGCCGTCGCGGCCCGTCGACCATCACTACGCAGGAGGCCATTGATGGCTGAGCTGCCCCAAGCAGTCCGGGGTTTTTGGGTCACCTTCCGCACCATGTTCAAGAAGGTGGTGACCGAGCAGTACCCCGAGGATGCTGCCAAGTTCCCACCCAAGCCGCGCTTTCATGGTCGTCATCAGCTCAATCGCTGGTCAGATGGCCTGGAAAAGTGCGTGGGCTGCGAACTGTGTGCCTGGGCCTGCCCAGCAGACGCGATCCTCGTTGAGGGAGCGTCGAACACCGAAGAGGAGCGCTTCTCACCAGGTGAGCGCTACGGGCGCGTTTATCAGATCAACTACACCCGATGCATCTTCTGCGGCCTGTGCATCGAGGCATGTCCGACTCGTGCGCTCACCATGACCAATGTCTTTGAACTGGCCGACAACAACCGAGCAGACCTGATCTTTGAGAAGAAGGATCTCCTGGCTCCAATGCTGCCCGGCATGGTTGCTCCGCCGCACGCAATGGTCGAGGGATCTACCGAGCAGGACTACTACGCGAATCGCATCAAGGGACCAGGGCCAGTTGATCAGGGGGTGAATCCGTGATCGACACGAACACTGGTGAAGCCGTGGTGTTCTGGATTTGCGCAATTCTCTCGGTGCTCGGAGCAGTTGGCCTCATCACTTCGCGCAAGGCAGTCCACAGCGCGCTGTGGATGGCGCTGACCATGGTCACCCTGGCGGTGCTCTACATCGCCAATGCTGCTCCCTTCCTTGGAATGGTGCAGATCATCGTGTACACCGGCGCAGTGATGATGCTGTTCCTGTTCGTCATCATGGTGGTCGGTGTGGATGCCTCCGATTCACTCATCGAAACCATCAAGGGCCAGCGCTGGGCAGCAGTCCTCTTGGGCGCGGCCTTGATGTTGATCATGGTCTGGGGTCTGGGCAGTGCGCTTGCCGGCATTCCCGCAACCGGTTTGGAGTTTGCCAACCGCCAAGACGGAGGCAATGTCCAGGGCATCGCGCACCTCATCTTCACCGACTATCTCGTGGTGTTCGAAGTGACCTCAGCATTGCTCATCACCGCTGCGCTGGGCGCAATGGTGCTGGCTCACCGTGAGCACTGGAAGCCCAAGCCGACTCAGGAAGAGCTGTCAAAGGCCCGATTCCTTGGCGAGGAGCACCCAGGCAACCGTCCCAATCCCGGCATCTACGCGCGTCACAACGCGGTCGACACGCCTGCGCTGCTGCCTGACGGCACTCCCACTGAACTCAGCATCCCCGGTCCCTTGCGCGCACGAGGCGACATTGCTCCAGTGGACATTGAAGACGTGCACGCAATTGAGGAGGCTGATTCGCTGTGAATCCCTCCAACTACATCATTCTTTCGGCCCTGCTGTTTGGGATCGGGGCTACAGGTGTGCTGGTACGACGCAACGCGATCGTGGTGTTCATGAGTGTGGAACTCATGCTGAATGCCTCGAACCTGGCGTTCGTTGCCTTCGCTCGCATGCACGGCAATCTCGACGGTCAGGTGGTCGCCTTCTTCGTGATGGTGGTTGCAGCTGCTGAGGTAGTAGTGGGTCTGGCGATCATCGTGCAGATCTTCCGCTCACGTCGTTCTGCGTCCATCGACGAACCCAACCTGCTGAAGTACTAGGACAAGGAAACTCACGTGCAAGAGTTGATGCCGGCGACCGGCGTGTTCTCGCTGCTGTGGTTGCTGATTGCGCTGCCACTTGCCGGCTCGGCGATCCTGCTGCTCGGTGGGCGCATGACCAACAAGTGGGGTCCCTACCTGGCCGTCTCCACGATTGTGATTGACGCACTTCTGGCCATCTGGATGCTCGTCGAAATGATGGGACAGGGAGCAGAAGAGCGCACGTTCAATGACAACATCTACAGCTGGGTATTCGCCGGAACGTTCAAGGTCGACATGGCCTTCCAGCTCGATCAACTCTCGATGGTGTTCGTCCTGCTCATCACCATCGTCGGCGCGCTGATTCACATCTATTCCCTTGGCTACATGAGCCACGATCCAGACCGACGCAAATTCTTCGGCTTCCTGAACCTGTTCGTCGCAGCCATGCTGCTGCTGGTGCTGGCCAACAACTACCTCCTCATGTATGTCGGCTGGGAGGGCGTGGGTCTGGCGAGCTACCTGCTCATTGGCTTCTGGCAGTACAAGCCCTCGGCAGCTGCAGCAGCGAAGAAGGCATTCATCATCAACCGCGTCGGAGACGTCGGACTGAGCCTGGCCATCATGGTCATGTTTGTGACCTTCGGCTCGGTGTCCTTTGAGGATGTCTTTGGCAGCACCGGTCAGGCAAGTGAGGGCACGCTGACAGCGATCGGCCTGCTGCTGCTCCTGGCGGCGTGTGGCAAATCGGCGCAGTTCCCGCTGCAGGCTTGGCTGCTTGATGCCATGGAGGGCCCAACGCCGGTTTCAGCGCTCATCCACGCGGCAACGATGGTCACCGCTGGCGTCTACCTGATCACTCGCAGCAACGCGATCTTCGATGCTGCGGCCTGGGCGGCCACGGCAGTGGTGGTCATCGGTGTCATCACCATGTTCATGGGCGCGATCATCGGCTGCGCCAAGGACGACATCAAGAAGTCTCTGGCTGGTTCCACGATGAGTCAGATCGGCTACATGGTCATCGCTGCAGGGCTTGGTCCGGTCGGCTATGTGTTCGCGATCTTCCACCTGCTGACCCATGGTGTGTTCAAGGCCGGACTCTTCCTTGGTGCCGGTTCAGTCATGCACGCGATGAAGGACAACGTGAACATGCGTCGTTACGGCGCACTGCGAGCACTGATGGTGGTGACCTTCGGGACCTTCCTGGTCTGCACTCTTTCCATCATGGGCATTCCGCCGTTCTCTGGCTTCTGGTCCAAGGACAGCATCGTTCACGCGGCATTTGAGAGCAGCAACCTTGTGGGCATCTGCACAGTGCTGGCGGCCGGCATCACCGGCTTCTACATGACCCGCATGGTTGCGATGACCTTCTATGGCAAGGCCCGCTGGGAAGACGATGCGCATCCGCATGAGTCGCCAGCGGTGATGACGATTCCACTGATCATCTTGGCGATCGGCGCGACCTTCCTTGGCATGGCCTTGCTGTTCTGGGGCAACATCGAGACGTGGCTGGAGCCAGTTGTGGGCTTTGAAGAGGGTCATGTCGCGATCCCAGAGCTCCTGCTGATGGCGATCACCCTCGCGGTTGTGCTGATTGGTGCTGCCATCGGGTGGATTCAGTACGCCCGCCGTGAAGTGCCGGTGACCGAACCCCATGGCAACCTGCTGACTCGCGCAGCAAGGGCTGAGCTCTACGGCAATGAGATCAATGATGTGCTCGTCGTGCATCCATCGTTCTGGCTTTCCCGCTTCCTGGTCTGGTTCGACAATGCCTGGGTTGATGGCTTCGTCAACAGCAGTGCTGCTGCAGTGGGCGGCCTGTCCGGACGCATGCGCAAGTACCAGACCGGCTTCATCCGTTCCTATGCACTTTCGATGCTCGGCGGCGCCATCTTGGTGGTCGTGGCACTTGTACTGGTGAGGCTTTCGTGACTTTCGTGAACGATTTCCCCTGGCTGACCGTCCTGGCGCTGATCCCGCTGGTCGGCAGCTTCGTTGTGGTCCTGCTTCCCAAGTCCATGCCACAACTGGCCAAGCAGGTCGCCTTGGCGATCTCACTCCTCGTGCTTGCTCTGACCATCGTCATTGCGCTGAGGTTTGACGGCTCCTCGGAACTGCCATTCCAGTTCATTGAGTACCACGAGTGGATCCCGGCCTTTGGCATCACCTATTCCCTGGGCATCGATGGCATTGGCCTGGTGCTGATCGCGCTGTCGGCCATCCTGGTGCCATTGACGATCGTGGCCGGTTGGAATGACGTCGAGGAGCCAAATTCTGAAAGCGTCGGAAGCGTCAAGGGCTACTTCGCTCTGATCCTGGCCCTTGAAACGCTGATGATTGGTGTCTTCGCGGCAACAGACGTCTTCTTGTTCTACGTCTGCTTTGAAGCCATGTTGATCCCGGTCTACTTCATGATCGGCCGCTACGGCGGTCCGAATCGGTCCTACGCGGCGATGAAGTTCCTGATCTACAGCCTGCTTGGCGGTCTGTTCATGCTGGCATCGATGATCGGACTGTTCGTGGTGTCCGGTCAGATCACAGGTGTTGGCACCTTCAACTGGTTCCAGCTGGTCGGCCTCGATATTGATCCGACCACGCAGAAGCTGCTCTTCCTTGGCTTCTTCTTCGCCTTTGCAATCAAGGCACCCTTATGGCCCTTTCACACGTGGCTTCCCGATGCGGCCAGTGCTGCAAAGCCGGGCACGGCAGTGCTGCTGATTGGCGTGCTCGACAAGGTCGGCACCTTCGGCATGATCCGCTACTGCCTGCCGATCTTCCCGGCGGCAAGTGAGTTCTACGCGCCGCTGATCATTGGCATGGCCTTGGTCGGCATCTTCTACGGCGCCTTTGTTGCCCTGGGTCAAAACGACATGAAGCGCCTGTTCGCCTATTCATCGATGTCGCACTTCGGCTTCATCGTCCTGGGCATCTTCGTGTTCACCACGATCGGCATCAGCGGCTCAGTGGTCTACATGGTCGCGCACGGACTCTCCACCGCTGCCATCTTCCTGACCGCCGGATTCCTCATGCAGCGTCGCCGCGGTTCGAGCCTGATCTCCGACTACTCGGGGGTCAACAAGCCAGCACCAGTGCTTGCTGGCTTCTTCCTGTTTGCTGCGCTGTCCTCCCTGGCCTTGCCTGGCCTGGTCTCCTTCATCGGTGAGTTCATGGTGCTGCTTGGCACTTTCCAGCGCTACATGTGGGTCGGTGGAATTGCCACCCTCGGCATCGTGATCACAGCTGCTTACGTTCTGCGCGTCTACCAGAAGTCGATGACTGGATCAGTCAGTGAGGGACTTGCCAGTATCAAGGACCTTGGGAAACGCGAGATCAGTGTGCTCGTGCCCATCGCTGCGTTGACGATCTTCCTTGGGCTGTATCCGGCACCTGTGCTCAATGTCGTCAATCCGGCGGTTGAAACCGTGATGTCGATCATTGGTCAGACCGATCCGCCTCCGACAGTTGGCCTCACAAGTACCTCCTCTGAAGGGACCCAACCGTGATCGCCGTGGTCTTGGCGACCGACGCCACTCCCTGGGTCATGCCATCAATCGAATACCGACTGCTGGCACCGATCCTGATCGTGCTGGGCGCTGGCGTGATCTCGGTCCTGATTGAGGCCTTCCTGCCGCGATCGGTGCGTCGTCCCATTCAACTGACCCTGGTGTTCACGGCCCTGATCGCAGCGCTGATCGCCATCATCAGCCTGCACGATGACCGCGCGGTCGTTGGTCAGGGCGCTCTTGTGGTCGATGGACCTGGGCTCATCATGCAGGGGACCATCGTCGTCATTGCGATCCTCGGAGCGCTGCTCATGGCCGAGCGCGGGCTGGATCCAAGCGGTGATGCCTTTGCGCCGCGTGCATCAGCCCTGCCTGGCTCCGAAGACGAACGACAGTTCACGGCCCGGGGCTACTTCCAGACAGAGATCTGGGCCTTCTTCCTGTTCGCCGTCGGTGGCATGTTGATGTTCCCGGTCTCCAATGACCTGCTGATGATGTTTGTGGCACTTGAAGTGATGTCACTTCCGCTGTATCTGCTGGCCGGAATGGCGCGCCGCCGCCGCCTGCTGTCGCAGGAAGCCGCGTTGAAGTACTTCGTACTTGGCGCCTTCTCCTCGGCATTCTTCCTGTACGGATCCGCGCTGCTCTATGGCTTCTCGGGCTCGATCTCCTTCCCAGTGATTGCCGAGAAGCTCGCCGCGAATCCTGGGCAGAGCGCGCTCGTGCTCATCGCCATGGCATTGGTAGCCGCCGGGCTGCTCTTCAAGATCGGTGCCGTGCCGTTCCACCAGTGGACTCCCGATGTGTACCAAGGCGCCCCGACACCATTGACCGGCTTCATGGCCGCTGCAGTGAAGATCGCCGCCTTCGGTGCCCTGTTGCGACTGTTCTACGTCGCACTTGGCGGAATGCGCTGGGACTGGATCCCAGTGATGTGGGTCATTGCTGCGTTGACCATGGTCGTGGGCTCTGTCATTGCACTCACGCAGAGCGATATCAAGAGGATGCTCGCCTACTCATCCATTGCGCAAGCCGGTTTCATCCTGCTCGGTGTGATCGCTGCTTCGCCAGAAGGCCTGGCAGGTGCGATCTTCTACCTCATCTCCTACTCCTTCACCACCATCGGCGCCTTTGCCATCATCATGCTGGTGCGCGATGACACCGGCGAGGCAACCCATCTGTCCAAGTGGGCGGGGCTGGGTCGCAAGTCGCCGTTCGTCGCCTCGATCTTCGCGCTGTTCATGCTCTCGCTGGCCGGCATACCGCTGACGAGCGGCTTCATCGGCAAGTTCAGTGTGTTCACCGCAGCCATAGAGGCGGGCAACACCTGGCTGGTGATCGTCGCAGTGGTGGCCTCCCTGATCGCCGCCTTCTTCTACCTGCGCGTGGTCGTGTTGATGTTCTTCACCGAACCCACGGAGGAGACCGCCACCGTGGCTGTTCCCTCGGTGTTCACGACTATTGCCCTGGCAGCAGGCGCAACGGTGACGGTCCTGCTTGGAATCGTGCCTCAACCGCTGCTTGAGCTGATCATCCACGCCGGCGTTTTCGTTCGCTAGTACCGTGTAACCATGAGTCCTCAACCCATGGATCTGCTTTCAGGCGATCCAGAGCTCGAGGCAGCCATGACTTCGGCCATGGCTGAGGTCGAAATCTCGCTGCATGAGGCGATCAAGAGCGACTACCCATTCGTCACTGAAACCTCCGCGCACCTGGTTGATGCCGGA
>JAUSQD010000106.1 GCA_030652695.1 Actinomycetota bacterium
GTCGGGGCCCACCACCAGCACCGCCTCGGCGAAAGCGTCGGTGGCGCCGCGGCGTACGTCGGGAAATCGATACAGCCCCCTGGCCATGTTCTTCAGGGCGCCTCGACCGGCTAGCTTGCGCAACTCCACGGCTGGCACCCCCAGGGCGCGCGCGTCACGGGTAGTGACATAGCCATGCTGGTTCTCAGCGAGTTCACGCAGCACGCTTCGGTAGCTCACCGCAATACCTCACTGTCCCTCTACCTGAGGCATAACCGTACCACTACTGGTACTTTTCTGCCAAACTTTGAGACTAACTACGGACGATGCTGTTTCCTCGCAACAACTAGGTCCTCGTCGTCCGCGTGGAACGCCTGTTGATGGGGCGAATGTTCGACGGCTCCCGCGATAGCTCATCCATGCGCTCCGCGACGCGACGACCATGGTCCGCCGTGGCGTGCAGGTAGATCTCTGCCGCCTGAGTAGTCGACTGGCCGAGGCGATGCTTGAGTTCCGCGAGCGAGGCACCCGCCTCGGCGGCCAGGGTCATGCCGGTGTGCCGGAGGTCGTGGGGGCGCATGTCAGGGCGGCCGATCCGATTGAGGGCACGACGCAGCATCTGTGAGTAGGTCGTGCGAATGTTGCCTCCCGGCACCGTGGTGAATACCAGGCTGGACGGATCGCTCCGCGTGAACTGCTCCAAGTGACGTTCCATCTGCTCTGCCAGCAGCCGAGGGATAGCGATGGTCCGCACGCCCGCCCGGCTTTTGGGAGTGTCTAGGTTATGCACGCCCTTGACGGGGTAGACACGCTCGCGGACCGAAAGGGAGGCGGATCCAGGTGTGAGGTCAAGGTCTCGCCGCTGCAGCGCGGCGGCCTCGCCAATGCGAAGGCCTGACCATACGAGCAGGTGCACGAGTGCCTCGTAGCGATCGGGTACCTCGGTAGCCAGATCCAGCACCTCGGGAATGCTCAGCACGGGGCGTTCCGCGGCCCGGGGCGCGGAGGCTCCTTTGATCCGGCACGGGTTGCTCGACACGAGGTCGTCCTCCAACGCGGTGGCATAGACCGAGTGCAGGAGTCGGTACGCACGCGCCGCCGTCGAAGAGCCGTCGCGCACGCTGGCCTCGCTGGGCAGCCGCGGCTTGCGGTGACTGCGCGAGATCTTGGCGAGTTCCTCCTCGCGCTTGATGCGGGCCTCATCCTTGGCCCGAAGGCTCTCGCGAAGGTTGGCTACAAGCTCGGCATGCCAGTCACGAACCATGGTAGGACTGACTGTGTCCAGCCGCTTGGCTCCAAGGGAGGAACTGACGTGGTTGCGCCAGCACGACTCGTACTCCGCACGTGTACTCGCCTTCAGCGCATGCCGCTGTGCGATCCACTTCCGGCCGTACTCGTCCAGCGTCAACCGAGACAACCGAGGAGCCTTCCAAGCGCCACGGACCAAATCGGTACGCACCGAGTCGAGCCAGATCGCGGCCTCAGCTTTCGTGCGGAAGGTCGTCGGCGCGTTGACCCACACTCCGTCCAGCCGAACGCGAGATCGGTAGCGGCCCGACGCTACGTGCTCGATAGACCCGAAGGAGCGTCGCTTGCCCATGGTGACCTCCTATGCCCGCTGGTGACCTCTGCACTAATTAGTGCACCCCTGGTTGTTCGCTATGAATTCTCCGTGGAACAATACTCGCAGCGAAAACATGTTGCAAACAAAGGGAAAGTGCCCGCACTAAATACAGGTTCCCAAGCTGACAGTGCGGGTTCGATTCCCGTCACCCGCTCCAGCAAATCGACTGGTCGAACAGCACTTTTCACGTCCATTCAGTAGCACTGACACTGCTCAGTCTTGTCCTTGAGTGCCCTTTACTCATGTGGGACTGATCTACGTCAGTGGGGACTGAAAATCGGAAGGTCGGTGGTTCGACCCCCGCCACTGGCCACCAGTTTTCCTCGCATGATGGGCCCAACCTCCTTAGGATGGTGGGGCGTGCAGAGGACTCCACAACAACACGGGTAATCGCTGCAACCGCCAGACGAACATCTGGTGACGTTTGATCGACAGAGCCAAAGTAGGCGAGCGCAACGTCATGCCGGCGTCTAGCCTGCAACGTGATACCTCACAGGGGAGCACAGATGAGCAGCGGCGCAACGACACCTATCAGTCTGATCCGGCGAGTAGTGACCGCAAGTACCACAGCAACGCTGCTGCTGGCGGGCCTGACGCTGGGGTTGTCGACGGCTTCCGCAAGTGGCCAGGCAGCACCACCGGTCGTCGGTTCGGCTCAGCAGACTGGTGTGGTCCGACTGCAGTTGCTGGCGATCAACGACTACCACGGCAGTCTTGACAGGACGACGCCCGGCACCGTCGACGGTCAGGCAGGTGGTGGTTCGGAGTTTCTCGCCGCCAAGCTCAGTCAGCTTCGAGCGGGAAGCAAGCACAGCCTCACCGTTGCCGCTGGCGATCTCATCGGAGGCTCCCCCGCGCTCTCCGGCTTGTTCCACGACGAGCCGTCGGTCGAATCGCTCAACGCGATGAAGCTCAACGTTTCCAGTGTCGGCAATCACGAGTTCGACGAAGGTGTGGCCGAGCTCCTGCGGATGCAGAACGGCGGTTGCCATCCCGTCGACGGGTGCTACTTCCCGAGCCAGCCGTTCGCAGGCGCCAACTTCAAGTGGCTTGCCGCAAATGTCATCAACACCTCGACCGGCAAGACACCCCTGCCGCCCTATTGGGTCACCGAAGTCGACGGCGTCAAAGTCGGTTTCATCGGCATGACATTGGAGGCCACGAACACCCTCGTGGCCGCCTCCGGAGTCGCCGGCTACACCTTCCTTGACGAG
Source organism: Actinomycetota bacterium (assembly GCA_030652695.1). GTDB lineage: Bacteria > Actinomycetota > Actinomycetes > S36-B12 > S36-B12 > UBA11398. The sequence continues at coordinate 2,818 of JAUSQD010000106.1, forward strand.
GTGCGCACAGCCAACCGGCTCGTTCCCGTGCTGAAAAGGCAGGGCGTCGAAACGATCGTCGTGCTGCTCCACGAAGGCGCGACGCAGGATCCGGCGCCAGGCGACATTAACGGGTGCGCGCGCATCAGCGGTCCCATCGTCGAGATCAACAGGGCCCTGGACGTCGAGATCGACGCGGTCATCACCGGCCACACACATCAGCCCTACAACTGCCGACTCGGCGGTCCGGACGGCGCGCGTCGGATCGTGACCAGTGCGTACTCAAACGGCCGAGTCGTCAGCGAGGTGAACCTCGTGATCGACAAGCGCACTGGCGATGTGCGGCGCACACTGAGCAAGGCGACCAACCACGCGGTGATCCAGTCGGCGCTGACGCCCGACCCGGCGCTCACCGCGGTGATCAACAAATGGAACCCGCGGTTTGAGGCCGCCGGCAACACGCCAGTCGGTGCGATCAGCGCCGACATCCTCCGCGGTGGCACACCGCCCGGAAACGACCGCGGCGTAGAGTCGCCGCTCGGCAACCTGGTCGCGGACGCGCAGGCGTGGGCAACATCGTTCAACGGCGCGCAACTCGCATTCATGAACCCTGGCGGGCTGCGTGCCGACCTGCGCTTCACCCAGTCCGGCGCGGAGGGCAACGGCGTTGTGACCTACAGCGAAGCGTTCGCCGTGCAGCCGTTCGGCAACACGTTGGTGACAATCCCGATGACCGGCCAGCAGATCGTGTCCGTCCTGAGGCAGCAGTGCCAGCCAGCCGGCTCGTCGCGGCCGTTCCTGTCCCTGAGCTCATCGGCCGGGTTCACCTACACCCAGTCGCGAACGATCGCGGGCGGGAACTGCACGTCGGTGAACATCACCGACGTGAAACTCAATGGCAAGGCGCTGGAGCTGGCGGCCACCTACCAGGTGACGACGAACAACTTCCTCGCTGATGGCGGCGACAACTTCACCGCCTTCGCGCAGGTACCTGCGGCGAAGCGTCTCGCGGGCGGCAACGATCTGCTCGCTCTGACGAACTACCTCAACACCTTCAAGCCGGTGACCTCGCCAGCCACCGACCGCATCAACGAGGTGCCGTAGCCCGCGAGGACGAGGCGCGCTGCGGCGGCTCGCGTACCACCAGTGCACGTCATCCGGGCCACTCGTCGAGGCTTTCAATCCGGTGTACTGGTCGATCCACCTTGCTACGTACCGGCACACAGTCTCATTCGATTGAACGGGCGCTCGTCAGGTCGCCCGGGTGATCCCCGCCGGGATCGTCGCAAGGCCTTGGGCTTCAAGCCATTGCCTGCTCTCACTGCCTCAACCCGCAGCACTGAATTCAGGTTCTCCCGAAAAGACGGCAGCTCCTGCCACGGCCAGCTCAACGTCTTCGTTGGCTGAGCAAGCCAGTGCAAGGCTGGCCTTGAACTCATCGACCATTGCATCCGGTGGAAGCTCGTCGCTGATACCGGCATCGCTGCGAGATGCCAAGAGCATGTCAGCAGCCGCAACCCATCGTTCCTTCTCTGTCATGCCAAGCGTGTAGTCACCGCATGGCGTCTGGTCGTAGGGGGTTGTCCACGTCTGCTCGTACTTGTCGACTTCTGGATCTGTGACTGGCTGATCGCTCGGCACGTCCTGCACCACGGAGGCACTCGGAGCAGGGTCCGATGCGGATTCAGAACTGGAACAACCAGCGAGCAAGAGCGCTCCGAGAGCAATAGGAACGGTGAGCAGTTTCTTTGGCATGCTGTTCATACGCATGTTGTTCTCCCCCGAGTGCTGCGCCGCGTTGCGGGAACACTAGACGCCGCCGCGCCGTTCTGCGAACGTTCTAGGTTCGTGTCCCATCAGCTTGAATCACGACGAGGCGATCCCCGTGCTGCAGAACATCCAGTTGCTCGTCGAAGCGAAAGACCCGACCTGAGCGCAAGACTGCGAGAACGAGCTGGCCGCTTGCATCGAGACGGGCCGGAGACACTCCCAGTTCCTCACGAGTGATGTCCCGCTCAGAAATATTGAGTCCACGCGTGGCATCCAGCAGGTCTTCCATGATTTCGCCCGCCACCGGCGAGATCAGCGACAGGCCCATGAGGTGCCCGGCCGACTCTGCTGTGGGGATCACGATGTTGGCACCGGACTGGCGAAGAATTTCTGCGTTCACCGACTCGCGGGCCGCCACGACGATGGTGGCATCTGGCGCCAGCCGCCTGGCAGTGAGCGTCACGAGCACCGAAGCGTCGTCTTCGTCGATCGCGATGACAATGCGCGCGGCTCGACTGATTTCAGCGTCCTTGAGCACTTCCTCCCGACGTGCGTCGCCCACGACGCCGACGTAACCCAGCCGAGCGGCTTCCTCGGCTGCGCCATGATCACTGGTGACCACCACGATGTTGTCTGCTGGAACACCACTGTCGATGATGGTGCGCGCAGCTGAGCGGCCCTTCACTCCGAAGCCGACGATGATTGTGTGGTTCTCCACGTGCTTCCTCCATCGGTTGGAACGCCATTCATGTCTCGTGCGCTGAGTGAGCACCTCGATCGTCGTGCCAACAAGCACGATGAGAAAGAGGAACCGCAGCGGGGTAATGATCAAGATGTTGGCTGCTCGCGAGGAGTCGCACACTGGAACGATGTCGCCGTAGCCAGTCGTGGACAGCGAGACAGTCGCGTAGTAGAGCGAGTCGAGCAGGCTGGCAGTTCCGGTGACTCCTCGGTCGGCGTAGCAATCTCGCTCGAAATACACCAGCAGTGTCGTGATCACGATAGCCCCGACCGCCAGGAGCAGACGAACAAAAATGCTGCGGATCGGACTGAAACGCCTGCTCGCAAACAGCAGGCGGTTGCCCAACTTGTCGGCTGACCCATCATCAGCGGCATTCGGAGCGGGGCGCCGCACAGGAGGCATGGGCCGACTATCCCATCTCCTGAGCGCGCATCTGCAGTGTGCGCGGCAATAACCGAGAAGAACCCCAACGACACTTGGCACTCCCCAGACCTGAGTGCTAAATTCTTCTCGCGAAAATGCGCCCGTCACTGGGGCGGGCGACCCGCTATCGCTTAGGAGGTTGTCATGTCCGTACTGCGTTTTGATCCGTTCCGCGATGTCGATCGCCTGACTGAGCAACTTCTCGGCGCGCCATCTGGATCCCAGCGAGTGCCTCGATTCATGCCTATGGATTTGTTCAAGTCCGGCGATCACTACGTGCTTCTGGCGGACCTGCCTGGCGTGGATCCAGGCAGTGTCGATGTCAGTGTCGACAACGGAACTCTGACGATTCGAGCTGAGAGGTCTGGCCGCAGCGACGACGGCATCGAGTGGATATCCAGCGAACGATTCGCTGGTTCGTACATGCGTCAGCTGTCGCTTGGTGATGGAATCAACGCCGCCGAGATCGCTGCGACCTATGAAGAAGGCGTGCTCAGCATCTCCATCCCGCTGGCCGAGAAGGCAAAGCCACGCAAGATCGACATCGCAACATCAGTTGGCCAACAGGCCATTTCCGGAAACGTGTCAGCGGCTTCATAGGTCGAACGGCAAGACAATCGTGGGGACAAGCCATCTGGCTTGTCCCCACGATCACTGTGCACAGTCGATTGAATTTACGGACTGAACGCGAGCACCATGAATCCTGCAAACACGGCGAGGTGCACACCGCCTTGCAACAAAGTGGCCCGACCCGGAGTCACGGTGAGCACGCTGACGATCGCGGTGATGCCAAGCAGCACCAGCTCAACAGGCGCTAGTCCGAGTTCAAGCTGGGTATCCAGAATCCACGAAGCCACCGCGACAGCAGGGATGGTCAGACCAATGCTGGCCATGGCCGATCCGTAGGCAAGATTGAAACTGGTCTGCACTCGTCCACGGCGCGCCGCCCGCCAGGCAGCCAGTGACTCAGGAAGCAGCACGATCAAGGCAATAGCCACTGCAACAACGGTGATCGGCAACCCTGCATCAACAACGGCGTTCTCGATCGATGGCGAGGCGACCTTTCCCAGCCCGACGACTGAGATCAGTGCAACGACGAGCAGCACCGAACTTGCCCACACATTGCCGTGATGTTCAGGGCCCGTCGCCCCGGCTTTGGTCGCTGAATCCGCTGGAGGCAGGAAGTAGTCACGATGTCTGACGGCTTGCACAAACACATAGAGCAGATACAGGCCCAGTGAGGCGATGGCGGCAAAGACCAGCTGTGTCGTGGTGAACGTGGGTCCGGGGGTGCTCGTCGTGAAAGCCGGCAAGACCAGACTCAAACCGGCAAGGGCGACGATGCTCGCGAGTCCAGCGCCGGTTCCCGCTGAGTTGAAGCGAGCGATGCCGCCGCGAAACGTGGCGGTGAGGATGGCGAGTCCCACGATGCCGTTGCAGGTGATCATGATCGCCGCAAAGACCGTGTCACGAGCCAAGGTCGGCTTGCCAGAGTCCGAAGAGATCATCAGCACCACGATCAGCGACACCTCGATCACGGTTACGGCAACTGCGAGCACAAGGGAGCCAAAGGGCTCGCCTACCCGTGCGGCGATGACTTCCGCGTGATGCACTGCTGCGACTACGGCGCCACCAAGGAGAAGCAGGGTGACCACCAGCAGGACGCCACCCAGATCACGTCCCCACGTCAACGCAAGAAAGACAAGTGCCAAGAGCGGCACCCCAGCAGTCCAGGAAGTCAGGGCGCGCACTATTGAGCTCGCATGTGGGGCCACGGACGAATCATCTCGCGGATGAGTGATGGCAACATCAGGCGTCGAGCAACTTCTGCAGGAGCAGCTTGAGCCTTCCTACGCGGAGGGAGCCTGGAGTTCTGCAGCGCCGAAGGACACTGAGAACCGGTCGCACCAGATGGTCACACTCGTGAGCTTTGAAAGATTGGCCTTAGCCGGGATCTTGTAGTTCTGGCTTCCCTTGTTCCCCTTGAGCGCTCCAAGGTCCACGTAGGCGCCATCGTCAAAGACAAACCAGCCACTTGGGCCTTCAATGACCGGTGCGTCGGTCAGCCAGACCTTGAGGTCAGGCCCATTGCTGGTGTCAAGATTCTCGATGCGCAGCACTCGCGAGCCATCGGCCAGGCTGATGATCTTGGCGGTCCCAGAGGTCCCGTGTTCATGACTGATGAACTTCCCAGTGGTCAGCACCTTGGCCGCCTTGGTGGCGGGTGCAGGTGAGGATGCGGCCGAAGGAGCAGCCGACCGCGAGGGCTCACGCGAAGGGGCCGGCGATGTCGTTGGGCTGGCAATGGCTTCGACGGGCGCGCTTGCCGCTATCGGGGAGGGTTCATTGACTGTCGTGTCGGTGAACAATTTCCAGGGCTGGAACAAGTACATCCCCACGGTCAGCGCCCCCACGGCGATGATGGCGACTGGAACCAGAATCATTGGGCGAAAGAACGACTTCACGTGAGCTCCTCTGGTGGATGCGGGCGCAAGTGGAGCTCCCACGCGGCCTTGGACGTGCAATGCAGAGTATGCGTTCCCAGATCCAGAACCCAAAAAATCAAACTGGCGATGATTGACACCAATCCGCCCCTGCCGTGGCTACGAACTCCCCTGTGAAAGCACCACCCATCACTCATCCACTGGGAGTCACTTGTGAAAACTTCAACCAAGACAGCGATTGCGGGAGCAGGTGCTGCCACGCTCGTTCTTGCGTTCGCAGGACCACAGCTCATCGCAGGGGCTGCTGACCACCTCGATGCGCCGGGCCTCACTGCACCCTCGGGTCGCGCAGACGCAGATATCACCGACATGTACGCATTCCAAGGCAAGAATCCAAAGAACACCGTGCTGGTCATGAACACCGGGCCCGGCGCTGGCGCAATCGCTCCCCTTGATTACGGCAGCGATGTGCAATATGTGATCTCCGTTGACAAGAACGGTGACGCAAAGCGCGACGAGGCATTCGTCTTCCGCTTCGGAGCAGGCAACAAGACTGGCAAGGGTCAGGCGTACACCGTCACGAAGTACGTCGGAGCCAACGCTGGTTCGCTCAAGAAGGGCAGCATTGTCACGACGGGCGTCACCGGCACCACGAAGATGATCGGCAAGAGCTCAAAGGTCTTCGCGGGCCTTCGCTCTGATCCCTTCTTCTTTGACCTTGATGCTTTCCAGGGCGCAGTTGGCGGCAACGGCAACGGCCGCACCTTCTGTGACGCAAAGGCGACCGACTTCTTTGCACCGCTGAACGTCAACTCGATCGTGCTTGAGGTTCCCGACAGTTCACTCGGAAAGAACATCGGCGTATGGGGCATGACCGTGCAGCCAAGTGGTCGCGTTGACCGCATGGGTCGTCCGGCCATCAACACGGTGTTCAACAAGGGCGCAGACAAGAACGCGTTCAACGTGACACTGCCAGTGAACGATCCAGCGCTGTACCGCACCAATGTGATCAACACGCTGAAGGCCCTCGGAAAGTACACCGATGAAGCAGCCGGCAAGTTGGCCGACGTTCTGCTGCCAGACATCTTGACCTACGACACCAGCACCAAGGCCGCTGGTCCTCTCAATGGTCGCGCACTTGGCGATGACGTCATCGATGCCGAACTCGGCATTGTCACTCAAGGCGGAATCAAGGGTGACTGCGTAGCAGCTCACACCGACTACAGCACTTCGTTCCCTTACCTGGGCGCAGCGCACTAGTCAGCTTGGGAGGTGGTGGTGAGCCCATGCTCATCGCCACCTCCACCCCAGTTTCGAAATGAGACCAAAGCCGAGAGGTCACCACCGTGCCGACGATCACCCCCAGCTCGCAAGGTTCAGCAGCTCATGAACACCCACACCCGCATCCACACGGACACGGACATGGGGATGACCACATTCATGGCGATGATGATGGACACGGTCCACATCGCGAGTCGCGCAGCCGTTTTCTTGGACCTGCTGCAGCAGTCATTGGGATATCAGTCGTCTTGGTCGCCCTTGGCTACTTCGTTCGATCCGAAGGCCCTGAGAGCGCTCCCTACGCAGAGTTCACGCTCTCTGATGCTGCCGATGTCACCACGCCACCGCTGCCCGCGACTACGGGCAGCGGCATCACACTCGCGGACAATGCGACGCAGCAGACCATTGACCGACTTCAAGCCAGCACCGCAGCTTCAGCCACCTCGGGCCAACTGGGCCTGCTCGCTCGGCTGCTGCTCCAACGCGCTGCAGTGACAGGCGACGCAACCGCATACACGCGAGCCCTGGCAACATTGGACCGCGCAGTAGCACTAGCCCCAAACAATCTCGACATTCGCGCGCAACGAGCATCGGCTCGCATCACCACCCACGAGTTCATCGCAGCAGGGCGAGACGCAGAGCGAGTACTGGCAAGCAACCCTGATCATCCAGGTGGCCTCGCGGCTGGATTTGACGCTGCACTGGAAACCGGCAACATCTCCTTGGCACAGCGCCACCTGGCTCGGCTCGTCCGGCTTGCCCCTGAGTCACCACAGGTTCTCTACCGTCAATCTCGGTGGGCTGAATTGAACGGCAACACGGCGCAGGCAGCAGCGTTTGCCTCCCAGGCCCGCATCGCTGCTGAAGACGCCGGCCTTGTGGGGACCAGTCGCGCCAGCTACGAATTGCTTGCCGGAAAGCTTGCGATCGACGAAGGCAACTACCCCATCGCCATCAGTGCCTACGAGGCGGCACTTGTGGCGGCACCTGGATGGCACGCAGCCCTTGCCGGTCTCGGACGAGCGCAAGCGGCGGCCGGCGATTTGCGCAGCGCGGAACAGTCGCTGAGCAAATCGTCCGATGCGCTTCCGCTGCCGGACACTCTGAGCTCGCTCGGAGATGTGCGCACTGCCCTTGGCGACATTGCCGGAGCCAAAGTCGCGTACGGAACTGTCGATGTGGTTGCGCAGTTGGAGTCAGTGCATCAACTCTTCAACCGGGCCATCGTTGTCTCACAGGCTGATCGGGGAATCAACACCGCATCCGCCGTTCGCGATGCTCGTGCCGAGTTGAAGACGCGCAAGGACGTCTACGGATACGACGCACTTGCCTGGGCATTGCTTGCCAACGGTCAGCCGAAGCAGGCAGTGCAGTTCGCCGACGCATCTCTTGCGCTCGGAACCAAGGATCCGCGCCTGCTCGCACACGCTGGGTTGGTCTATGCGGCAGCCGGTGAAGTCACCAAGGCCAAGGCCTCACTGACTCGGGCCCTTGAGCTGAGCCCGAGCTTTGAGCCCGTGCTTGTCGAACGAGCCAAGGTTGCTCTATCTCAGCTCAACGCAGGAGTTGCAGCGTGAAGCGGCGGATCGCCTCTGCGATGCTCGGCACAGTTGCCGCAGGCGCATTCGCCGCAATAGCGATGGCACCGGTCGCCTCTGCGCATCCGCTGGGCAACTTCACCCACAACACCTACGTGGGCTTTGCGATCAGCCCAGATCGCATCCAAGCCGATCACGTGCTTGATCTGGCCGAGATTCCCAGCTTCCAGGCGCGCAGTGGCATGGACGCCAATGGCGACGGATCCCCATCGGCCGCCGAATCCCAGGCTTGGGCAGATGCTCGGTGCCTGGCAGCTGCGAGCCAGATCAAGGCATCGACAGATCTGGGAGCAGTGAACTGGTCAGTCGGCAAATCAACCATCACCTTTCCGCAGGGCCAGGCCGGACTGTCCACCACGCGGCTGGTCTGCGCATATGAGGCGGCGATTGCTGATGCCAGTTCATTCAGCGCAGTCGTGTCAATTGAAGAGGGCCGCACCGGATGGCATGAGATCACGGCTCGAGGCGAGGGCGTTCGCCTCAGCGCCGACGTGCCCACCACATCAACGAGTGCCCGTCTGACCGCCTACCCAGTTGATGCCAGTCCAGCGGACTTCACCACTGTTCAGGCGCGGTGGAACGGCGCCGCTCCAGTTGCTGCAGGCACGACCACTCAAGAAGTCCAAGCCCCAGCTCCAGCCGTTGAGTCAACTACCGCTGCCGCAGCCACGACGATCGCTCCCTTTGGTCTGGACGGACCTACACAGGCCTTCACCAACCTCATCAGCGAGCAGGACCTGACTGTGGGCTTTGGGCTCCTGGCGTTGTTGATCGCGATCGGGCTGGGGGGGCTGCACGCTTTGGCCCCAGGTCACGGAAAGACCTTGATGGCTGCCTCGCTGATTGGCACCAACGGACGCAAGCGTGATGCCGTGGTGCTGGGTGCTTCGGTCACCACAGCACACACTGCAGGTGTTGTAGCCCTGGCGCTGGTGCTTTCGATCTCATCCGCATTCGCTGCCGAATCGACCTACCCGTGGCTGGGATTGTTCAGCGCTGTGCTTGCAATCGGCGTTGGTGTCAGCTTGTTGCGCCAGGCTCGGCGGGGCGGGGGATTGGGCCACCACCACGGTCTCGGCGGTGGACACTCACACGGCACCCACGCACATGTTCATCACGACCACGACGATCATCATGACCACGGTTCAGATCATCCGCACCCGCATGACGAGTCACCTCACCCGCACCCTCACGCACACCCACACGAACAGACGGCCGGCTCCTTGGCCCTGGCCACGTCAGTGTCAGCTGCTCCGGCAGTCACGACGACTCCCCGCAACCGCCGCATCATCGCGCTGGGTTTGGCCGGTGGCATGGTTCCCTCCCCGTCGGCGGTGGTCATTCTGCTGGCTGGATTTGCACTGGGGCGTGCGTGGTTCGCCTTGCTTTTGGTGTTGGCGTACGGGATCGGCATGGCACTGACCCTTTGCTTCACTGGTCTGCTGCTGGTACACGCCGGCAATCTCTCAGAGCGCGTCGTCGCAGGAACTGCAGTGCCGCGTCCGGTTGCCGCCGTACTGAAGCATTTGCCGTTGATCGCTGCGATCACCGTCGTTGCCGCTGGCATCTGGCTCGCAGTGCGGAGTCTTGTCGCCCTGTAGACCAGCGCGCCTGGGAAGCACCACGTCGAATGGCCGATATTCGGACAGATCACATCTGCTCACGAATCATCTGGGCGACAGCAGGGGTGATAAACGTTTACTCTGGTCCAGTGAGATCCCGCTCGGCAGCGCCACAACAGTCAGGCTTCTCGCGTCTTTGGTGGGCAACAGCTATCGGCGGAGGCATCGCAATCGTGGCGATTGCGATCTTGCCTGTTGACTCATTTCAGCGTTCGTTTGTGGCTCGCGGACTAGGTATCGCGGCCATTGCTCTGTTCTTCTATGCAATGACATCACTGCCTTCAGCCGTGCGCAAGATCTGGCTCTGGGTCGGGGTATTTCTCGTCATCACCGTGATCGCTGACATGATCTTTGACTACCAGGCGCTGGTCTTGGAAGTTCGGCCCTTCCCGGGCATCACGGATGTCCTGTACATCTCGGCATTCATCTGCGCAGTGACAGGTCTCATCAAGCTGTCTCGCTTGTTGAATCCTCGTGCAGATGTTGCCGCCTGGATTGACATCTCAATCATGGTGATTGCTGCCTCCGCATTCATCGGAATCTTCGTGATCAACTCAATGTGGGAAACGAGTGAAGTCTTCAGCATCACCAGTGCTCTGGATTTAATCTACCCACTGCTTTCACTTCTTCTGCTGACTGCATTGGTGCGCTTGTTCATTCTGCCGCACTCACGAAATATTGCCATCACATTGCTCGGTGCATCATGTGTGTGCTTCCTGGCGTGCGATTTGATTTTCAGCAACCAGCTCATTGTGGGACGCACACCTGTCGTCGCCATTGAGGTGCTGTGGGCAGCAGCGCTCATCTGCCTGCCTCTCGCAGTCATGTCGCCCGGAGCCTCGCAGTTCACGCCGGTTGACTCAAGACGAGCGAGCGAGGTCACCCCGACTCGACAGGTGCTCATCGGCGTGAGCGCGATTGGCGTCCCAGCAGTGGTGCTCGTGGAACTCCTGCTGACTGGGACTCTGGTGGCGAATTGGCTGCTCCCAGTGATCATCGTGATGGTTGCGCTTGTGCTGTTGCGGCTGCACCTGCTGCTGCGCGCTTCACAGCGACAGACAACAGCCCTCGCGGCTCTGGCCTTCACCGACGCACTCACCGGCCTGCCCAATAAGCAGGGCTGGGATCTTCGCGTGCAAGAGCTGCTTTCGCAAGTGCGCGAAGGCAGCGATGTATGCACAATTGCGATGCTCGACATTGACAATTTTACTGGGCATCGCGAATCGAAATCACAACACCAGGTTGACCTGCTCTTGATTTCCGCCAGCCTTGCCTGGCTTGCGGAGTTGTCCGTCGAAGATGTGCTGGCCAGATGCGGCATGGACGAGTTTGCACTCTTGATTCGACGCTCGTCCCTTGCAGAAACTCAGGAGGTCTTGCGCCGAGTCCTGCGTTCAACTCCAGCTGACCTTTCGGTCTCGGTCGGCGCCGCGCTGCTTCGTCAGGACGAAGACCCAGCTCAAGCCCAGGCACGCGCCTCCAGCGCGCTGTATGCGGCGATGGCCGAGGTCCAGCCCATGTCAGACATTGAGCAGCCCATTCCTAGCTAAGCCCGCACATTTCACCCCAAAACAGGGGGGCAGCAGGCAGGGTGTCAAACCTTTACTCTGAGCACGTGACATCACGCCAATCGCTTGCGGACACCAATGGCTTCTCGCGCCAGTGGTGGATCACCGCAATTGGCGGGGCATTGGTCCTGGTTTCGCTTGCCTTCATTGACGTGGACTCTGTCGAGAGAGCGGTGCTTGGTCGTGTCGCGGGCATGGTGGCGAGCGTCATCCTGCTGGGCGCCATCTTGACCATGCCAAAATCAGTCAGATCAGTGTGGTTGTGCATGGGCACCTTCTTGTTGCTCACGGCTATCGCTGACGTGATCTACGACTATCAAGACCTGATACTGGAGATATCGGCATTCCCCGGTATTGCCGACGGGTTCTACCTGGTGTCCTACATCTTTGCGATTACTGCGCTGTTCCTGCTCGCCCGCAAGATGAATCCTGGCGCTGACTTGTCGTCATGGATCGACATTCTGATCATGTTCGTCGCGGCCTGCGCAATCGTCGGGGCCTTTGTGATCGCGCCTGGCTGGACTTCGACTACGCAGATGGATCTGCCAACCATTTTGTGGCTGACCTATCCCCTCCTCGATCTCGTGCTGCTGGCAGCACTGACTCGCTTGCTGATGCTCCCGCACGCGCGCAACCCTGCCATCAGTCTGCTGGCAGTTTCCATGGCACTCTTCCTTGCCTACGACTTGCTGTTCAACAACCAGTTGCTGTCTGCCGACTGGACCCCTGCCAATGCGATGGAGTTGGTCTGGTCGGCTGCCTACCTCTGCCTTGCGCTGGCCGCATTGTCCCCGGGAGCACGGCAGTTCGTGCCCGTGGATCCTTCACGCGTAGGCGTGGTGACCACCACTCGGCAACTCATGATCGGGATTGCCGTGCTGGCAGTGCCGGCCATCATCCTTCTGGAACTGAGCATCGCAGGCGAAGTGGTGTTGTACTGGCTGGTGCCTGGGATCGTGCTCTTGCTCGCTCTTGTGCTGATCCGGATGCACTTATTGCTGCGCACCTCACAGCGACAGGCCTCTGCGTTGGACGAGCTTGACCGAAAGGATCTCCTTACTGGTCTACCGAATCGCACCACGTGGAACACTCAACTCAGTTCACGAGTCTCATCCACGTCGGAGACTGGCACGGTGATCACGATCGCCATTGTGAGCATCGACAATTTCACTGAATTGCGGCAGGCCAAGAGCCAGCACATTGGTGATCTCCTGATCATCTCCGCCACGATCGCCTGGCTCGGCGAACTCACATCGACCGATGTGCTCGCGAAGTACACGGACAATGAGTTTGCCGTCCTCATTCAACGCGATTCTGTCGCGCAGACTCAGGAAGTCCTGCGGCGCCTGCTCCGGGCAAGCCCGCAGGGCATGCACGTTTCCTCCGGTGCTGCACTCCTGCGCGCTGACGAGGAACCGGTTGAAGCCGAAAGACGAGCAGCAAAATCACTGCGTGCATCGCAATCCGGCAGCGCGATTCAGTCCGCGTTGGATGAGAACATCACGAACTGATCGCCTCAGGGAGTGGAAAGCACGGAGACGAGCAGCGGCGCCAGATTCTTGCTGGCACCGATCGAGATGTGTCCCGCATCGCGATACAGATAGAGGTCGCCAATTTGTGTCGCGCATTGGTCTTGCGGGCAGAAATAGACGCGAGGATCGAAGATGCGTGCTCCAGTCGCTCGAGCAACCGCTTCAATTCCCGTGCGCGAGGCCTGCTGATTCTGATCGGCAACGGAGCGCGGCATTGCAGACCTCAATTGCGAACCGCTGGCAATCTCCAGCGCCGAGAACTGGCGCGGGTCGGCCGCCAAGGGCTCAGCAAAGTACGGCACATCCTGAGCCAGGATCACCCGATGGCCCGAATCCTGCAACTGCCTGACCGTTGACTCAAGCCCGCTTCGAAGATTGGCAACCTTGCTTCGCGCTTCATTTGTCACTGCATCAGCCGTGAGTCCCGCTGAGAACACCGAAGAATTCCAGTAGACACTTGAACTGGACAAGATGACATCTCCTGGTGGCGCAGACTCCAGCCACTTCAGGGTCTTCTGCACAAAGGGCCGGCACTTGGCAAGACGTGCCGCCGACGATTTGAAGTGCACATCAATGAACGGGCAGGCGTTCGCCGTCCCGATGGTCAGCGGCCTTCCAGCAGCCGTTGCAGCACTTATGGCCGCCTCGCTCAAATGATCTGCGTGCGAGTCACCGATGAGGTAGATGGGCGATCCAGATGCCTGGGCGTTCCAGAGGCAAGTCCTGGGTTTGCGCTCACTGGGCGCTATGGACTCATTGCATCCGGCGGCATTGCCTGCATGCATGGGAGACACGGCAGCGATGAAGTCTTGAACGCGAGGGTTCCAGAAGCCATTCTCCGCAGCTGACCACAGGATCAGCGCCAACGCCATTGGCGGAACCATCGTGAGTGCGACCAGCCGAGCCATCCGCGGCTTGCTCACATCGCGAAGGCTGCGGATTGGCTGTTCAAGCCACTGATACGAAGCGATGGAAGGCAACAGAGATGCCACCGCGGCAATGAAGGCGATGCCTGGCGTGTTTGGCCACAACATCAGCGCGAAAACGATGCACGGCCAATGCCAGAGGTACCACGAATAAGAGATGTTGCCGACCGCTACGAAGGGAGAACGCCCAAGGAAGCGACTCACGGCATTGCCTTCATGCATGCCGCAAGCGAGCAGCAGCACGGTGCTGACGACCGGAATGATCGTCATCGGTCCGGGCCACACTGTCGTGTCATTGACAAGCCACAGGGATGCAGCAAGGCCGACTATTCCCAAGATTCCGAATATCAATGCCATCACTCGCGAGATGCGCAGCTCGACCTTGGTGGCAGCAAGAGCGAGCAAGGCGCCGACTGCAAACTCCCAAGCGCGGCTCAATGGACCATAGAAGCCACCAAGCCACTCAGGCATGAAGGGAATGCGATGACCACGTGCCTCCAGCATTGCGATCGCAAAGGACAGCACAGCGACCCCACCGACCAAGGCAGCAGGAATCCAAGGCACTCTTGCCTTCTTGGCCAGTTTCCATCCCAGGAAAAGCAAGAGAGGAAACACCAAGTAGAACTGCTCTTCAACTGACAATGACCAGGTATTCAGGAGTGGGTTGGCCGCCGCCGGCGCATCGAAATATCCACCTGTCGTTTCGGCGATCACAAAGTTCGCCGAGAGAAGCAGCGCGCCAATACCGGTCTGCGCTGCAATCTGTTGGTCGCCCATGGGCGACTGGATCAGCACAGACACGATGACCACCACTGCCACCAGGAGCGCGAGTGCTGGGGTCAGCCTTCGAAATCGGCGAGCATAGAAAGTCGAGAATTTCAGACTCTGCGTCCGGACCCATTCACGAGCGAGCATTGCGGTGATGACGAATCCAGAGATGACGAAGAACACGTCGACCCCAAGAAAGCCGCCAGGCACTGGCAATCCGGCATGAAATGCGACAACAAACCCCACGGCCAGAGCCCTCAGGCCCTGGATGTCCTCACGGCGGTTGTCTGGCATGGAGGACGAGGGCAGGGACTGCGGCGTCATTCATCCTCCAACAGCACGACAGCCCTCATGGCAACACGAAGTCTATTGACTGGCCCAGATGTGACGAGCGCGACAACCGGTGTTGTGGAGGCAGGCCAATCGCGACAATGACGTACGCTGAATGACCGGCCGTTGGCCACACCCCACCAAATTTGCAGGAGCACAGTCTTGACCGAGGTACACGGCCGCAAGCGAGTCGAGGTCACGGCTGCGGCCGTCACCACGATCGGCGTGATCATCGCCGTGTTCGCTCTGCTGATGGTCGGTCTCTCAAATTCGGCACGGGCTGGTGAAGCACTGCCAGGTGACAGCCCAGCACCTGGCGCCTCTGACTCCTCCTCCCCAAGCGCGACGCCCGATCCCACCGCCAGCGGCTCGACATCACAAATCAAGAACGTGGTCATGTTGCTTGCAGACGATCTGGACTGGACGGCGTTCAATCAGGTGCCGCGCCTTGCGGCCTTGAAGAATGCCGGAACTACTCTCACCGACTTCGTCGTGACCAATTCGCTTTGCTGCCCCTCACGCACTTCCTTCATGCGCAGTCAATTCGTGCACAACCATCGCGTGATTTCCAATGTGGCCGAAACCGGCGGCGGCTGGCCAAAGTTCTATGCACGTGGCCTGCAGAAGGACTGCCTGCCCACCTGGCTTCAGGATGCAGGGGTCAACACCTCACTGTTTGGCAAGTACTTGAATGGATTTCCGATTGGCACACCTTCGGAGAACTACATTCCCCCGGGCTGGGACTACTTCGAAACCTCAACCTCAAAGAATCAGGCATATGAGGGATTCAACTACACGCTGAACGTCAATGGGACTCTGGAAAAGTACGGCTCAGCACCCAATGAGTTTCTCAACGACGTGCTGACTCTGGATGCAGCGCAGTACCTCTCAACAGCGCAAACACCTTTCTTCATGCTCTACGCCTCATACAACCCTCATACTCCCTTCCCTGCCTCACCACAGAACACTCAAACGCACCTGACGGATGTCCAACCACGCGTCCCGTCCTTCAATGCCAAGGGCACCAATGAAGTGAGCTGGCTGGCAGATCTGCCAGCATTGACGGCCAAGCGTGTGGACAATCTCGACAATCTGTGGCGCAAGCGCCTGCGATCAGCAGAGTCAGTTGCTGACTCCTACGACGCACTCCGAGCGCAGCTCCAAGCTTCGGGCAAGCTCGATGAGACGCTCATCATTGTGACGTCCGACAACGGGTATCACGCAGGAGTGCATCGACTGTCGACCGGCAAGCAGTCGGCATTCCGCGAGGACGCTGTAGTGCCAGCGGTCTTCATTGGGCCTGGCATTGCCCAGGGCGCAACGATCAGCAAGACGACGTCCATGGTTGATCTCGCGCCGACAATCAGCGACATCTTCCAAGCCCCGACTCCCAGTTTTGTCGATGGTCGCAATCTGATGCCGCTGCTGAATGGCCAGGCAGACGCGCCTTGGCGGACGGCCACGCTCACCGAGAGTCTCTCGCGGACCCAGCCAGGTGATCCCGACTATTCACGTGTCGTGCCACCCAACTTCCACGCTCTTCGAAGTCAGCAGTGGCTCTATGTCGAGTACGTCAATCGCGAGGTCGAGCTCTACGACCTGGTGAATGATCCCTACGAGATGAGCAACATTGCCCGCACAACGAATCCGGCGATCCTGGCTCAACTCCACGCTCAGCTCGACGCGATGAAGACATGCACAGGGGAGAGCTGTCGCGTTGCCGACAGCATGCCCAACGGAACCATTAGTTCGCCAGCATTACTCGTTCAATGATGTTGCGGGCCGCTTGTCCATCATCGAAGCCGCAGAACCGCTGCCGGAACTCGTCCAGCCGTTCAATGCTTTCCTGACTCTCAAATTCGCTGTTCACAAAGATCCTGACCAGTTCCGCCTGATTGATCGCCACTGCCCCAGGAGGGCTGGCGAGCAGATCGAAGTAGGTGCCACGTGCTTCCTGGTACGCCTCCCAGTCGTCGGCAAAAATCACGATAGGGCGGCCAAGAACCGCGTAGTCAAACATGACACTTGAATAGTCAGTGATCAACAGGTCGGCCGCGAGAAAGCAGTCAACAATCGATGGCAATGACGATCCATCGATGACTCGTCCGGAGGCCACGAGGTCGTTGATCCTTGGGCCAAGGCTGGTGGTGTGGTGCGCACGGACAATGAACACAAAGTCTTCTGAGACCTGCTCGATCAGATCAGCGAAGTCAATTCGCAGGGATGTGTCACCCGCGACGTCGCGATACGTGGGCGCGTACAACACCACCTTCTGATCAGGTCGGACGCCAAGGCGAGCCTTGGCGTCCAGGACATCTTCAGGCGATGCATTCACCAGCACGTCATTGCGCGGATACCCGTATTCAAGCCAGGTGTACGAGCACGGATACGCGTGTCCCCACATCTCCGTTGAGTAGGGGTTCGAACTCACAGCAAAATCCCAGTTGTCGCTGCGACGCAGGAGATCAACGAACTCCTGACGACTGCGAGCTGCATCGGTCGCAACGATCTGATTTCCTTTGCGCGGAGCCACCCGTTTGGGATCGATGGCATTGCTTGCCGCGTCGTGTCCCATCACATCCAGCCCACAGTGCTTGAGCGGGGTTCCGTGCATGGTCTGGATCATCTGCTGTCCCGGACGTTTGACGAAAGCTCCCGGGAAGTTGACGTTGTTGACCAAGTACTTGGCACGCGCAAGCACCACCCATTGCTTGAGGGAGTTCGGCGCGACATGGGCGACGCCATCCGGCAGGCGCGATGCCTTGTCCTTCTCCATGATCCATACGGCTTTGAGGTGCGGGGCAACATCAGGCAGGGCATCGAAAATGGCCTTGGGATTGCAGCCGAAGCCAGTGCCCCAGTATTCAGAGAAGACCACGAGATTGGGATCCATCGGTCGCATCCGAGCGAACACGTAGTAGAGGCGGCCCACGGCACGAACCTTGCGCAAGGTGCGCCGAACTGGCCAGTAGATACGGCCAAGGAAACGTCGGGTGGGGACTCGCTTCTGATCCACCCAGCTGTACAAGGCAAAGGATGCATAGGACTTCTTGCGGAAGAGTCGAGCTCGGATATTGCTCGGCCGATTCTGCCTGTGATCACCCTCGGAAGCCGGAGTGTGCTGCTCGACTGACAACGCGGATTGCTCGAAGAAGCGTCGTCGTTCAGACTTCGCGAGCCTGCCGCCGTGTTGAAGGATGATCACGTAGTGATTCACCATGATGTCGAAGAGGTGTCGGCGCATGCCCTCACTGATTTCAAGCCGATCAACTTCAGCAAAGACCCGGTCGTACTGCGCAAAGACATCAAAGTGTCTCGGGCTAGTGGTGCCAAGTATGTTGCCCGATCTGCGCTGTCGATAGAGCAAGACGACGCGGTTCAATGAGACGGCCGTGCGTGCGTTCAACAGCACCGTGTACGTGTACGAGATGTCCTCGTACAGCCCCGTTTGAAAATGCACGTCAAGCTGTTGCAGGAAATCCCGTCGATATGCCTTGTTGCAGGCGATCGGAAGAAGGTTGAACAGCCGCCTGTGATCCTGCGGGCGAAACACTCCCACTGAGAGATTGGCCAGCAGTTCGGCACCCCAGCTGACGGCCTGTCGACCGTCCCACCACACGCGTGAGTAGTTGTAGATCAACACCTCTGGCAGGTTGCTTGCGCGAAGTTTGTCGGCGATGGCCTTCAGCGATCCTGGGGCGAAGGAGTCGTCACCGTCAAGAAACAGGATGTAGTCACCCGTCGCGGCGGCCACTCCAGCATTTCTGGCCAGACCCAAGCCCACATTGGATTCCAGGTGAAGGGGGCGGATGCGGGAGTCAGTACTTGCCATCTCATCAACGATGAGGCCGCTGTGGTCAGGCGTGCAGTCATTGACGACCACGATTTCGAAATCTGAGAAGTTCTGGTCGATCACCGATTCCAAGCAGGCTCGAATGTACGACTGCACGTTGTACACCGGAACGATGATGGAGAAGAACGCCATGAGGGTTGAGGATAGGGCTTGTGAACCGGCCCTCCTGCGCATGTTTGGTCAGGAGTTCCACAAGTGCGCTGTAGTAGGCTCAGCGGGTGAATTTGGGATCCGATGACTGCCTCAATCCAGTACTCGTAGGTGGCACCGGCCGCAGCGGATCGACCATTCTCGGTCAGATTCTTGGCCATCATCCTGAGCTCATGCTCACTGATCCACCCGAGATCCGATTCCTGGCAAATGACCACGGCGTCGCTGAAGCACTGACCATGGCAACGGGCTCACTGCGTCACCGCCTGCGCTCCAAGCGCGAGGCACGCCTGTGTCTTGAGCGAACCAAGACACTCTGGTTCTGGCGGGCGGCCAAAATTGGCCTGCACACCTCGATCACCATCGAAGAGCTGAATGCCCTGGGTGAGACCTATCTCGCGGAGTTCGGCAAGGATCCGGTTGCCGCATCGCAGAAGTTCACGTTCGCGATCATGTCGAAGGTGGCCCGTGAGGCCAAGGGTCGACGCTGGGTGGACACCACGCCAGCCAATGCCCGCATCTCCGAGCAGATTGAGCCGATCTACCCGCAGTCACAGGTGATTGCGATGATCCGCGACGGGCGCGATGTGGCGGCGTCTTTTGTCGAGCAGAATTTCGGCCCGAATGAGATCTTCGCCTCCCTGCGCCAATGGGAGAAGCGCACCCTTCTGATTCACCAGGCCACACTGGCAAGCGCCCCGGGACGCTGCATCATCGTGGACATGCTTGATCTGGTGGATCGTGAGCGAGATCAGACCCTGCAGCGCATTTGCGACTTCCTCAATGTGCCGGTGGATTCAGGGATGAAGTCGTGGTTTGACGACACCGTGAATGCAGAGAACGCGCACGTCGGTCGGTGGCGCACACAGTTCGACTCAGCGACCACGCTGGAAATCGATCGCGTCTATGGCGAAATGGTCGAGCAATTGCGCGACCAAGGAGTCCAGATCCCCCTTGTTTCCTGAGACGATGCAATCAGGGGCAGGCGAACCGGCCCGAAATGAAGGCAACAGGACTTCTAAGGTATGGAGTCCCATGAAAAAAGTAGGCAATCGATGAGCGAGACCACGGAGACTGTGAGCCGACCGGTTCAGACCTTCTTGCCGCATCGCGCTGGCCTGCCCCGCCTCAGCACCTATTTCGTCACTCTGTGGCGCCGACGTCACTTTGCGATCGAACTCTCGCGAGCCTCGATGCGAGCCGCACACACCAACACCTTCTTCGGGCAGTTCTGGCTGGTCATCAGCCCAGCTCTGAATGCCGTCGTGTACTTCCTCCTGGTCAACATCATCCGCGGCGGCAACAGCGGTCCGGACTTCTTCCTTCACTTGCTGGCCGGCTTGTTCGCCTTCAACTTCATCTCAGCCACGATGAGCGCTGGCGCGAATTCGGTCGTCAGTGGCGGCAGTCTCGTGCTCAACACCGCTTTCCCACTGTTATTGCTGCCATGGTCTGCGCTGCGCACGGCCTTCTTCCGCTTCCTGCCCTCACTCATCATCCTGTTGGCCTTCTTCAGCTACTTTGCCTTCATCGGACCCCACCCGGTGGCCTGCGATGCGGCTGGCGCCTGTGTCGAGCTCAACACGGTTCACTTCAGCCCAGTTCAGCTCATGGCCATCCCAGCATTCATGCTGATATTCGTCTTCGCAGCTGGTCTGGCTGCACTCATGGCAACCGTGCAGGTCTACTTCCGCGACACCACGCAGTTCTTGCCGTACGCCACCAGAATCTGGCTCTACTTGTCACCGGTGCTGTACTACGCCGACCAACTGCAGCCGTGGATGCTGAAGCTGGAATATTTCAATCCTCTGTTCCCCATGCTCGGCATCTGGACCGACACGCTTGCTCGCGGAATCATGCCGCCCATGAGTTGGTGGCTGGGCTCAGCAGCCTGGGCATTTGGGACTCTGCTGATCGGAACCTTCTACTTCATTTCGCGCGAACGAGAGTTTGCGGTGCGCATTTGACCAGGACCGTGAATCGAGGTGAGTGCTGATGGAAGATGAGATGGGCGAACCGATCCCACAAATCGCGCACCGCTCCGTGTCCAACGAAGTGGCGATCACCGTCGCTGATCTTGATGTCACCTACCGGACGACCATCGAGAAGCGCCCAACACTGAAGCAGGCCATCGTTCGTCTTGGCCGTGGCAAGAGATCCGTGCGTACAGTCGAGGCGCTCAAAGACGTGTCCTTCCAGGTCAATCGCGGCACGGTGCTTGGCATCATCGGTCACAACGGTGCGGGCAAGAGCACGCTCATGCGCACGGTGGCCGGGATCGTTCCGCCAACGCGAGGCAAAGTTGAGGTGGTAGGCCGCACCAGCACTCTGCTCTCACTCGGCGTGGGATTCAATCGCCAGCTGACCGGTCGCGAGAACGTGATCCTTGGTGGGCTGGCGGCTGGACTGACCAAGGATGAGCTCGAGGATCGTTACGATCGCATCGCTGAGTTCGCCGACATTGGTGACTTCATTGAAATGCCAATGCGGTCGTACTCATCTGGCATGGCTGCTCGACTCGCATTCAGCGTCGCTGTTCATCTGGATCCTGACATTCTGTTGATCGACGAGGCGCTTTCAACCGGCGATGCTGTGTTCAAGGAGAAGGCCACTGAGCGTATGCAGCAACTGGTTGACAATTCCAGCACCATGCTCCTGATCTCGCATGCGCTCCGCACCATCATCAACATGAGCACCGAGTGCATCTGGCTGGATCATGGCAAGTTGATGATGCGTGGAAATCCTGAAGAAGTGGTCGATGCCTACACCGAGTACATGCACGTGAAGAAGACTTCAGCAGTGCTCAACGACATGTGATTGCTGCTACTCCTCAGCAATCTGCACCCGCGCCGGAAAATAGCGCCAGGCAATCAGCACGCCACAGGCCGCAATCACCGCACCTATCGTCATAGCCCAGGTCATGCCTGAGACGAATGCGTCGCCGGCCACCTCGCTGTAGATCGTGGCGATATTTGACGGAATCGAACCGGCAGCTATCGACGCTGCTGCCAAGGATTCACGGGCAGCGTCCACCGCAAACGACGGCACCAGATTGATGCGATCGCCAACTGCGGTGATCTCTGCCTCGATGTGCTGTCGATAGGTGATCGACATGGTCGCCCCGAGGATTGCCACTCCGAATGATCCGCCAAGCTCAGCCACCGAATCGTTGACCGCCGAGCCCATCCCTGATCGTTGAGTCGGCACAGCGCTCAGCACCCCATTTGTTGCCTGGGGCAGTGTCAGTCCAAGACCGATGCCCATGAAGCCAAACACACATGCGATGAATGCGTACGGGGTAGTCGAGTTCAAGGCGCTGAATCCCAACAACCCCATGGTGACGATCGACAATCCCGTCATCACGACTCGACGTGCACCAAGGCGTTCCGCAAGTCGGGGGCTGACGACCGATGCCAACAGCAGCCCTAGCGCGCCGGGCAACATGGCAATCCCGGACTCCAATGGACTCATGCCCTGAACGAGTTGCAGGAATTGCGGAAGGAAGAACATGGCGCCCATCAGGGCGAAATAGACCACGCCAACAATCACAATCGCTGTGGAAAACAGGCGATTGACGAAGAACTCCATCGGTAGCATCGGTCTCGGAGCTCGACGCTCCCACCAGACGAAGGTCAGCAGACTCACGATGGCGACTGCTCCAGTGCTGACGGTGAGGACTCCGATCCCAGCGTCTGGCAGTTCGATGATGGTGACCACGAGAGTGATGAGCCCCAGTGCCGAGAGTGCCGCACCGATGAGATCCAGCCGTGGCTTCTCGGGATCGCGTGATTCGGGCACGAGGACCACCACGGCGGCAAGCAAGGCCAATGCAATGGGCGGATTCACCAGGAAGATTGCCTGCCAATCGAAATGCTCCAGCAGCACGCCTCCAACAATTGGGCCAATCGCTACCCCTAGTCCCGCGACAGCTGCCCAAATGCCAATCGCCCTGGCGCGCTCAGTGCGATCGGGAAAGACCTGTACCAGCACACTCAGGGTTGAAGGCATGATGCACGCACCACCAATGCCCATCACTGCACGGCACACCGTCAACTGTGAAGCACTCACGGCCATGGCAGCAGACAGGGAGCCAGCGGTGAAGATGAGAAGACCGATCACGAGCATTCGCTTGCGTCCGAAGCGGTCGCCAAGTGAGCCAGCGATCAACAGACTTCCAGCGAACAGCACCGAGTACGCATCAACCACCCATTGCAACTGCGCAGTGGACGCTTGGAGATCTTGCTGAAGTCTGGGCAGGGCAACATTGACGATGGTGTTGTCCAGGGAGATCAGAGCAAGGGCGCCAGAGAGCACGGCCAGAACGGTCCACCGATTCACAGAACGCACTTGCCGGAGCCTAGATGCCGCGATGGTGCATCAGTTCGCAATATCCTCAGTTCGCAATGTCCTCGACTTCATTGCGGGTGTGCGGGCTTTCCTCGTGATGCGAAATCCGAGAGGGAATTGCTCGGACAGCGTAGGCGGCGCCGGCGAACGCCAGCATCGCCGCAACCACCAACGCCAGTCGCATGCCAAAGATGTACGAGGATCCGGCGATGTCCAGCAGCGGGCCTCTCAGAGCCTCCGGAAGTGAATCGGCCAAGTGCACAGCTGCCGAAAGTGACCTGCCTGCCTCTGATACGGCCTCGGCTGACACGTTCTCAATTGCCGGTGCGCTTTCACTGAAGCGCGCCTGGAATCCGACAGTCGCTATTCCACCCAGCAATGCGATACCCAATGCCTGACCGGCCTGACGAGTGATCTGGTTCAGGGCAGATGCCCCGCCAGATCGCTCAGGCGATACCGCTGTCATCATCGCCTCAGTGCTTGCCGGCATGAACACGCTGAAGGCGACTGCCATGAAGGCGAATCCCAGACCCAGCATCCAATAGGCCGAAGTCGTCGACGTCGTCGTGATTGCCAGCGCTGCCACACCTGTCATCGCAGTGCCAAAGGCGATCGTCCGGCGCAGGCCAAAGCGCTGCATGATCCAAGGAGCACGCGGTACAACGATCAGATTGACGATCACAATCGGACCAGACGTGGCGATGGCCGCTTGAAGTGGTGAATAGCCCTTGACCAACTGTAAAGAGATGGTCGCCAGAAACATTGCGCCTGACATTGCGATGAAGGCAATCGTCAACGTGAGCGCAGCTGCACTCAATTGCGGAATCTTCAACAATGACATCTCAAACATGGGAGTCGGCGTGTAGTTCTCCCACATGACGAACAGGAGACTGGCTACCACACCGATGGCAAAGCCGCTCAGTATTGGAAGACTGGTCCAGCCATGACTTGGTCCCTCAATCACCGCCCAAATGAGAGCGCCGAGCGCGAGGGTCGAAAGCAGTGCGCCGAGAAGATCAAAACGTGCGGCGTCAGGATCGCGCGAATCGGGCACCATCACCCAGCACAGGACGATCGTCACAGCGAGCAAGGGCAGATTGACGAGGAAACATGCCTGCCAGCTGAACCACGCCAGCAGCAGACCACCGGTGATCGGTCCGATGAAGGAACCGATGGCGTTCATCAGCGACCAATAGGCGATCGCCTTGCGTCGCTCCATTGCCTCGCGAAACACATCGACCAGGATTGAGAGAGTGGCGGGAAGGGTGAGTGCCGCGCCAACGCCCATGAACCCACGCCAGATGATGAGCTGGAGAGGGTCAGTTGCCAGCGCAGCACCGGCAGTGGTGAAGAGCGTGACAATCAGGCCTGCGATCAGCGCCTTCTTGCGTCCGTACTTGTCTCCGAGCGCAGCACCGGTCAGCAACAGGCCAGCTAGAACCACGATGTACGAGTCAACGATCCACTGCAATTGAGAGTCACTAGCGCCGAGTTCGTGCACGAGCGTTGGCAAGGCAGTGTTGAGGATGGACACCTGCATGGTGACCGTGACCAGCACTACACAAAGAACGACAAGTACCCACCAGCGCTGTGCATGCCCATGGTCTTGGGCTTGAGACATTGCTGCAGTGTGTCATTGCAAGGCGGGCGAAATCTCCCTTTCCGCCATGCGCGAACCCTTCAGCGAGGCAGTTTGCGAACGACCGGTCGCGGCAGAGTTTTGGGCCCAGCCATCACTAAGCGCAGCAGCAGTCCCGGCGCGTACACCGGCTCACGACCGTTGCGAAGTGCCTTGACGACGATCTCGCCTACTGCCTGCGGATCAACCGACAAAGGAGCTTCCGTCATCGCGAATGCAGTTGCAGCTCGCGGTGTTCGCTTGCTGAGGGTTCAGAATCGCCTGCGATACGTGCCAGTTGAGGCACGATCAGGAACCACGCCACCACATGCATCACGAGCAGCCAGATCCGGGTCGACCACAACACCTCACTTGGCTGCATCGCCGGCATTGCCACCGTGGACAGAGCCACGATCGCCCCAACCCACCAGACGATTGCTCGGGCATGCCGACGGCCCAGCACCAGCATCGTGGCAAGCCCTGCGAGCAGTGCAGAGACCAGCGGAAATATCACCGGCATGAACCAGCCCAGCTGCACCGGGGCCTGATCTGCACCCAGCACCACGGTGAAGGGCACTCCGAGCAGGCGACCCAGGGAGTAGATGGCGAGTGAAAAAAATCCAGCCCACAGCCCAGTCACAGTCGCCGCGTACAGCAGGGTCCGCACTCCCGGGTTGGCCGACCGCGGCGGCGCAATGGGCGTCACCGAGTTCAACCACAGGCGTGTCATGTGCATATTGTGCCGAATCCAGCCGCGATCCCCACACGGGCAAGCCCGCAAGCCTCGGCG
Organism: Actinomycetota bacterium; assembly: GCA_030652695.1. Lineage (GTDB taxonomy): Bacteria > Actinomycetota > Actinomycetes > S36-B12 > S36-B12 > UBA11398. Next base: position 28,559 of record JAUSQD010000106.1, read on the forward strand.
TAGGGTCGCGATGTGGGTGAATGGGGATTGGCATGGCGGTGAGGACTTCAGCCACACCAGCAACACGCGTTCCAGTCGGCCTGCTCGCGATGGCCCTGGTCATTGCGCTCATCAGCGTGCTTGCGGTGGGACTGGTGGTCACCGGGGGCTCATACCAGGCTCCCGCTCTGGGACTGCCAGATCCAGGGCCCTTGGTCATCTGGGGATCACCCATCCTGCGCCTGCTCACCGATCTTGCAGCTATCGCCACCATCGGCTGGCTGCTGGCCGCCTGCGTCCTTGATCCGGCCGGCAAGAATGGGGTGGTCTCACCAGCGGGACGAAAGGATCTGATCCGCGCTGGCTTCGCGTCGTTCATCTGGGCAGGCCTTGCCCTTGTGCAGATGGTCTTCGCCCTTGCCAATGTTCTGGGACTTTCCCTCGTGGAGGCCCTGAATCCGCAGGTCATCGCCACCTATGCCAACGAGGTGCCTGCGACGCGGGCCCTGATCGTCGTGAGCATCCTGGCGATCGTTGTCGCCATCGGCAGTCTTCTCAGTTCGACCACGGGTGCGGGCATGGGGTGGCTGGTCACTGCGCTGCTGGCATCGGCGCTACCTGCACTTGGCGGGCACGGCGCTGGGCTGGGTGATCACGCGATGGCCTTGACTAGTGGGGTCGCGCACGTGCTGGGTGCCTACCTTTGGGTGGGTGGGCTGTTCGCCCTGGCACTGCACGCTGTGCGCAGGGACATGCCCATTCAACGTGCGGCTGGCAAGTTCTCAAGCATTGCACTGATCGCATTCGTGCTGGTCGCGGTCAGCGGTGTGGCCAACGCCTACACCCGACTCGACACGATCAATCAGCTCTTTTCCACCGGCTACGGCCAGGTCATCTTGTTCAAGCTCTTCCTGCTGGTCACCTTGGGTGTCATTGCCTGGCTGATGCGACAACGCGTGATCAACTCCATCACCGCGTCTCGCGTCAGCGTCTTTGCAAGGATTGCGGCACTCGAGCTGATCACCATGGGCGTGGCCATTGCCCTGGGGGTGGCTTTAGCCTCCACTGCGCCGCCACGGATCGCCACCCAGTTCCTGTCGTACGGCGAAAGCCTGCTCGGATTCGCCTACCCACCTGCTCCAACGATCAGCTCAGTCATCTTTGGATTCCAGCTGGATCCCCTGTTCTTCTCAGGCTGTGTGATTGCCGCAGTGCTGTACATCGTCGGCGTGGTTCGCATGCGCTCCCGTGGTCATCACTGGCCGTGGGGTCGGACCATTTCCTGGATGCTCGGTCTCATCATCGTGATCTGGTGCACGAATGCAGGCATCTCCCAGTACGCCCAGGTGTCCGTGGGTCTGCACATGCTGCAGCACATGACCTTGACCATGCTCGCGCCGATCCTGCTCGTGCTTGGAGCACCGGCCACGCTTGCGCTACGGGCCCTGCGACCCTCGCATGGACACGAACGAGGTCCACGAGAGTGGCTGGTCTGGTTCCTGCACAGCTGGATCACTCGGATTCTCACCAATCCCTTCTACGTATTCCTGGTCTATGTGCTGGGCCTGTATGGCCTCTATCTCACTCCGGCATTTGGCTGGCTGATGGGCAGCCACATCGGCCACATCGTGATGCAGACCCACTTCCTGCTCTCGGGCTACCTGTTCTATTGGGTGGTCATCGGCATCGATCCTCGACCCAGACCCCTGTCGTACTGGGCTCGACTGCTCCTATTGCTGTTGGCGCTGGCAGTACACGGATTCTTTGCCGTCATCTTGATGATGAGTTCGGTTCCTCTTGCAGAGGAGTGGTACGGCGTAGTTCGACCACCGTGGATTCCTGATCTGCTGCAAGATTCATTGAACGGCGGTCAAGTGGCCTGGGCGCTCTCAGAAATCCCTACGCTCATCGTAATGATCGTGATCTCCATCCAATGGGCGCGCAGCGATGAGCGCGAGGCAAAGCGCAACGATCGGCAGGCCGATCGTGACGGGAACTCCGAGCTCAACGCATACAACGAGCATCTCGCGCGACTAGCCGAACGCGACCAACGCCGATGATGAACCTGAGGTCGATCGTCAAAGCGGTACTGTGCGGCAGCTTGGCTCTCACGGCCATCACCGTCAGTCCGACACCTGCATTCTCTGCACCGGGTGACCTGCCGGGCACCAGCGCGAGCAGGCAGCTTGTGCTGGTCACGGCAACGAGCATGCGGTCCACGACTGCCACCCTTGCGACGTACGAACGCGACACCAATGGCTGGAAACAGGTGGGGCGAACCATGACTGCCTACCTTGGTCGGCGCGGACTCGTCGTTGGCGACCAACGTCGTCAATCGACTGGCACGACACCTACAGGGACCTACGCGCTCAACACAGCGTTCGGCAGGCTGCCTGATCCCGGGGCCAAACTTCCGTACACCCAGATCGATCGCAATGACGCCTGGACGTACAACCCTCGATTCCCGTCGACATACAACCTCTTCCAAGATGTCAATCGCAGTTGGCGATCGTACGGCGGCTACGTGGAACACCTTTGGCAACTAGGGCCTCAGTACGACTATGTCGTGACCACGAGCTTCAATGAACCCAGAGGACCCATCACGCGCACCAAGGACGGCGTGCGGAGAACCGCAAACCCCAGCAATACTCAGCGTGGCGGCGGCATCTTCCTGCACGTGTCAAAGGGTGAGCCAACAGTCGGGTGCGTGAGCATGCCTCGCGCCGACATGCGACGGATTGTGCAGTGGCTGGATCCCGACGCGAACCCGGTAGTCGTCATCGGTCTGGCCGAAAGTCTCAAGCTTCAAAGTACGTAGTGCGAGTGATATCACCCAGCACAGGAAAAGACTCTCGCAGCGCACTCACCAACGAAACATCCACCGAGGCAAAGATCAGGCCCTCCTCTGAGCCGCCCTCGACTACTACCTGACCCGATGGATCGACCACCGCCGAGCGGCCGCCGAGCAGGACCGGGCCGCTCGGTGAGTCCTGCAAACCGACCTCATTGCACGCAATCATCCAGCATTGATTCTCGATGGCCCTGGCTCGCAGCAGGACGGCCCACTGCTCAATGCGTGCGCTCGGCCAACCCGAAGTGACGAGCATCGACTCAGCGCCACCAATTGCCAAAGCGCGATAGAGCTCCGGAAATCGCAGGTCATAACACGTGCTCAAGCCTGTGAATCCGAGAGGTGTCAGCCTCTGCACCAATTGTGTTCCAGGTGACATCACCGAGCGCTCACCGGTGGCAAAGCCGAAGAGGTGAATCTTGCGATAGCTGGCAACCAGCTCGCCATTGGGCGCAAAGAGCAGACTGGTGTTGAAGAGATCACCCTGTGAGTCTCGCTCGGCTATCGAACCGGCATGCAGCCAAATGCCCTGCGCGCGTGCAGCAGCGCTCAATTGCCTGGACAGTGGACCATCAATGGATTGGGCGTGGTTCTTGATGGATTCAAGATCAAATGCACCGACATGCCACAGCTCTGGGAGCACGAGAAATTCTGCGTTGGCTGCCGCTTGAGGGATCATGTTCAACACTCGGGCAACCCGCGAGTCTGGAGTCTCTGCACTCGACACATCCAGTTGCAAGAGCGCTACCGACACCGACATGCAAGAAGCCTAGGCCGAGTGCGCACTCACCGTCACTCCCGCAGAATCCCGAAACCGTTCGACTGCATCAGCTCGAAGTCCCACTGAGACTGAAACTGTTCAGCAAACCAGCCACCGCCATGTTGGAGTTCGCTACACGTAGCCGATTCGGTGATCCGCCCGTTCTCAAGCACGAACACCCGGGCAGACGCAGGAATGGTGAGGAGCTGATGTGTGATGGTGATGCTCGCCGTGGATGCAAACTGCTCAGACAGCATCGCCTCCAGCGCTCGCGCGTTCTCCCCGTCAAGGTGCGCTGTGGGTTCATCGAGCAGCATGAGGTCGCGCGGCTCTATCAGAAGGCGTGCGACTGCAATGCGCTGTGCTTCGCCGCCTGAGATGGACGAACCAAAGGTGCCGACGCGTGTGTTGATGCCTTCCGTCATGCGATCAAGCAGGGGTTCCAGTTGTGCGTCTGCGAGCGCTTGACGCACATGCTGCTCGTCTCCCGCATCTCGACCAAGTGCAACGTTCTCTTGAATTGTCGTGCCGAAGATATGTGCACGTTGCTCGAGCAGCCCAACTCGTTGCCGCAGTTGCTCCTGGCTCACTGAATGCAGTTCAACCCCATTGATGGCGATGCTTCCGCTGTACCTCGTGAATCCCATGAGCACTGAGGCGAGGGTTGATTTGCCGGCTCCGCTTGGTCCGACAACGTAGACATGCTCATGTGGCGCTATCCAGAGACTGATATCAGCCAGAATCGCGTTTGGGCTGCTGCCCAGCGCAACATTCACATGTTGCAGTGAGAGCCCAGAAAATCCCGCAGGCAGGTGGACAGGAGCGCTGGGATCATCGACAGGAGTCTTCAGATCATTCAGAGACTCCAGTCGAAGTGCGGCGGCGCGAACTTTCTTGTCGGCGATGGCTGCGGCAGGAATCACCGCGAGCACGTCAAACGCCGCAAGTGGCAGGAGCGCGGCTACAGCCAGCCAGACCGCAGCGATCTGACCATCGATGACGGCCGGTCCCACAAGGCAAAGGCTCGCGACGACGGCAATTCCCTGCACTGCCGTCATGAGTGCTCCCGCTAGCCCAAGCCCAAAGGCCTCCCTGCGACCCAGGCGCGTGAGTTGGGCATCAATGTCTGCCAATTGCTGTTCGACTCTGTCGCTTGCACCGAACGCCTGGATGTCGGACGCACCAGCGAAGGCTGTGACCAGAGACGCGGAAAGCTCGCCTCGCAACGGCGCCAGCCGTGATTCGGCATGTGCTGTCAGTCGTGCGATCAGCCAGGGCACGAGTACCACTGCCACAAGGCCAAGAACGATCATCAGCACAGCAGCAGCAGGCAACAACCACCAAAAGAAGACCACGGTGCCGACGACAACGAGCACTCCTTGCATCCAAGGCAGCACCACTCTCAAGGGAAGATCCACTGCGCTGTCGACGTCGGCCACCATCCGGACCAGCAAGTCACCACGGCCAAAGTGAGCGATACCGCTGGGAGCCAGCCGTTCCAGCTGTTGAAACACCGCAACCCGAAGGCCTGGCAACCCTCGGAAGGCGGCGTCATGTCCAGTCAATCGTTCGACGTATCGAAATATCGCCCGACCCAGGGCGCACGCACGCACCAGTGCTGCTGCGACGGCCAAGGTGATCACAGGAGGCGCGCCGGCGGCAGTTGCGATGAGCCATGCTGCGGCTCCGAGCAGGACTACTGAGCAGGCAGCTGCCATGAAACCCAACAGGGTGGCACCAGCGAATTCCCAGCGCTGAGCTCGCATTGACTGCCACAGCTTGCGCTCGGCCGCCAGGGTCATTGCACTCTCCCGGGAACGCGAATGACTTGATCTGCAATTGCCAGCATGGCCTGACGGTGCGCGACCACCAGCACAATCGCGCCTTGTCGAGCTGCTCGCTGAAGTGCTTGGACCACAGCGCTCTCACTCTTGGCATCCAACGCCGCCGTTGGCTCATCCAGAATCAGAATGCGCGGCTCTCGAATCATGGCCCGAGCCAGAGCCAACCTCTGCGACTGTCCGATTGAAAGTCCACTGCCATCGACACTGATCATTCGATCAAGACCAGCCGTGTCCACCGCGAATTCATCGACAACACCGGCTTGCGTGAGGCAATTCCAGACTGCGTCATCTGATGCAGCCGGAGCACCCAGCGTGACTGCCTCGCGCAGAGAAATCTGCGGGCGCAGCGAAGCTGAGACCAGCCGTGGAAACTGGGGAACCCAGCCGATCTCGCGCAGCCAGGCCTCACGCGAGACGGTCGCCTGGTCAACTCTGTGATCCGTCAGCAGACTGACGCGACCGCTCGTCGGCTGCAGCAGCCCCATAATCACTGCAAGCAGGGTCGACTTGCCTGCTCCCGATGGTCCGGCCAGAGCAGTGATCTGACCCGCGTGCGCACTGAAGCTGATTGGGGCCAGCGCCTGCTGCTCCCCGAAACTGACACTGACTTCGTGCACAGTCAGTTCGCGTACATCGCCCACGACCATGGCCTGATCAACGAAAGTGCGTGGCGCTGACTCGATGAGTGCAAAGATCTGTTCTGCAGCACCCATGCCTTCGGCCGCAGCATGAAACTGCTGACCCACCATGCGCAGTGGCAGATATGCCTCCGGTGCAAGCAGCAGGACAAACAGCGCTGTGCTGTATTCCATCTGCCCACCTGCCAGGCGGAAGCCAATCGACACGGCAACGAGCGCCACGGAGACGGTGGCCAATAGCTCAAGTGCCAAGGAGGAGAGAAAGGAGATGCGCAGCACTCCCATGGTCGATGAGCGATATTCCTCACCGATGCCCCTGATCGCTCGCTCTTGTGCCTTTGCCCGTCCAAACGCCTTCAAGGTCGGCAACCCTGAAACCAAGTCGAGGAAATGCCCTGACAGTTGACCGAGCACCTTCCATTGCCGGTCCACTCTGGACTGTGTGTACATGCCAATCAACGCAAGGAACAACGGAATCAATGGAATCGTGACTGCCAGGATCACTGCGCTCAGCACATCAGCGCCAAGAACGACCCCGAGAATGGTCAGAGGAACAATGACCGCGAGCACGAGCTGCGGGAGGTACCTCGCATAGTAGGCATCCAGGCCATCGATCCCGCGCGACAGCAAAGCCGCCATCTCACCAGGCCTGGTGCCTGCTGGTCCGTAATGGCCACCGCGCAGCACAGCCGCGCCCGCTGCTGCGCGCAACTCCCTCTTTGCCAGAGCAGCCGACCGAAAAGCCGTGGTCTCCGCGAACCAGTTGAGCAGCGCGCGCAAAAGGAAGACACAGGCCAGCGCAATGACCGTGGGAGCCACGTCCGCCCAACTGGCACTCCCCGTTGTGAGGTTCACGATGACATCGGACAGCAATCGCGCCTGAATGACGACCACGACGGCAATGCCCATGCCGACCAGAATCGCCAGCACCAGGAAACCGCGCGAGCTGCGTGCGTACTTCAGCAGCCGAGGATCAACGGGTTTCACTTCGTCATTCTGACCGATCACTTCCGGCCATGCCGATCAGCCCGGGATCATGGCTCCGGTAAGTCGCTTGCGGAAGACCCAGTACGTCCATCCCTGATACAGCAGAACCAGTGGCGTCATGACCACAGCGACCACAGTCATCACCGTCAGCGTATAGGACTGGCTCGAGGCATTGTTCACCGTGAGATTGAAAACGGAGTCGATGGAACTCGGCATGACATTGGGATACAGGCCCACGAACAATGCGGCAACTGCAAAAAGGATCGTGCCGGCACTGAGCAGGAACGCCAGGCCATTTCGATCTCGAATATTCATGGCGAGGCCCGCAAGCCACAACACAGCCGCGATGAGGACGAGTGGCAACGTCACACCCACGCGACCACTGAAGGTCTGCGCCCACAACAGAGCGACAACGGCGATGACAGCCGCAATCAGACCAACGCGAGTCGCCGTGCGTCGTGCCATTTCATGCACCGAGCCCGAGGTCTTCAGTGCCAGGAACATTGCGCCGTGCGTGGCGAAAATGCTCAGAGTCATCAGGCCAAGGAGCAGCGAGAAGGGGTTCAGGAGATTGAAGAAGTTTCCGACATAGTTGATTGAACCTGCATCAGCGGCATCTCCTGAAATCGAGTTGAGGAGCGATCCACCCACGACGTTCCCGAAAATCACGCCAAAGATGAAAGCAGGCACGGCCGAACCCACAACTATCGCGATATCCCAGCCCCGACGCCAGGCAACGGTGTCGTGCTTGCTTCGATATTCAAATGAGATCCCGCGAAAAATCAGGGCGACCAAAATCGCGAAGAAGAGCAGGTAGAAGCCGCTGAACATCGTGGCGTACCAAAGGGGAAATGCTGCGAATGTTGCCGCTCCGGCCACCACGAGCCAGACCTCATTGCCATCCCACACCGGACCGATCGCATTGATCATCACTCGACGATCAACCTGGTTGCGGCCAATAATCGGCAACAGCATGCCCACACCAAGATCAAAGCCATCGAGGATGAAATAGCCAATCCAGAAGAACGCAATGGCGATGAACCAGAAGGTCACAAGATCCATGTCAGAGTCCCAGGGCGTTCATCAGTAGGCGAAGTACAGCTGCTTGTCGGAATCCTGTTTGCCATCGCCGAACGGATCCTCATTGACCTCGCTCGGTGGCCCGGCCTTGATTGCCTTCAACATCAGCCTGATCTCAACGAAGGCCAGGGCCGAGTACAGCACAAAGAAGCCAATGAGCGAGATCAAGATCTCTGGCGTGGTGGTGAGTGGTGAAACTCCGTCGACGGTCTCCTGCAGGCCAAAGACGATCCATGGTTGCCGCCCCGTTTCCGTGAAGATCCAGCCAGCCGAAACGCCGGCCAGCGGCAGCAAGGTGATGACTGCCGTTGAGATGGCAAAGCTTCGACTCCGCGGAATCCGGCCTCCCCTGAATCGCCATAAGGCCCACAGGGCGTAGGCAATTGCGATCATCCCGAAACCGATCATCGCCCGGAATGACCAATATGTCAGCGGTACATAGGGCACATAGTTTCCGGGCCCGTACTCCGCAACGTACTGGGCCTGGATGTCGTTGATCCCTTCCACCGTGCCGTCGACTGAACCTGTGGCCAGGAATGACAGCAGGCCCGGGATCTCAATGATTGGCGTTGCCTGATCACCCGACAGATCACCAATGGTGAGAATTGAGAACGGAGCGTTGGCGGTGGTCTCGTACAGGCCCTCTGCCGCTGCCATCTTCATCGGCTGCTGTTGGACCATGACCTTGCCGATCTCAGCGCCAGAGAGAGACACCCCAATGGCGGCGATCAGGATCACCCACGCTCCGGCCTTGACTGCAGGCCGGAAGAGCTCCGCATCCTTGCCCTTGGACAGATGCCAGGCACCGACGGCAGCGACAAAGGCTCCTGCAACGACAAAGGATGCAGTCATGGTGTGCGCGAAAGCCACGAGCGAGGTGTTCTGGAACAGGACTGCCCCAATGTCGTTCAGCACAGCGCGGCCAGTGGTCTCACTGATCTCATAGCCGATCGGATGCTGCATCCAGGCATTGGCCGCCAAAATGAAGAAGGCCGAGAACACGGTGCCGATTGCAGCGATCCAGATGGTTGCCAGGTGAAGGAGCTTGGGAAGCCGATCCCAGCCGAAGATCCAAAGGCCCAAGAAGGTGGATTCCAGAAAGAACGCAAGCAGCCCTTCCATCGCCAGCGGAGCACCGAAGACATCGCCGACGAAGCGGGAGTACTCAGACCAGTTCATGCCGAACTGAAACTCCTGCACAATGCCGGTGACCACACCCATCGCGAAATTGATCAGAAAGAGCTTGCCGAAGAACTTGGTCAGTCGCAGATATTTGGGGTTTCTCGTGCGAAACCAGGCCGTCTGAAAGCCGACAACGAACCAGATGGTGCCAAGACTCAGCGGGACAAACAGGAAGTGATAGACGGACGTCAGGGCGAACTGCAAGCGAGCCAGATCAAGGTTCACTGCAGCACTCCCCCCGTCGCCTTTCTGGCGCAAGAGTACTGGTGGGCGAAGGCACTCAGCTTTGGCATTGCGCCAGTGTCATTGCCGAACGCCGAACAGCGTTCTACGGTTGCGCTCGAGCATTGCGCATTGGGGGGTGCCGCCTTGTTGAGTCTGACATTCGGGGTACGAGCCATCACCATTGCGAGCCTGAGTCTGATTGCCATCTGCGGCATCCTCATCATTGAAGAAGAGCTCGATGCTCGACAGTCACGCGCTGCTCTTGAGGACTTCTGGATCCCCGCTCGAACGATGAATCGTGAACTCCTGGCGGCTGAGAAGGTCGCTGAGCAGTCCATTACTGCACTCATCGCATCGCCCAGTTCCCAGCATCGAAGGGATGCAAGGCTGGCCATCGCGGATCTACGGACAGCTGTGTCCCGAAGCACATCGCTGAAGTCTGAGCCAGCAACAATGGATTTTGCCCTTGAGCCCAAGAGAGCTGCACAGTCATGGCTGGATCAGTATGCGAGGTCTTTTGAATCTGACGCTTCCACAACACTGCTAGCAACCAGCTTGCGCTCTGAACGCGCCCTTATGCAGAACACCAGTCTTCGCCTGGCACAGATCAATGCTCGTGCTTCGGACGTGCGAGATTCCCTGAATCAGCTGAGCACCACGCTCAGAACAACCATTGCGATCGAAACTGCGCTGCTGATCTCGCTACTCATCCTGCTGATTCTGGGACTGAAGTTTCGTGTGCTGACGCCCTTGCTCACTTTGCGTCAAGATCTCGATCGCAGCGCTCGGCAACTCGTGCATGTGATCAAGCCCAGCGGGCCTCGTGAGATTTCGGCCGTCGCCCAGGACGCAGAGCAACTGCGTCGCTCTCTCATCCATGAGCACGATGTCAGCGATCACGCCACAGAGGCACTCGTTCAAGCCTCACCACTCACCCTGGCATTTCGTGCGGAACTGGATCGACAAGTGGGACCGGTGCCAGGAGTCATCGGCGTGCACTTTCCGGTCGAGGGACTGATCGCTGGAGACTGGTGGTGGGCTGGCAAGCAGGGCAGCGGCACCCAGCTGCTGGCCATCGCAGATGTCAGTGGCCATGGCGTGGCCGCAGGCATGCTGGCCTTGGAGACCAGGACTCTGGTGAGCCGCGACTTGATGGCCTTGGATTCACCGGAAGTCATCTGCTCCCAGCTTGCCCTTCATGCCTTCCCGCCAGGCATGTTTGTGACCTTGTTCGTCGGCGTCATCAAAGAGGGCACCTTGAAGTACTGCTCTGCTGGTCACCCCAACGCGGCTGTCGTCTCCGAGCATGGAGTGCAGGAGCTCTTCACCACCGGACCCGTGATCAGTGCCTTGGGCGGAAGCTGGGTCCTGGGACAGTTGCCCTTCGAGCGGGGTTCTGCCCTGCTCCTGGCTACCGATGGGCTGCTTGATCAGCTACCCGAAGCCGATTTCAGTCAACTCGCACAACGAGCCTGGCTCCGATCAGGAGGAACTGCTCAGGAATGCCTCGATGCGCTTGTGGGACAAGCGCGTGAGGCCACCGGTGTGTGGAAGGACGACGTGACAGTGATGATTGCCACGGCAAAGTCCTAGTGTTCTGACAGAGACTTCACAGGTGCAGATGCGACTATTGCAATCATGCGTCTGAACAAAACCCTTGCCCTGCTGACTGCCGCACTGATTGCCGGCACAGTTGTTGCTCAAGCCAATGCTGCCCCCAAGTCCAAGCCAGCGGCTCAAACCAAGGGTCAAGTGGTGCCCGCAACATTGTTTGGCATGCACGTGCAGAATGCCGAGAACGGTCTGTGGCCCACGATTCCGATCGGCTCTTTGCGCCTGTGGGACAACCAGACCAGCTGGGCCAACATTGAAAAGACTCAAGGCGTCTTCGACTGGACTGCCCTCGATACTGCGGTGGCAACGGCCCAGACCAATGGCGTCAATGACATCTTGATGGTGCTTGCGGGCACTCCAGCATGGGCAACCGATGATCCCTCACCCGATGCCCTGCCCGTTCCCGGCGCAGCCGGCATGCCAAGGAATCTTGATTGGTGGAATGCCTGGGTCACGGCAGTGGTCACTCGCTACAAGGGCAAAATCACCTCATACCAGCCTTGGAATGAAGCCAATCTCAGCACCTTCTCCACGGGTACTCCCCAAGAGATGGCCGATCTGACCAAGCGTGCCTACGACATCATCAAGGCGATCGATCCGGCTGCACTCGTGGTGGCGCCAAGCACTGGCACCCGCCTTGGCGGTCCTTTCATGAAGTTCTACCCCGCATTCCTGGCAGCGCTCGGTGCCAAGGGCTGGCCCATTGATGTGTGGGCCGCACACACCTACCCCGCAAGCCTGGGCACTCCCCTAGATCGCGCAAAGCTGGCCTTGGACTGGCAGAAGGTGTTGAAGCAGGCCAAGGCACCGGTGAAGCCGATGTGGGACACCGAGAACAACTTTGGCCTCAAGGGTCCCGGGCCCAAGAATCCAGATGTCGACATTGACGGCACCAAGGCTGCCTCGTGGGTCGCCCGTACCTACCTTGATGCCCTTGCCCTGAATATCGAGCGCGTCTACTGGTACCGCTGGGAGCCATACAACGACCTCTGGGGCATCCAGATGTTCACCGATACGCCGGGAGCCAAGGGTCTTGCGACTCTTGAAGACTGGATCGTGGGCGCTCGATTCAATGGCTGCGACACCAAGGCCAAGGCCACGACCTGCAAGTTCGTCAAGGATGGCGAGGCATTCCAGGTGGTCTACAGCACCACTGAGAAGCCGATGACCTTCCCTGTGCCCAAGGGCGCCACGCAGATGTGCAATCTGCTGGTTGGCTGCAATCCGATCAAGGGCAAGACCATCAAAACTGCCGCACCGGTGCGTTTGAACGCAGCCTGAGCGTTCAGGCGCTTGCGGCTCGGGGACGACCAACAAAGCGCGCATGCGCTTGGTTCAACCCAAGACTCAGCGCCTGTTGGCTTGCGGCCTGCGCCTCGTCGAGCCTGCCAAGTCTCATGAGCAGTTCCGCTCGCGAAGCGTGCCACCAGGGGTACCCGTCCAGTCCTGCGATCGCATCAACTTCGACAAGCCCGGCTTGCGGTCCGTCGCGTTCAGTGATGGCTCCAGCACGCCCCAGGCGAGCAGTCGGTGAATCCTGGATGCGCAGGAGAACGTCGTACCACGAAATAATCGCGTCCCAATCAGTGCTCGCATAGTCCGCTGCAATTGCGTGACAGGCGGCAATGGCAGCTTGCATTGCGTACGGGTCAGGAACTTCTGGGGTTCGTCGAAGCGCTTCACCCACGAGTTCCACGCCCTCGCGAATCAAATCCTCACGCCAAAGCCCGCGATCCTGATCAGCCAGCAACACCACGGCGCCATCGCGGTCGACCCTGGCAGCCCTGCGCGAGTCCTGCAGCAGCATCAAAGACAACAGGCCAGAGATCGATGCTTCATCAGGCATGAGCCGATGCAGCAGCCGACCCAGCCGAATCGACTCATCGACCAGATTTGCACGCATGGCGTCTTCACCGTTGGCCGCGGCGTAGCCCTCATTGAATATCAGGTACACCGTGGACAGGACCGCAGGCAATCGCCCAGGAAGCTCAGCATCCGACGGCACTCGATAGGGGATGTGCGCCTGTTGGATCTTTTGCTTCGCGCGGGTCAGCCTTTTGGCCATCGTCGCCTCGGGCACCATCAAGGCCCGCGCCACTTCACCTGTGCTCAGGCCGCCAAGAGTGCGCAGACTCAAGGCGACCTGAGCATCAAGGGACAGGCTCGGGTGACAGCAGGTGAAGACCAGGCGCAACAGATCATCACGCACGACGGAGGCCTCCGGCTCTGGAGGCTCATGCTCAAGTAGCCACACGGATTCAGCCTCCTTGCCCTCTCGCGCCTTGTCGCGGCGAATGCGATCCACTGCGCACCTTCGAGCCACCACAGTCAGCCAGGCTCGCGGTTCATCTGGCACTCCATCGCGTGGCCAGGTTTGCAGTGCACGCACGGCTGCCTCTTGCAAGGCATCCTGCGCCAAATCAACATCTCTGGTCATTCGGATCAGGGTGGCCAGGATCCGCGAATAGTCAGCACGAATTGCACGCTCAGCTGCTTGCGCGGGCGAGACAGGCTCCTCTGTGGTCAACGAGGAGTCCTCACATGATTGGCAGGACAGGGCGAACTTCAACTGCGCCATTCCAGGCGGCTGGAATCAGCGCTGCGGTCGCGATGGCCTCGTCCAAGTCCGCGCACTCCAAAATGAAAAAGCCAGTCAGTGCTTCCTTGGTTTCAGCGTATGGCCCATCTGTGGACAAGATATCGCCACCCTTGCCACCAGACACACGCACAGTGGTGGCAGTTGCCGTGGGATACAGGGCTGCGCCACCACGAATGACCGCTGCCGCCGCCTCATTGAATGCCCCGTATTCAGCCATTTCTGCGGCATTGTCGGGGTGACTCCAGTCGACGTCCTTGCTGTACACGATTGCGACGTACTCGGGCATTGCGACCTCCTATGCGGCTGGCGCGGTTCGCCAGCTTCATCCTAGGGACGAACGGCAGGCCCAAAAAAGGACAAAGCAAAGCCCCCAACTTTGGATCGTGTTGGGGGCTTTGCTTGACGTGCTTGTGCTGACTAGCCCTTGCGCTTGGTGACCTCTTCGGTCAGCTGGGGCAGCACGACGAACAAGTCACCGACCACGCCGAAGTCTGCGAGCTCGAACATCGGTGCTTCTGCATCCTTGTTCACAGCCACGATCATCTTGGGGGTCTGCATGCCGGCGCGGTGCTGGATTGCACCGGAGATGCCGTTGGCGATGTAGAGCTGAGGCGAAACGGTCTTGCCGGTCTGGCCCAC
>JAUSQD010000159.1 GCA_030652695.1 Actinomycetota bacterium
AAGGGTGGTCGTCGCTTCAGCTTCACCGCCCTCGTCGTTGTCGGTGACGGCGATGGCATGGTCGGTGTTGGCTACGGCAAGGCCAAGGAAGTGCCAGCAGCAATCGCCAAGGGTGTTGAAGAGGCCAAGAAGCATTTCTTCAAGGTTCCTCGCATCCAGGGCACCATTCCTCACCCCATCACAGGTGAAGCAGCCGCAGGTGTGGTCATGCTGCGCCCAGCTGCCCCCGGTACCGGTGTCATTGCCGGTGGCCCGGTGCGTGCAGTCCTGGAATGCGCTGGCATCCACGACATCCTCAGCAAGTCGATGGGTTCAGACAACGCGATCAACGTGGTCCACGCGACCATCGCAGCGTTGAAGGGCCTTGAGTCCCCTGAGCAGGTCGCTGCCCGCCGTGGTCTGACAGTCGAAGAAGTTGCACCGCCGCAGTTGCTGCGCGCTCGTGCAGCAGGGATCGGTGCGTAATGGCGAGCTTGAAGGTCACCCAGAAGAAGTCAGGCATTGGCGGAACTCAAGGACAGCGCAACACTTTGCGCTCACTTGGGTTGAAGCGAATCAATGACACCGTGGTCAAGGAAGACCGCCCAGAAATCCGCGGCATGGTCAACACCGTGCAGCATCTCGTTGTAGTTGAAGAGGTCGAGTAACCATGGCACTCAAAGTCCATCACCTTCGCCCAGCCCCGGGCGCAAAGACTGAGCGCACCCGTAAGGGTCGTGGTGAAGCCTCCAAGGGCAAGACCGCCGGTCGTGGCACCAAGGGCACCAAGGCGCGCTACCAGGTTCCTGCCCGCTTCGAGGGCGGCCAGATGCCTCTGCACATGCGCCTGCCCAAGCTCAAGGGCTTCAAGAACCCCAACCGCGTTGAGTTCCAGGTTGTCAATGTGGCCATGATCGAAAAGCTGTTCCCTGAAGGCGGCGAAGTCACCGTTGACGAGTTGGTAGCCCGCGGAGCAGTTCGCAAGGGTCAGCTAGTCAAGGTTCTTGGCCAGGGCGAGATCAGCGTGGCGATCACTGTGAGTGCGGATGCATTCTCAACAGTGGCTCGTGACAAGATCATCGCTGCAGGTGGGACCGTAACCGAACGCTAGGCAGGAGGCACAGTGCACATCAGTGCGTTCGGCTCTGCCCTGCGGACTCCGGACCTTCGCAAGAAGATCCTGTTCACCCTTGGCCTTATCGCTCTTTACCGCTTGGGCTCGGTAGTCCCGACCCCTGGCATTGACTACTCGGCTGTCCAGCGCTGCGTCGATGTCGTCGAAGGCAACTCTGTCTACGCGATGATCAACCTGTTCAGCGGTGGCGCACTGCTGCAGCTGTCGATCTTCGCGCTCGGCATCATGCCCTAC
>JAUSQD010000109.1 GCA_030652695.1 Actinomycetota bacterium
AGATGACCTCAGCAATCGTGAAGCGCCAAGAGAACCAGCAAGCCGTGTAGCACGCCAAGGCCATGAATCCCCAGGCAAGGGTGGCCGTCACCAGAAGCGACGGCGCAGAATATGACATGGCACAAAGGCCGAGGATTCCGACTCCAACTTGAATCTTGAGGAACCACTGCGGAGTGCGCGCGGCCATGATCCACAGGGCAATGAAGGACGCAGTGCTGAACACCACGATCACCCAGCGGGTGTATTCGGATCCAGTTTCGACAATTCCTGTGACCAGCGGTGACAGCACTTTGATTGAGCTGAAGGCAAGCCACAGCATGATCATCCAGACGCGGCCTGGGAATCTGCCGATCGGCAGGCTGCTTCGCGCGTTTCCGCGGTCGTCGAAGTCGGCGAGGAATGATCCACCCTTTGCCATGCGAGCACAGTACTTCCGAAAAGTTTCCCCTCATGCACCTACGCGTCACGATTTGCCCGCAATCCGATACCAGGGCACTTCGGCCAGCGAACGCTGTCGTGGCTTGAGTTGTGAGGCCCCCGACATATCCTCAGAGAGTGCGCATCCGCTTGGCCTTGGCCCTGACCCTGGGATTGTCCCTCTTGTCGACTTCAGCCCAGGGCCTGCCCACAATCCTGCGGGGCACTCCAGCCCCAGGCGACGGACATACCGCGCAATTGATCGTCATGAGCGCCGATGGCCGCACCTATGACTCCTGCAGCGCAGCCGTGTGGAAACCGCGCGTGCTGATCACTGCGGCGCATTGCGTCACGGACAACGGATCGACTCAAGCAGTCGTACCGGGCCGTGTGTTCGCGCTGGCGCCCGGAGCACCAGGACCCTTGGTCAGCGCAGGTGGGCCGGAGGGTGGGCCACGAGTACGAGTCACAAGCATTGCCTTGGGTCAGGCGTACGCGCACACCTCGCCGTTCGTTGTGGGCAACGACATCGCTGTCATCGTTCTCGACACGGATCTGGCTCCTTCAGCATTCACGCGGCTGGCTGATCGCACAGAGATTCAAAGGCTGGCCGACGCGAGAACTCAGACAAGCATCGTGGGATACGGACGAACGAGCGCCACAGATCAAGGTCGACCAATGCCGCGCGCCGGGCTCTTCACCCTCAGTGAAGTTGAATCCAACAGGCGCGCGACCGATGGTCTGGTGATCTGGTCGACCCCCGTGGACTCCAGCGACACCTGCCCAGGCGACAGCGGCGCACCGCAGTTCCTCACTCTCCCGGATCGGACCTTGCTTTTGGGTGAAGTTGCCGGCGGCAACTGCAATGGCCAGTCACGCACGGCTCAGGGATTTGTCGCGATCAGCTACCTCTCGCTCTTGAATCCTGCGTTGGCGGCTGCCGGATACCCGACCATTCCCAGCGCTCCCATTGCTCCACTCACAACCTCGTTGAATGGGGTCGACACGGTGTGGTGGTCAGCGCCAGCTACGGCTCCCGAATCGGTGGTGGGCTACGAACTCCGCGATGCAGCTGGCGTCATCGTCTGCACTGCGACCCAGCCCTACTGCAGTTTCCCGCACACCGAAGGCGCAACACTTCGCAGCGTCAATGCCCAGGGCGAGGGCGATGCAGTCAATGTGCCTGCACCGACCGTTGTCCGCCCCAACCCGCCGAAGACGGTGAAGTCTGGATCCCGAGTTCGATTTACCGTGGACGCACTGAACTATCCAGTGGTCAGCGGATATCGCATCATCGATCAACAGGGAAGAGTGGCCTGCCGCATTGTGAACCCGTCGGTAACATTGAACTGTTCTGCTGCCGGACTCAAGGGCAAATATCGATTCACGGTAAGCGCCACAACCCCGCAGGGGCGCACACCCGAATCCCCGCCTACCGCAGTCGTGCGAATCTCCTAACAGCTAGCTGTGCTGGGGGCCGTTGCTGTGCGATTCCAGCGCTAGGCGTCGAATCTCCAGTTGCTCAAGCATCGGTCGAACGATGCCGTCAGGCAATCCTTCCTCCGTGCGAATCCGCAGGAGTTCTTCCTGTTCGGCACGAAGCATCAGCCGCGCAAGATCCATGCCCTGGTGCGACCGAAACTCGCCTTCGTCAGCATCGGACTCTTCCAGCGCCTCAAGCCGAAGCCTGACCCCTCGCTTCAATGGCTCGACCACATTGCGCGGCAGCGGGTCTCCTTGCAGCGCTGACTGCTCCACTGCTTCGTCGAGCTGAGCCGCCGCTGCGTGTGCCAATGCAATGTCAACTCGGCGAATCAAGATCGAGTCATCTGCCGGGGGAACTTTCAGAAGTCGCGCCAAGGGACCCATGGTCGATGACAGAAGCAAGGTGATCACGATGACGCCGAAGGTGGTAGCCAGGATCAAGTTGCGAAATGGCAAGGGTTGACCAGTGTCAAGAGTCAGCGGAATGGAGAAGGCAGCCATGCCCGATACCGGCCCACGCGCTCCTGACCAGGCTGCGACGAGCACGACCCGCCAATCATCGGAGGCGCGGTCTTTGCTTGTTCCGAGCATGGTCATCACGAAGATCACTCGGCTGATGATCAATGCCAGAACGATCACGACGACGAGCAGGCCCACCTGCTCGCGCTCTTGGCTGGACAAGGCCAGGAAGGTGTCAGGGACTTCGATGCCAACCAGGAAGAAGGCGAGAGCCTTCAGAATGAAGGTGACATGCCGCCAGAGTGCGGCTCCATCGAGTCGACTCTCCTGACGAGGGTCTGAAGTCTGACTGTGAGCAATGAACAGGGCAGCGACGACGACCGCAAGAATGCCGGAGCCTTCAAAGTGCTCTGCGCCGTAGTAGAGGAAGAACGGAGCAATCAGCGTGAGGCTGTTGGCGGCTACCGCATCGGTGCTGCGCGCGATGACCCAAGCCAGCACCCAGCCGCCGATCAGGCCGATGCCAACGCCGACGGATACGGCCAAGAAGAAGACCCAGCCGACTTCAGCAATGGTGATCGTGCCAGCCGTGGCTGCAACAACCGCGACTCGAAGCGCCGTCAGCCCAGTGCCGTCATTGACCAGACTTTCACCTTCGAGAATTGAGATTGCCCAGCGGGGAAGACGAACCTTGCGCGCGATCGAACTCACGGCAACTGCGTCAGTGGGCGCGAGCACTGCGCCAAGCGCACATGCCAATGCAATGGGCATCCCGACCATGGCGTGTGCAATGAACGCCACCACAAATGTCGTGATCACCACCAGCCCGACGGCGAGATACATCACCTGCTTGCGGACTCGTCGAATATCCAGATACGAAGAACCCAAGGCTTCGCCAAACACCAGGGGCGCCAGAATCAAGATGAGAACGAGACCAGGATCGGGTGGGGCATCGGGTCCAACTGGCAGCAGGCTGACCACCACGCCAACGCCCATCACTGGCAAGGCCATGCTGTAGCCGCGTTGACGCACGAGGGCCGCCACGATCAACGCCACGACAGCAGCGCTGGCGAACCAGGTCAGTTCACTTTGCACCCTGCCCCCTACAGATCTGCGAGCGAACCATCTAGCCGATCAGTGCAGGCGAGAAGGCAGCGTTCAGAGCCACCTCTTGAGTGGGCCCAGTTGATTCTTGCGGCGCAAAGATTGTCGCAACGCGCTCCTTCAGGTCAAACAGGGCAGGAATGGGCACTGCTGTCTTCATCAAGGGCTCGGCCGCTTCAAAGGTGCTGTTGATGTCTGGTTGCGACTTGAACAGCACGGTCGGGTCATCCGTGGCTTCTTCCATATAGTCCAGCCACGCTTGGTTGTGCGCCAGGTACGCGTCCTGTGCACGCTTGATATCGCCATGCCATGGGAGCACGCTGACTTTTGCCACACCCTCGCCAGCTGCACCGATTGCGAAACTGCCGGCAAGTGCAGCTTCCGTCAGATCTTCAAAGGCCTGCTTCTGCTGTGCAGGCGTCAACGTTCCGTTTGCACCCGACTCCTCGATGATGCCTTGGATCTGTTCATCGCTCCACTGCATTGCGGATTCTGACTCTTCGACGGCACTGACCAAGGCCTTCATCTCAAGATTCCGAGAGGTCCAATCACCCGCAACAATGCCAAATCCAAAGAGGGTCAAAAGGAAGACAGCAAATCCGAGTACGGGTGGCAACCATCGGGAGAGCTTCACCGCCTCATCATCTCCTATCGCAGACTTTGCGCGAGTACACACGTACCGACTAGCGTTGAATTCATGCTGGCATCCTCAGCTGATCAACGGTACGAACTTTTGGTTGCCCGGATAGCAGAGCAATTTGCACAAATCCCTCAGGGCTCAGCGGTCAGGTTGGCCAAACCCACGTCAAATCTGTTTCGGCCTCGGGCTTCCATTGGCGGTCCTGGGCTTGACGTCGGCGCCTTTGACGGTGTCTTGCGCATCGATCCCGAATCCCGCACTGCTGAGGTACTTGGCATGACCACCTACGAGCATCTCGTCGCTGCCACCTTGCCTTACGGACTCATGCCGATGTGCGTCCCCCAGTTGAGAACCATCACTTTGGGCGGAGCGGTCACGGGCATGGGCATCGAGGCAGCAAGCTTCCGACAGGGCTGCCCACATGAGTCAGTTCTGGAGATGGACATCCTGACTGGTGCTGGTGAAGTGCTCACCGTCACCGGCGCACCAGATGACCCCCATCGTGATCTCTTCTACGGCTTCCCCAACTCCTATGGATCCCTTGGCTATGCCCTGCGCATCACCATCGAACTCCAAGCCGCACTCCCATACGTGCATCTGCGTCACCTGCCCTTCGCATCTGCCATCCAGATGACTGAGGCAATCGCGCGGATCACAGAGCTTGGCAAGCACGAAGGCCAGCAAGTCGACTTCATTGACGGCACAGTCTTCTCAGAGCGCGAGCACTATCTGACTGTTGGCACGATGTGCACTGAGCTTCCGGAACACGTTCAGGTCAGTGACTACACCGATAGTCAGATCTACTACCGGTCGATCCCGACGCGCAAGCACGACTACCTGACCATTCACGATTTCCTGTGGCGCTGGGATACCGATTGGTTCTGGTGTTCACGCGCCTTCGGCGCCCAGCAGCCCTTGGTGCGCAAGCTCTGGCCGAAATCACAACTGCGCAGCGACGTCTACTGGAAGTTCATCGCCCTGGACCATCGATATGACATCTCGGGCAAGCTCAATCGTCTGCAGGGCAAACCGCAGCGCGAGGCAGTTGTGCAAGACATCGAAGTGCCCATCGAGAAGTTGCCTGAGTTTCTGGAGTTCTTCCATCGCGAGGTGGGCATCAGCCCGATCTGGATCTGTCCGCTCAGGCAGCGTGATGCCAATGCTCGGTGGCCACTCTATGAATTTGATGCAGACAAGACCTACGTCAATGTCGGCTTCTGGTCCAGCGTTGAAGTCAGCGCCGATCAGGACCCCAAAGCTGGTCTCATCAATCGCCGAATTGAAGCCAAAGTAACTGAATTGGAAGGCCGCAAGTCCTTGTATTCAACGGCGTTCTACGATCGCCCCACGTTTTGGTCGATCTATGGAGGTACTGAGTACCCGCAACTGAAAACACGGTATGACCCCGCAGGTCGCCTGCTGGGTCTGTACGAAAAGGTGGTGGAACAGCGATGACACTCTCCCAGGTCTTTGCCACGATCGTGCCGGCCGAACGCGGAGTTGGCTTCCGTGCATTTGACGGGTCCACTGCCGGTCCACCCGATGCTGAAGTCACCCTCGAGCTTCGCAATCCACGTGGCGCGCAGTACATCGCCACAGCAAGGTCCCAACTGGGTTTGGCCCGGGCCTACGTGAGTGGTGACCTGGAAATCATTGGCGACACCTACGAGGCACTCGCCAGGCTGTATCCGCTGGACACCTCCCATCTCACAGTGAAAGAGAAGGCGCGCTTGGCCAAGGAGCTGCTGCCATATGTGATGTCTCGTCCGTCACCTCCCCCTCAGGAGCGAAAGCTCTCGGGCAGGCGGCATTCCAAGGATCGAGATGCAGACGCAATCCATCACCACTACGACGTCTCCAATCAGTTCTACAACTGGGTCCTGGGGCCATCGATGGCATATACGTGCGCCGTCTTTCCACATGAGTCCGCAAGCCTTGAGCAGGCACAGGAGACCAAATTCGATCTTGTCTGCCGCAAGCTTGGTTTGCAACCAGGCATGCGATTGCTCGATGTTGGCTGCGGCTGGGGTGGCATGGTCCTGCACGCGGTGAAGCACTACGGCGTCAAGGCCATAGGTGTCACATTGTCAGCGCAGCAGGCTGAATGGGGACAGCAGGCAATTGCCGACGCCGGGCTCAGCGACCTCGCCGAGATTCGATTTGGGGACTACCGCGACGTGCCAGAGAAGAACTTCGATGCCATCTCATCCATCGGACTCACCGAGCACATTGGCCGGGCAAACTACCCCTCGTACTTCAGCTTCATGTACAAGAAGCTGCGCGAGGGCGGGCGCATGTTGAACCACACCATCACGCGTCCCAATGACAGTGAGCCTTCGCACTACCGGACTTCCTTCATCAATCGATATGTGTTTCCCGACGGTGAACTCTCTGGTCCGGGGCACCTGATCAGCACCATGAACACCGCAGGATTTGAGATTCGTCATGAAGAGAACCTGCGCGAGCACTACGCACTCACGTTGAAGCACTGGTGCGAAAACCTTGAGGCGCACTGGGACGAAGCCGTGAAGGAGGCCGGGCTTGGCACTGCCCGCGTTTGGCGCCTGTACATGGCTGCATCACGTCTCGGCTTTGACTTGAACACCATTCAGCTTCATCAGACACTGGGAGTGAAGTTGACCGAGGGCTACCTGTCAGGAGTGCCGCTGCGCATGCAGCTCGATGTCGTGTGATCAGGCTTGCAACTGCACAAGCACGTGCTGAGCAACCTCATCGCTGATTTCTGCATACTCGCCACTGATGCCGATGTGGATGCCGCCCAGAGTGCGATTGACCACCACAGTTGATCCTGGAGTAGCGCCGACCCGACGCAGTTGAGCCATCGCTGTGGCGTCTTCCTGCACTGGCTCCGCGAGACGACGAATCTTCACCCGCTGGACCTCTGGCGAGGCCACTTCGCTCAACGGCAACAAGCCGATGATGTCCACGGGCGAACCACCCGAGTCCGGGGTCAGAATGTCAAGACCAGGAATGGGATTGCCATAGGGCGACTCTGTGGGGTGTCCCAGAATTTCGAGCAGTCGAAGCTCAACAGTTTCGCTCATGACGTGCTCCCAGCGGCATGCCTCGATGTGCACGTCTTCCCACGGAAGCCCAAGTACCGAGACCAGCAAGCACTCAGCGAGGCGATGCTTGCGCATCACTCGAATGGCGGCCTCGCGGCCTTCATCGGTGAACTGCAGTTGGCGATCTGCAGTGACCACGACGAGACCATCACGTTCCATGCGCGCGACGGTTTGCGAAACTGTGGGGCCACTTTGGTGCAGTCGCTCGGTGATCCGAGCACGCATTGGCGCAATTCCCTCTTCTTCAAGTTCGAAGATGGTGCGCAGATACATCTCGGTGGTATCAATCAGGGCAGTCACATTGCCCCTTCCCTACTCGCATGGCATGTGCTCTTGAGCAAGGCTCAGCCTATGGCAGATGGCCGAGCGCTCCAGACACCTGTGTGCGTTCTACGCTGCAGAGATGTCCACGATCATGTGGTTTCGCCGCGATCTGCGCTTGGGCGACAACCCAGCGATGAACGCGGCACTGGATGCCGATCGCGCAGGGCGAAATATTGGAGTCCTGCCGGTCTTTATCATCGACCCACTCCTGTGGGATTCAGCTGGCGAAGTACGCCGGGCATACCTTCTGCAGTCATTGAATTCACTCGATGACAGTTTGAAGGGAAGCTTGCACATCAGGCTGGGTGACCCACGAGTGTTGATTCCCGAACTGGCAAGGTCAATCAACGCCGCCAGCGTGCACATCTCCGAGGATTTCGGTCCATATGGCCGCCGGCGCGATGCGGAGGTCGACAGGCTGCTCGGCGCAGTCCCCCTGGTGAGAACTGGCTCGCCCTATGCCATCTCACCTGGACGAGTCACCAAATCTGACGGACAGCCATACCGCGTGTTCACTCCGTTCTATCGCGCCTGGCTCGAGCACGGATGGCGATTGCCCGCACAAACGATCGAACAAGATTTCATCGGTATTGACGGCAGCCAAAGCCTTCCGTCCATACCGCCACTGCGCGAAGGCTTTCCGCTTCCCCCCGCAGGTGAAGCGGCGGCATGGGAACAGTGGAAATGGTTTCAAGAGCATGAGCTTGCTCGGTATTCAAGTCAACGCAACAGGCCCGATCTCGCAGCGACCAGTGGCATGAGCCACCACCTGCGCTGGGGAGAGATCCACCCTCGCTCCATGCTGAGTGCGCTTTCGCCAGCTGACGAGGTCTTCCGCAAAGAACTGTGTTGGCGAGAGTTCTATGCAGATGTCCTGTTCCACTCTCCCGACTCTGCCCGCCTCAGCCTTGATCAGCGCTTCGATGCCATGAGATGGGCCGAGGGCGAGCAGGCCGAGTTCGCATTCGAACAATGGCGTCTGGGCGCCACCGGCTATCCACTCGTCGATGCCGGAATGCGCCAACTGCTGTCAGAGGGGTGGATGCACAATCGCGTGCGAATGGTCACGGCCAGTTTCCTCGTCAAAGATCTGCACCTGCCCTGGCAGCGGGGTGCTTCGTGGTTCATGCAGCAGCTCCGGGATGCAGACCTGGCCAGCAACAGCCATGGGTGGCAGTGGGTGGCCGGTTGCGGTACTGACGCCTCCCCCTTCTACCGGGTGTTCAACCCCGTCCTGCAGGGAGTGAAGTTCGACCCGACCGGTGACTACGTACGGCGCTATGTGCCAGAGCTTGGACACCTTGAGGGCTCAAGGGCACATGAGCCTTGGAAGCACGCTGACGGCTATGCAGGTGGCTACTCACCGCGACTGGTTGACCATGCCGCCGAGAGACTCGTGGCCCTGGACGACTACGCATTGATTCGGCAACCAAGCCAGCGCTGACACGTACGATGTGGCCCCATGCCCACCTTTTCCATCGTCTCCATGAAGGGTGGGGTCGGGAAAACCTCGGTCACCCTGGGGCTTGCCAGCGCTGCCTGGGCGCGTGGGCACCGCGTACTGGTCATCGATCTGGATCCGCAGGCCAACGCCACCATGGGCCTGAACGTGGAGAAGCCTCTGTTCACGATCAACGATGTCCTGGCTGATGCTCGCCCTGGAATCGCCGTCGAGGCTGTCGAACACTCGCCCTGGGGCAAGAAGGTTCACGTCCTTGCCGCCGAACGAGCCCTTGAACATCGCAACACAGTTGAGGGCCGGCACTCATCGCTTCGACTGCGAGCCAGTTTGGCCAGCCTGCCGCGTTCCTATGACCTGGTGCTGATCGACTGTCCACCATCCCTTGGTGAATTGACGCGCAACGCGCTGAGCGCCAGTGATTGTGCAGTGATCGTCACTGAGCCCGGTTTCTTTGCACTGCGCGGTGCCGAGCAGGCCATTGAAGCTGCCGATGTCATTCGCAGTTCAACAAATCCCCTGATGAGGCCTGCGGCAATCGTGGTGAACAAGGCTCGTCCATCAGTTGCAGAGCAGCGGATGAGAATTGAAGAGCTGCGCGAGTCCTACGGCTCCTTGGTGAGCGATCAGATCATTCCGGAGAGAAATGCCATTCAGCAGGCAGAGGCAGCCGGCATGCCGATCCATGCCTGGGACTCACCCGCAGGCACCGAGCTCGCTGGCATCTTCGATGCCCTCTATGACGAACTCACCCCTGCCATTCGCACAATGGAGAAACAACGATGAGCGATGCAAAGCCAGAGTTTGACTCCACTCCGCGGGCAGCGCTGTCGCGGGCAAGCGACGCCGTTTGGCACCCAACCCTGCCGCGGGATGTGGGCGAGCGTGCACCCCTGAACTCCGGCAATACCTCAGATGCCCTGCTTGGGCCAAAAGAGGACAAGCTCGTGGAATTGACCATTGAAATTCCAAAATCCATCAGAAAGGCCCTGCGCGTGGAGGCTCAGGATCGTGGAATGAGCGTGGATGCCCTGGTTGCCATGCTTGCTCGGAACTACCTCAAGCGCTGATTCGACAGCCAGTTTGGGACTGCTCCAAGAGTGCCTAGACTCTCCCCTGCGCCCACCACGGGCGCCTCATCCGCGGCCACATCTGAGGTCGACGAGCGTGGGTCCCCAGCAATTAAGTCAATGGAGCGTTCTGTGCCCGACAACATCCAGATTCCTGCTGCACTCCTGCCGGCTGATGGCCGCTTCGGCGCCGGACCCTCCAAGGTTCGCCAAGAGCAAATCGATGCACTCGCGGGAGTCTGGAAGACCTACCTCGGCACCAGCCATCGCCAAAAGACAGTGAAATCACAGGTCGGTCGCCTGCGCTCTGGGCTGTCAGACCTGTTCAACCTGCCAGATGGCTACGAGGTGATCCTTGGCAACGGCGGCTCCACCGCATTCTGGGATGCAGCGGCATTTGGTCTGATTCGAGATCGCGCGCAGTTCCTTTCCTTTGGCGAGTTTGGGGCGAAGTTCGCCAGTGGAGTCAAGGACGCTCCCTTCCTGGGCGAACCCACCATTCGCACTGCCGAGCCCGGCGATGCGCCTGACTTCGTCGCTGAGGCTGGAGTCGATGCCTACTGCTCACCGCACAACGAGACATCCACCGGAGTGGCCATCACGCCAATGCGGGTATCCGGCGCAGATGCGGACTCTCTGGTGATCATCGATGCCACATCAGCGGCCGGCGGCCTCATGGTGGATCCGGCGCAGTTCGACACCTACTACTTCGCGCCACAGAAGAGCTTTGGCTCAGACGGTGGCCTGTGGTTTTCGCTGATGTCTCCCGCGGCCTTGGCACGTGTTGCCGAGATCAAGACAACTGACCGCTGGATCGCGCCATTCCTTGACCTGCAGACGGCGGTCGACAACTCAGTTCAGGACCAGACATACAACACCCCTGCGCTGGCAACGATCTTGATGATGGCCGAGCAGGTTGACTGGTTCAACGGCAATGGCGGCTTGAGCTGGTGTGCGGCACGAACCGCGGAATCCACCGGACTCCTGTACGACTGGGCCGAGGCCAATCCTTTGGCAACACCGTTCGTCAAGGATCCGGCCAAGCGCTCTGGCGTCGTGGCAACGATCGACATTGACGACGCAGTCGACGCAACCATGATCACCAAGGCCCTGCGCGCCAATGGCATTGTCGACACAGAGCCCTACCGCAAGCTCGGCCGCAATCAGCTGCGCATTGGAGTCTTCCCATCAGTTGAGCCCGATGACGTGCGTGCGC
>JAUSQD010000170.1 GCA_030652695.1 Actinomycetota bacterium
GATGGCGCTGGTGCCCAGCAGCCTCAGGGAATCGATGTGCGATTGCGCCAGATTGGCGGCGATCACCCTTTGAGAGTTCTCTTGAGTTGTCTGAAGGGAATTGACCAAGATCGAGAACACGACTGAGGCGAGGGCTGCGAACACGACCATCGCAGCCATCACTTCGATCAGTGTGAATCCAGCCTCAGACCGGCTGTCACGTTGGAGCATGGGCATGCGACGCGGCATCGCAGACATCACCCACCCTTCGAGGTCTGGAGTCTCAGGATGGGTTTCGGACCGATAGCCATCCGATGGCCGCGTACAATTGGTGGTCCAAAGGTTGGAGTCCAGTGCGCAACGGTGATCAGTCCTCCACCGACGCGATCTATCAGCAGACCCTGCATCGGGCGCGTGTGTTTGAACGGGCCTCTCGTCGCCAAGCGGCAGAGGGGGAAGCGCTTGGGGCACTGATCTTCGCCTGGGGCGCAGATATCTCACTGATGCAGACCAGTTTGTACGAGCGAGTGGTACTCGGCCAAAAGGCATCAACCCGGAGGTATTTCTCCGAAGCTCAGGGCTTGCTTGCCGCCTTTGATCCGACTCTGCCCGATGCATTGGAGGCAGAATCAGTGGCGGAGATGCAGTTGCGAGTCCGTGACCAGTTGTTTCGCTCCCTTCCTCGCGACATGGCCATGGAAGTGACAGGGCGACTGCCTGACATCACGTATCTGGGGCCATTGGCCGCTCCCTCTCGTGAGGTACTTCGTCATGGAGCGCGTGTTCGCTTGCAGGGGCTCACATCGACGCAGTTCTGCGTGCGGCGCCGACGCTCTGCTGATGAACTGATGTTGGAAGCCCTCTCTGCTCGCGCTCGCTCAGAACACCGATCTGCCACAGAGCTCTGCTACCAAAGCGATGTGCTGTCCTTGGAGGCCTATCTCGTGGAGTCGGCAGAGGCGGCTGGAGATCACGGACTCTGGACGGTGGAACTGCGTTGGGAACTGGCCACGTGTGCGATGCGCGAACTCAGGGGTCTGCCCGAGGATTTTCATCAGGCATTGACCACCGTTCGCGAGGCACTGGCACATGGGCTGGGCGAGCCAGATGGCGCTCGCTTCCTGACAGCATTGCCTGAGTTGAGCTCCTAGTCTGCGAGCGAGGATTCGCTTGCATCCTGACGCGCTCGCTGGATGATCTCCTGGGCCGTTGCCACCAGATCTGGCAGTCGGGACTCCAGGACGAACATCGTGCCGATGACAGTCATCGTGCCGGCATTGGCCTTGGCTCCGTCGCTTACCGCGCTCGTGCCAGTGATCAGCAAGCCGCGGTCCAAGTTCTGGAGCAGAGCAAGGAACGCCAATCGCTGTGCATTGGAGCCAGTCACCGTGACTTCGACTGTCATGGTCGCCAGGTGAACTCCGACGTCAACGGCAGCAGCGGCACCGACCTGCCGGGCATCCCTCTCCAGGTCCACGCTCTGCGGAATCGTGGCATTGATGACCTGCACATTGCGCGAACTGATGCCCGCGCGCTGCGCGGCGGCATTGATCTGGCGCAACACGGTGGCGAGTTGTGCTGTCTGCGGCATCCGCGAAAACAACTGTTGTGCTTCCTGCGCCAACAGTGGTGCTTGATCGCCGAGCGCGAGTATCTCTTGGTGCTTCTTCACCAGGGAGAAATTGGCTGACTCCACCTGTGCCGTTTGCATTTTGAGCTCCTGGGCGGTGGCGATCCTGGGCGCCAGGACCAATGCCCACAGCAGGAAAGTCAAGAGGGCGAAACCACTCAGGGCGAGAATGCCAGACACATGCACCTTGCTCAGTCGCCTCACTGCCCACCTCCAGGGCTGTTGCTGGAATCTGCAGGTGGATTCAGCAGCAGGGCCTTTTGCTCCTTGGTCAATGGCGTGACCAACCCGATGGGGGAGATGCCGACTGTTCCAGTGAAGGACACTGACTGCTGGCCGCCGGCAGTCGCACCAGCCAGCATTGAACTGTTGACGTACGGACCAACGAACAGTGGATCCTTTCCAAGCGCTGTCAGCAGACGTGACACTTGCTCGCGGCTGGCGGCTGTTGCGCTGAATGTGACGCAGCCGATGGAGATGCGCTGAGCAAAGGGATCGGGGTCTGGGCAGGAGGACTCAGCAGCCCCGGACGCTGAAGCCGGCGTATAGGACATCGACAAAGTGGTGAACTGGATCGCAGGAGCACCTGCGCTTGCCGCCGCCGCGAACAGCCGCCACGAGATTGCTGCAGCTTTCGGCTGAGTGGCCATGGTGGTGTTGACCAGGCTCTGTTGTCGTTTGATCTCGGCCACCATTTGAGCAATGGGTGCCAGAGCCTGGACTTGCGCTTGTTCAGCGGCATTGGTGGCCTGCGCCTGCGACAGGGAGTCCTGGGAAGCGCGGATCCCGGGTATCTGCAGCGCCCAGACAAGCGCTGCAACCAAGAACAGCAACACCAGGCCAAGGATTGATGCTCGGCGGATCTTGCGCAGCGCGATGCTCTCAGCAACGTCCGAGGGCAGGAGATTGACTTGCGGAAGTGCCAACTGTCGCTCCTCCTGCACGTCTGGGCGTTGCACGGATCGAGAGAAGATGTCTCCGATGCTCTTGTGACGCCAGCTGGTGTCGGTGGTCATGTCGACCTGGCTGTGGCAAGTCCAATGGCCAGGGCCAATTGTGAATTGACGGGTTGATGCTTCAATCGCTCGCCACCTGACAAGCCCATCCATGGCGGGGCCTGTGTGACCGGGTACGGAAGTTGAGTCGCAATGCGCTCGATCAAGCCAGGCATTGATGCGCCCTGGCCAACACACGTGAGCTCCACGACTGATGCTGCGTGCTCGCCAGAGTGGTAGTAGTCCAGGGAATTTCTCACCTCAGTCACGATGGAGCTCGCCCACGAGTTCACGGCCCCGACGACTCTGGAGTCCTGTTGGCGTTCCGCAGGCAAGGGGATGTCAAAGGGTGCACTGAAGACGCTTGATTCGGCCACCGGTACCAAGACGGGCACTGGCGCATTGAGGTCGGTTGCTCGCTTGAGTTGCTCGGACTCGTCAAGGCTCAGCCCTAACTCCACGGCAATTGCCTCGGTGGCCAGGGATCCTCCAGCGGGACTGAGCACGCGAATGAACAGTGGCTGGCCCTGCGCATGGACGATCACCGTCATTTGCTGCGCACCGATGTCTACGATCGCTCGCACGTGACTGTCACGCGTTACCTGCCCTTGGCACACTGAACGGATCAAGGCCAATGGAGCATGGTCGGCGATGACTGGCTCAAGATTGGCCTCTCGGATGGCTTGAGCCAAGGCTCTGGTCTGTGCAAGTTCTGCGGCCACGATGAGGATCCGATTCTCATCGTGAGTGCTGCCCTTGGAATCAATGCGAACGCGCCGCTCGAGCAGGTGGTAGTCGAGCTGCACAGAGTCGATATCCATCGGCAGTGCATCCATCGCCTGATAGCGCAAAGCAGACCGAAAGTCCGAGGGCTCCATCCAGGGCAGGTCGATCTGGCGGGTGAGCACACTTGCAGATGGAACAGAGAAGGCCACCTTGCGTCGCTTGAAATGGCCTCGACGCCACAGTTGCTTGAGAGTTCTCGTCAATGCCTTGGGGTCCAGCAGGACGCCGTCATCCAGAACGCCACTGGGAAGTGCCGTCCATGCCGCCCGCGCAATGGTGGGCTGAGGGCTCTTGTGGGAAGTCTGCAATTCAACAGCTCGGATGCCGCTGGTCCCAATATCAAGACCAACCATGCTGAAGCCAGCTTTGGCCATGCATGCCTCCCTCAGATGTTCGCAATGGGTATCGGCCGGAATCTGGGAGAAAGAACTGAGCTGGCAAGTTCAAGAGTGCCGATTCACTGGAGTTGAGCCGAAACCTAGAACATGTCAGCGCCGTCCGCTCAGCAGCACAGGGCGGTCCCGGGCGCCGAGAAGCAGGTGCTTCAGCTTGCGGCAATTCTGGAGGCAGCAGTTGCTCACGGCGCCTCAGATGTGCACATCCGGCCAGGCAACCCACCGCTGCTTCGCGTAGGAGGGCAGCTCTACCCGCTGGACCTGCCTGAGCTCAGCGAGCAGGATTGCGCTGATCTGGTTGATCAAGCGATGTCGACTGAAGCTGATGTCCGAGCATTTCGCGATCAGCATGACTGCGATTTCGCCCTCACTTTGGAAGGCGCCGGACGCTTTCGGGTCAATGCCTATCGCACTCGCGGGGCCGACGCGATGGTCTTGCGCCATGTGCGCGAGCAGGTACAGAGCATCGAAGAACTCGGTCTGCCTCGGGCAGTCCGCGGCTTGGTGCTGGCAGCAGGAGGAATCCTGCTGGTGTGCGGCCCCACAGGCTCTGGCAAGTCAACGTCGCTGGCGGCAATGGTCGATGTCATCAACACCGAACGACGATGCCACATCCTGACAATCGAGGATCCGATCGAGTTTCTGCATACGAACAAGCTGTCAACGGTAAGCCAGCGCGAACTGCACACTGATACCAAGGAATTTGCCAGCGCTCTGCGCGCAGGCATGCGGCAGGATCCTGATGTCATCCTGATTGGCGAAATCAGAGATGCCGAGACATTGCGCACGGCCCTGCATGCGGCACAGACCGGGCACCTTGTGCTTGCCAGCATGCATGCGCGTTCTGTCGTTGACGTCGTGCACCGAGTAGTTGATGCATTTCCCCTTGATGAGCAGCGTCAGGTTCGAGCTTCGTTTGCAGAGTCGATGCAGGCAATCATCTGCCAGTCTCTGGTCTCATCGGCTCGCGGTGACGCACGGGTGCTGACATGTGAGATTGCAACGGCCACGCCTAGGGTCAAAGAGGCGATCTGCGACGCAGACAAGACGTCAGAATTGCACGCCATTCTTGCTGAAGGTGAGTACTACGGCATGCACACCTTTGAGCAGGATCTGGTGCGCCTGGTATTGGCCGGAGATGTGTCGGTGGGTGATGCAGAAGCAGTCGCCAGCCGGCCAGCTGACTTGCTTGTTGCGCTCCGAAGGGCTGGTTATCGTGACTAGCGTCCAGAGTTCAGTCAGTGATGTCCTCGTTGCAAGTGGGCTTATCACGCATGAACAGCTGCTGGCAGCAGGACGCATTGCAGATCAGCGCCACGAGCCCTTGCTCAATGTCCTGGTGGAGCAGGGCAAGGTCACCAAGAAGGACGTGGTTCGGGCAACTGTTCAGGCCGCGGGCCTTGAGTTCGTCGACATCTTGAACATCCCGATCGATCAGAGCCTGGCCAATGTGATCAGCGGAGATCAAGCGCGCAGGTACCAGGTGATTCCCATTGCCCTTGATGCAGACACTCTTGTCGTAGTCACCGATTCGCAAACAGCCGCAAACTGGCAGGTCGCTGAGGATCTGGAGGCGATCACCCGTCATCCGATTCGCTTTGCGTGTGCCATGAAGTCCGAGATCGCCATCCGATTGAACCAGATCTACCGCGTGGAATCAGAGCTCGGCGAACTGGTGAAGGGGATGCTTGACGATGAGCGTGTCATCGACATTCAAGCGCCAGTGGTCGCCACAGCTGATGCCCCGTTGGTCCGCTACGTCAATCTGCTGTTGAGTCAGGCGATTTCAGATAAATCCTCGGATATCCACATCGAGCCCAGCGAGGACCACATCCGCATTCGATTCAGGATTGATGGAGTGCTCAAGGAGCAGGGCTCTGCTCCGAAGGAAATGCAGTCAGCACTCATCTCACGTCTGAAAATCATGGCAGATATGGACATCGCTGAGCGCCGCGTGCCGCAGGACGGACGACTCTCCTTGTATTGGCATGGCAAGAAGATCGACTTGCGCGTGAGCTGCCTGCCCACGGTCTGGGGCGAGAAGATCGTGATGCGAATTCTGGACAACTCGGCAGCCCAGATGACTCTTGCTGACCTCGGATTCTCCACGCCGAATCTGGAGCGTTGGACAAATGCGTATGACCGCCCCAATGGAATGTTGATTGTCAGTGGGCCAACTGGGTCGGGCAAATCCACGACCCTCTACGCAACGTTGAACACTGTTGCCCGACCAGAGATCAATATCGTGACGGTTGAAGATCCCGTTGAATATCGGATACCGGGCATCAACCAGATTCAAACTCATCCCAAAGCCGGACTCACGTTCGCATCTGCCTTGCGCTCAATTCTGCGCGCGGATCCAGATCTGATTCTCATCGGCGAGATTCGCGATCACGAGACCGCGCAGATTGCCATCGAGTCTGCGCTCACGGGTCACCTTGTGCTGACGACCCTGCACACCAACAATGCGCCAGGTGTGATCACCAGACTCATCGAGATGGGAATTGAGCCCTTCCTTGTGAGTTCTGCTCTTGCCTGCGCCACGAGCCAGCGATTGGCGCGACGCTTGTGCACCACCTGCAAGCGGCCAGCATTGAAGTCGATGGTGGAACTCTCCGCTGCCCAATTCGAGTTTCCGCCGGGGCTGGATCCCACATTCTTTGAGCCAGTGGGCTGTTCCAGTTGCGCGCAGACTGGCTACCGCGGCCGGATGGGCCTGCATGAAGTGATGCCAATGTCGGAAGAGATCGGCCAGCTGGCCTTCCAGCGCGCGTCTTCCGATGAGATTCGTCGGGTTGCCATCGAGGCGGGAATGCGCACACTGCGGCAAGACGGCTGGCTGAAAGTCTCACAGGGCGTCACGACGATCAGCGAGGTCCTTCGTGTCATCGCTTGAGCGAGGAGAGAGCAACCATGGATGACCAAGCCTTTGTCTTGCCCTTGACCGCCTTGCCAGCCTCGCTCATGTCGTTGCCAACAACGCCCCCGATTGCACTGGTCGGCGATCACTCGACTTCCGCGTCGTTTCCTGCAATTGATGCACCAACGCTGCCGCCGCTGGCGTCGGACATCGGCATCGTTTCGGTGGAACGAGAGCCAAGGGCCACTCCAGAGCTGATGCTGGATTCCCTGCTGCTGCGTC
This sequence comes from Actinomycetota bacterium, assembly GCA_030652695.1. Lineage (GTDB taxonomy): Bacteria > Actinomycetota > Actinomycetes > S36-B12 > S36-B12 > UBA11398. Next base: position 6,928 of record JAUSQD010000170.1, read on the forward strand.
TTCTTGAACTTGGTGGTTCTGATCTCCACCTCAGCATGAACGCGCCACCGATGGTTCGGATCCGAGGGGAGCTGGAGCCGATTGATGGCTACTCATCGATGACGGCGCGCACCCTCAGGGAGGCGATATATGCCATCTTGACCGACCGTCAGAAGCAGGTGTTCGAGGAGCTCAAGGAACTTGATCTTGCATACGAATTGCCTGGGGCCGCTCGATTTCGCATGAACCTCCTCCAACAGCAAGGGTCCATTGGTGCAGTGATTCGCTCGATTCCGTGGGAGATCCGAAGCCTTGAAGCACTCGACATGCCTCCCAGGCTGGCTGAGCTCACCGACTTGCCTCGCGGTCTCGTGCTCATCACCGGGCCTACTGGGTCAGGAAAGTCCACCACGTTGGCTGCGTTGATCGATCGTGTCAATCGCACTCGCAAGGGCCACATTGTGACCATTGAAGACCCTGTGGAGTTTGTTCATGCGCATAAGCAATGCGTAGTCAACCAACGCGAAGTCGGCACGGACACCTGGTCGTTCGCCAATGCTCTCAAGCATGCACTTCGCCAGGACCCTGATGTCATCCTCGTGGGCGAAATGCGCGACCTGGAGACCATTGCCATCGCGTTGACTGCAGCAGAAACCGGACACCTCGTCTTCGCCACTCTGCACACTAGTTCGGCAGCGAGCACGATCGATCGCATCATTGATGTCTTCCCAGGTGACCAGCAAGCTCAGATCCGAACACAATTGGCAACGTCTCTGGAAGCAGTCGTGTGCCAGACCTTGTGCAAGACCGTGGACGGCACTGGACGAGTCGCTGCAACGGAGGTCTTGATCGCAACTCCGGCGATTCGCAACCTCATCCGAGAGGGAAAGCTGCAGTCCATCCCATCTGCACTGCAGACCGGTTCGCGCTATGGGATGCACACACTCAACCAGCATCTGGCTGAATTGGTCTCAGCTGGGCATGTTCGCTACGAGGACGCTCTGGAGAAATGCTCGGACTCCAGCGAACTTGATCAGTTGCTCGGGCGGGATCTCGATGCCTCAGACTGAATATCTCGTCCGCGCGCGCTCGCGCAACGGGCGCCTGATCGAGCAGCGAATCAAGGGTTCAAGCGAAGCTGACGCGCTCACGCGGATCCGACAGCTCGGGCTGACGCCGATTTCAGTTGAGATCAAGCATGCTGGCTTGAATCGCGAGATCCACTTGCGCAAGCCACAGGTCAAAGCCAAGGACTTGGCCATCATGACACGGCAATTTGCCACGATGCTTGGCGCTGGCCTGCCGATCCTGCGCTGCCTGGTGATCCTTGCCGATCAAACCGAGAGTGATCGACTCAAGGCCTTGTTGCTGCAAGTTCGTGATGATGTCGAACGAGGAACGTCGCTGTCGGATTCACTGGTTCGCTACAAGGAGTTTCCGCCGCTCATGGTCAACATGATCCGTGCCGGGGAGCTGGGTGGCTTCCTGGACGAGACCATGCTCCAGATCGCCGAGTCGATCGAGGCGGATGTTCGACTGCGCGGAAAGATCAAGGCGGCGTTGACGTATCCCATTGCTGTGGGCGTGATCGCTGTTGTGGTCACAGCGGCCATGCTGATCTTCGTCGTTCCAGTGTTCTCGGACATGTTCGCGTCCCTTGGCGGCCAACTGCCAGCACCTACTCAGATGCTGGTGACCGTATCCAACTTTGTGAAGAATCCTGTGATCATGCTGCCTGCGATCGGGCTGCTGCTCGTCGTGATCGCTTGGTATCGAAAGAGCAAGAACAACCCGCGTCTGCGGGCGGTGGTTGATCCCCTGAAGTTCAAGATCCCTGTCTTCGGGCAGTTGTTCCACAAAATTGCATTGGCGCGTTTCTGCCGCAACTTCTCTGCACTCCTGCGGGCAGGCGTGCCGATTCTGTCTGCGTTGGACATCGTTGGAGGCACTGCGGGGAATGTGGTGATCGTCAACGCGGTGCGAGATGTGAAGACCAGTGTCAGTCAGGGCTCTGGGATGGCAAGGCCCCTACAGAGCCATCCTGTTTTTCCCGACATGGTGGTGCAAATGATCGCGGTGGGCGAAGACACCGGAGCCCTGGATCAGATGCTTGCCAAGATCGCAGACTTCTATGACGAAGAAGTCGAATCAACGACCGAGCAGCTTATGGCGCTGATTGAGCCCATCATGATCATGCTGTTGGGCGCTTTGGTCGGCGGAATGATCGTCGCGATGTACCTGCCGATATTCAACATCTTTGAATTGATCAAGTAGTGCGGTGTGCTCGGCAGATTTTGGTCCGAAACAGATCATGTCGGCCCACAGGGGGCTGAAACCCCACAGTCGAGGGGTCGTTCGATCAGGAGTCAAGACATGCTCACTCGCCTTTCACGTACGCGGGACGAACGCGATTCGGGTTTCACCCTGATCGAGCTGCTCGTCGTCGTCATCATCATCGGAATCCTTGCTGCAATTGCCATTCCCGTATTCTTGAACCAGCGCAACTCCGCACGCACGGCATCAGTTGAATCCGATGTGCGCAACGTGGCAACGTTGATGGAGACTGCCTACACGCAGGACGGCGCCTACCCCGCCAGCGGACCCAACCTTGCTACTTCCAACGATGCCAA
>JAUSQD010000179.1 GCA_030652695.1 Actinomycetota bacterium
AGCAACGACTTCTTCGTCAATCTGCTGAACATGGACACGCAGTGGCGCACCTCGCAGTTAGACGTGCACGTGTACGACGGCATTGATCGAGCAACTGGCGATGTGAAGTGGACCGCTACCGCAGTTGATCTGGTCTTCGGTTCAAATTCTCAGCTGCGGGCATTGTCCGAGGTGTACGCATCAGATGACGCGAAGGAGAAGTTCGTGTCTGACTTCGTTGCGGCTTGGGGCAAGGTCATGGACTTGGATCGCTTCGATTTGAAGTGAAGCGTGTGTGTCTTGAGGTCAGCCGATCGGCTCGACGTGCACTGAGTAGCGCATGTCATGCCGCTGACCGGCCTCAAGAAACACCGCAGATTCACGCAGATTGCCGCCTTCGATGCACACCATCGACGGCCACTCGTCGTCACCGAAATCGCTCATAGTTTTGGCCTTGTCGATCCATGGGTTCCACACGACGGTGCTGGCCGAGTGCTCCTTGTCGATGGTGAGTGTGCGCTTCAAGATTGGGTCGACGATGCGCACTTGGCCGCTTGATCGGTAGATGCGATCAGTCTCACCAGTAAAGCGGACAGCGCCCTGCTGTTCCTTGACGATGAGCCCGTGGGGATCTGCCTGATCAAGGTAACGACAGTCATGCAGGCCTTCGATGTGTATCTGTCGTACGTCACCAATACTGAAATAAGTGTGCAGCGCCTCCTCAAACGTGAAGGGCAGACTTCCTGTGTTTTCCACCGTGAGTGTGAGATGCAGCGCCGAGCCGAGCCGAACTTCGTATCGCGCTGCAAAGGCGTAGGGAAAGTTGGCGTCGTCGCTGGCAGAGCCATGCAAGGTGAAGGACACCACCGCGTCTTGACCGGTAGTGGATTGCTCGTGGAGTGTCCAGGATTGAGTGCGAGCAAATCCATGGGCTGGCATGAGATCTCCTGACCTTCCTGCACCGAACCAGGGGAAGATGATCGGGACGCCACCTCTGATCGCAATCCCAGGCTCAAAGCGAGCCATGCTGCTCATCCAGATGACTGGTGCGGAGTCGGCCGGAATCCAAGAGGTCAGGTGGGCGCCGTGTTCGTAAATTTGGATCGATCCGCCGGACGCTGACATGGCAATTGGCGGGGCTATCGACGAGGTGGCCATACCGGTGAAGGTAGTGGATGCCTTGGGAGAACTAAGTTTTCTCCATGGATGAGACTCCAAGGCATATACAGGTGTCGGTCGTGGCGCTGGAGCCGCATGCGCTGATCTATTCGACCATCATGCTGATGGTTGCGTATTCGCTCTTTGACGAAGGCCCGAAACCACTGCTTGACGGTGCATTGCTCGAGCTGATTGCCGTGGGCTTGGCGTCCCTGTTCGCACTTTCGATGGCGCACCTGTTCACCGATGCCCTTGATACGCAGATTCTTTTGCGACGTCGGCTCACCGGAAGAGATCGAATTCGGATTCTGTTGAACAACCTTCAATACATGTACGTCGCAATTCCAGCGATTCTGATCCTGCTGCTGCTCGCCCCACTGAACTGGGCGGCAGATGCAGCGGTGGGAGTGCTCATGCTGGTTGGACTGGCCACCTTGTTCTTCTGGGGCACCTTCGCTGCTCGCAAAGCCGGCCTGAGTCGCTGGCGACAGTTGTCCTTCGGGCTGAGCTATGGCTTCATCGGCATTTTGGTGCTGCTCGTTGAGCTCGCACTGACACACTGAGACTCTCAAAGACAATGAAGGAAAGGGAGAGCGTCCGGTGATCACAGGTGTCTTGATCCGCAGAGTCATAGCGCTGCCCTTGCTTCTTGGTTCGTTGGTGTCTGTGGGGTCTCTCGCGTCAGCGAGTGCTGCAACAGTCGCGCCCTGCGCTGCAACGAGTCTGACAGCCAAAGCCACTGGGAGTGGGGCCGGGATGTCGCAGCCCTACACGGTGTTCACGGTGACCAATGCCAGCTCCAAGCCGTGCACACTCAAGGGATATCCCGTGCTGACGGGCGCTTGGACGGCGAAAGGCAAAGTTGCCATCAGCGTCTCCAATGGGGCAGTCATGAACATGCCAAGTGCCAAGGTCAAGGCCTTTGTCATATCACCCAAGGGCAATGCATGGTTCGCAGTCGGCTCTGGCACCGCCTACGACTCGCCACTGGTGACCATTCGCCGCTTCACTTTCGCCACAACACCAGGAGCCAGCGTCGCGCAGAGCTCGCTGGTCAAGGCTGATCTGCAGGCGACTGCTCCATCGGGCAAGCCCTACCCGCTTGGCGTGACAGCATTCGCCCCGGGCAAGGGGTGCGACACCGGCAACTGCTGACCACGATCCTAGTGCAACCGAAAGTTGCACGAGATACAGCTTCCATGTACGCTCATGTGCAACCTAATGTTGCAGGAGGAAGTCATGGAATTTGCCACAATCGAGCGCGAGGTATTCGTTGAAGCCTCACCTGAAATCGTCTTTGAGGTCGTCAGCAGCCCAGAGCACATCAAGGGTTGGTGGCCAGATGAAGCCGACTACGAGGCGACTGCGGGTGCAACCGGGACCATCTCCTTTGGGGATCTCTCAGATGGCGGGCACATCGCGGGGTTCACGGTGATTGATGTGCGACCGCCACACTTGTTCTCCTTTCGCTGGACTCAGCCTGCAGGCGTCCTCGCAGTCGAGGGCAACTCCCTGCTGGTCACGTTCTCGCTTTCGCCTTCAGGGCACGGCACGCTCGTGAAGATGTCAGAGACGGGCTTCCGCGAGATGGGCTGGGAGGTGGCCGTGCTCGAAGAGACCTATAACGACCACATCAGTGGTTGGGACTTCTACATGCCGCGCCTGGCTCCATACGCGGCAGGCATCAGTGCGAAGGCGCACGCATGACTCCCAAGCAGATGAGCAAGGTCGACGATGAGTTGTGGTCGGCGATAGGAGATCCCACTCGAAGGCAGATGCTTGACCTCCTGCTCGCAGACAGCGGCGGTACGGCAACGAGCTTGGGCCAGCAACTGCCGGTGACTCGTCAAGCTGTAGCAAAGCATCTTGCGGTACTGGATCGAGTGGGACTTGTGAATGCAACAGCGGCCGGTCGCGAGAAGCGGTATCACGTTGATGCCGCTCAACTTGCCAAGGCCGCTGCGCAACTCGCCTCGGTCGGTTCGGCCTGGGATGCCCGGATGCAGCGCATCAAGCAACTGGCGGAGTCGATGCAAAGGGCACAGAAAAAGTAGGTCTGCCTACTTTTCGCGGCGGACGGGACCTGCGATTTCCTGAACTGCCAAGAAATCGTGGCAAATAGTGGCAACGAAGTGTGGTGCGAGGGGGGAGTGCCTAAATCGGCGACGCCTTACGAGTCGCAGCTCGCCGATGGACTCTCACTCATGCATGAGCCGTCGGCTATGCGGGAAATCAGTTCGCGAAGCAATCCACGTTCGCTCTGTGTGAAGTTGGCGAGGAGTGCTGCTTCGGCTGCATCTCGGCCCTTGGCGACCTCGGCCTGCACAACGGCACCTGCGCTGGTGATCTCTGGCATTCGGGCTCGGCGGTCATCGGGCACCGCCCTTCGGATGAGCAACTGCTTGGCTTCCAGCCGGTCAATCAGTGCCGTGAGCGTCGTCTTATCAACTCCGAGATCATGGCTGAGTCCCAATTGAGTCCGACCAGGGTGCTCAAGGAGCCCGGTGAGCACAATCCAATCCCGGGCATCAGTGAGACCTTCCTGCCGGCAGACCGCGTCCAAAGTGCCGCGTAGCCGCTGGGCGCCACGGTGAAAAAGCCAAGTCAGATCCTCAGGTGTCCCTGCACAGACCTCGGCTGCCGTGTCCATCACGCGAGGGTAGCCGAATGGAACCCAAATGAACCGGAGTGAAGCATTCTTACCTCAGATGATTGAAGAATAGATAATTGAATATGATACTTTACGAATCCAAACTACATCGGGCGGCCTGAGACCTGTTGCCGCCCCGACCTCCCCAGGAGCGAGCAATGACCACAGCAAGCGACCTTCAGATTCCCGGTTACATCGCGGGCACCTGGAAGATTGACCCAGTGCACACGCACGTTGGCTTTGTCATCAAGCACATGATGGTGAGCAAGGTTCGCGGCAATTTCGACAGTTTCTCAGGTGAGATTGTTGCTGCCGACAACCCTTTTGAATCCACAGTCAGCGTGACGATCGATGCGACGTCGATCAACACCGGCAACACGATGCGTGATGACCACATCCGTTCAGCAGACTTCTTCGATGCGGAGCATCACCCAACAATCACTTTCGTCTCAACCGGCATTCGCCAAGAAGGCGGAGACTTCTACGTTGACGGTGACCTCACCATTCGTGGCACGACCAAGGCAGTGTCGTTGAAGACTGAGACTCCTGAATTCGCGCAGAACTCACCAGAGACCTACAAGGCTGGCTTCTCGGCAAGCACCGAGATCGATCGCACCGACTTCGGCGTGAACTACAACGGCCCGATCCCAGGCGGCGGTCTTGCACTGGGCGAAAGAGTCCAGATTGTGCTTGAGGTCGAAGCGGATCTCGTTCCAGCCAGCTAGTTGCACTCCAGGAGTGGCTCATCCTTCCTAGGGGCGGGATGGGTCACTCTTGGTGTTTCAGGTCCATCACATCACAGCATCGCGAATGAGGGGACAGGTCATACAACGTCCACCGCCGCGACCGCGGCCAAGCTCGGCCCCCACAATCGTGATGACTTCCACCCCAGCCTTGCGGAGCAGGGCATTGGTGGTGACGTTGCGGTCATAGGCCATCACCACACCAGGCGACAAGGCGATCAGGTTGGCTCCGGAGTCCCATTGGGAGCGCTCGCGCTGATCGGCATTGCCACCTGTTTCAACAACGCGAAGTTTGGGCAGCCTCAGTGCCGAAGCGACCACATCGACAAAGCTTCCTTCATCGCGTCGCAGTTCTACACCTCCGGGCTTTTCTGAGGGGTAGTAGGAGTAGGCCTCAATGCCATTGACGATGTCGGGGTAGACCAAAACGACATCGCGGTCAGCGAACGTGAACACAGTGTCCAGGTGCATCGCGGACCGAAGCTTTGGCAAGGCGGCGACGATTATCCGATCAGCCACACCTCTGGCGAACAGAGCTGACGCGACCTGACTGATGCCCTGGCGTGAGGTGCGCTCACCCATGCCGATGAGCACCGTGCGATTTCCGATAGGCATCACATCGCCGCCTTCAACGCTTGCCATTCCCCAGTTCTGCGTTGGATCTCCCCACCACTCCTTCACCATCCCAGCGAATTCAGGATGGAATCGGTAGATGGCAGCAGTCAGGATGGTTTCCTCGTGCCTTGCTGGCCAAAAGAGCGGGTTCAGCGTGACTCCGCCGAAGATCCAGCTGGTCGTGTCTCGCGTGTACAGAGTATTCGGCAACGGTGGCAGCAGATACTCATTGACTCCCGCCGCGTCGCGGACCAGGCGCAGCATGTCGCCCCCATGCGTCTCGGGAAACTCATCAGTTGACAGTCCGCCGATCAGGGTTTCGGCAAGATCGCGGTCGTTCAATTCGTCCAGATAGGACCGCACTTCCTCAACCAGACCTTTGCCGATCGTGTTTGCCACGATCTGATGATCCAGAATCCACGCACGTGCCTCGGGAATGGCGACAGTCTCAGCCAAGAGATTGTGCATTTCGACCACAACGATTCCACGGTCGCTCATCTTGGTGACAAAGTCGAAGTGATCACGTTTTGCGTTTTCCACCCACATCACGTCGTCAAACAACAGGTCCTTGCAGTTGCTTGGAGTGAGGCGCTCATGGGCTCGTCCAGGGGCGCAGACCAGCACTTTGCGCAGTTGCCCGACTTCGGAGTGAACGCCATAGGCAGTACTCATCGATCCTCCCGGACTTCAGTACCTCACGAATCAGCAGCGTAGCGGCGTCTGGATGCGCTGGCGCAATCCGAATATTGCTGCGTGGAATCGGGCTGACAGTCAGCAGAATCATCCTTGATGACCACTAGGTTCTGACCATGAAACGTCACCTCGCACCCGCCCTTGCTGCTGCCGCCTTCACCGTCGTCTTGCTCGCCGGCTGTTCGGCCAGCGTTGACATTGGCAGTGAGTCAATTTCGTCTGAGGAGTTGTCAACGCAGGTGACTGCAGCACTCGCGGAGAACATGAAGGTTCCCGTTGAAGAAGTTCCGACGATCACCTGCCCCGAGAATCTGGATGCAACCGTCGGCGCCTCGACGACCTGCTTGCTTGAGGATTCGGCATCGGGCAACGACTACGACGTCGCTGTCAAGGTCACGAGCATCGACGGCAGCAAGGCCCTGTTCTCCATTGAGGTCGCCGCAGAGCCTCGTCCTGCTTCAACCGAGTAATTCGGCCAAAGCGGCACGCACTGCCTGAGCATCAACAGGTGCCGGGATCAGTGGTGCCGAGTCCAGGCTGGCCAGTGATTTTTGCGCATTGGCCTTGGCGCCCTTCGGATTGCCGCGGGCCAACTGCGTGACGGCTGCTCCCCATTGAGCCAAGGCCTGCCAGGCAAGACGCTCTTCTGGTGGGCAGCAACGCCAACGCTGTTCAAAGCTTTCGTGCGCGTGGAACGGCAGATCGCGAGCCAAATAGTCCAGCGCCTGCGCCCATGCCTGAGAACTGGAGATGTCCTCGCACTCAGGTATGCCCTCTACGGCGTGATCCAGCGATCCGCGCAGAGGCCGACCATAGCGATCACGCGGTTGATCGCTCATTCCTGGCGCACGGGGATGACATGAGTCACGGCGAAGGATCCCAGTCTGCCGGCCGTCATCCCAATGAGCGCTCCCGCGATCACGTCTCCTGGGAAGTGCACTCCCGTGTGCACCCGTGAGTAGGCCACGGCCGCGGCCACAACGCGCAGGGCAGCCCCGAGCGCCGGTTGGCTCGCTGCCACGCCTTCGGCGAAGGCGAAGGCCGATGCCGAGTGTCCCGATGGAAATGAAGTCGAAATCGGCATCGACACATGGCGTGTATGTGGCACCCCGAAGGCCTCTCGATCAGGGCGGTGCCGATGGAAGACCTGCTTGGCCACGATGTTGACGGTGCTCGATGCGATGCCAATCGCCGCGACTCCTCCCAATGCCGCTTGTCGAGTCCGCGGTCCCCCCACAATTGCCATGGCTCCAGCAATGCCAAGCCAGAGCACGGACTTGTCTGCGCTGCGCGACAGCGTTCGCAGGCAAAAATCCAAAGTCGGCGTCTTTACCCCAGCCACGGCGATGTACACGGCTTCATCAAGCCCGCGCATTTCTTCGCGAAGCTTGCCGGTACTTCTGCTGTCGACGGGAGTCACCGTCCTAGTATCGAGAGTCAACGACTCGAAGGAAACTTATGGCTCAGAAAAGCAATCGTCATGAGTTTTCCGTGGCGCAGCGCATGGCTGCGGTGCTCGCGCTGCTGCTGCTGGTTGCGCTCGGGGTCTGCACTGTGGTGCTGCTGTTCGGAAGTGCCCTTGCCGTGGTCATTGGCCTGTTCGGCGCCCTGCTGTTGACCTTGGGGGGATCGTGGCTGGTCACCAAATTGATGCCACGAAGGCTCATCGGTCTGATCGGCGCAAGCCTGGGTCTGCTGCTGCTCTTCGTCGCCCTTGATTTGGCAACCTCAACTTGGGGGAGCGTGTTGGCATCGCTCCTCGTCCTCCTTGCCATCGTGGCGGCACAGCTCACCTTGGCTCGTCTGGCCCTTGCGGGAGACAGAGAGCCTCACGATCCGGATCGTTCCAGTAGAAAACCACCGCGCCCATCGCGTCCAGTGCTGATCTACAACGAGAAGTCCGGCGACGGCAAGGTTGTCCAGTTCGACATCGTGGCAAGGGCACGAGCCCTGGGCGTGAAGACGATTGCGTTTGAAGATGGCTCGGACCTCTCCGACTTGGCCCGGAAGGCGGTGGCTGAAGGGGCTGACTGCCTGGGGATGGCTGGCGGCGATGGCTCGCAGGCTCTTGTTGCCGCGGTCGCTCTGGAATCGGGTCTGCCATTTGTGTGTATCCCGGCTGGCACGCGCAATCACTTCGCTCGCGATCTTGGCTTGGACGTGACTGACCCAGGCAGTGTGCTGGAGGCCTATGTCAAAGGTCGCCTGCGCCGCGTGGACTACGGCACCGTAAGCGATCGGATCTTTGTCAACAATGTCTCGCTTGGCGCGTATGCAGTGATCACTCAGTCCCCTGAGTATCGCGATTCAAAACTCGCCACAACACTGTCCCTGCTGCCGGAGATCATTGGCCCTGACGCGGCGCCAGTGGACTTGGCTTTCACCACACCAGATGGTGAAGAGATTCAAGGCGCAACGGTGTTGCTCGTCTCGAACAATTCCTATGCCCTTGGCTTGAGTGCAGACGTGGCGAGTCGACCGTCCATCTCCGATGGTCTCCTCGGTGTGTTGGCAGTGCGAGCGGAGAAGGCCACTGATGCGCTCGCGGCCGTTGCGCAGGCCAGCCTTGGGCTGGTGAACTCCAGCGACACGCTGCTCGCCTTTGACGTGACCGAATTTGAGGTTCGTTCGGCGAGTTCAAGTGTTGACGCCGCAATTGATGGCGAGGCCCTGTCTCTTGAGACGCCTCTGCACTTTGCCATCCATCAACGAGGTCTGACTTTACTCTTGCCCAGATCAGCCCGCCACCGAAAGCGCAGCATCAGCCTGCGTCGATTGATTGCGGTCGCTCTAGCCCGCCATTGATCCCTGGGCTGCTACGGTCGCGAATCATGGACGTCAACGCACTCTTCAGTCGCGATGGCGACTGGTTCATTCCCAGCCCTTTCACGACCGGGCCATGGCGGCCAGACGCAATGAATGGCGGCCCGCCGTGTTCACTCATTTCACTAGCGGTGCACGATGCACTCGAGTCAGACGAACAAGTGGCTCGCATTGGTGTTGATCTGGAGAAGCCGGTTCCGCTGGTGCCCATGCAACTGCACAGTTCCCGCCGTCAGGTCTCCCGCAGGGTTGCGCACCTGTCGGTTGAGCTGCGCACTGCAACCGATGTCGTTGCCTCGGCACGTGCGCTGCTGTTGCGTGGAAGGGGTCCGGTGCCTCTGATTGACAGACCTCTGCCGCAAGCGCCCGCTCTGCCTGACGCCCCCCTTGAACCTGCCGAGCCTGATCGGTGGGCTGCCCAGCCGTGCGTGTTCCACAGAGATGGGGTCGAAGTGCGATTCACCACGGGGAACTGGGGCGTCCCAGGTCCTGGTACCGCGTGGATCCGAATGGCTGTGCCGCTCATCGATGGAGAACCCACACCTGACTTGTGCCAGCTCATGGCGATTGCCGATTTGGGCTCACCCTTGTCGCAAGCAGTTGCACCTGGGTCCGGAATGGCGCTGATCAATGTTGACGTCAATGTGACCTTGGCCGGAGCACCTTCGGGTCCGTGGTTTTGCATCGCCACTCAAGGCACGGTGAGTCCTGCAGGCATTGGCTTGGCGAACACCCAGCTCTTTGATCAGAACGGGCCGCTTGGAGTGATCACGCACAGTCAGATCGTCAATGCTGCGCCCACTGGCTGAGGATCTACAGCGCACCAGGGCGAAGTGAGATCCACAAGCTCGATGCTTCTGCAGTAATCGTGTCTCCATGCCGAAGAGTCCCAACAAGCCACGACTTGCGACCTTCAGTGCGCTCCAGGTGAGCGTCAATCATGAGCTCGGTGTTGATTGGTGTCACGCTGCGGAAATCGACAGTCAAACTCGCTGCTCGTCGCAGCACTCCATCCGAAGTCGACATTCGTCCAAAGATTTCGTCGAAGACCAGAGGAATCGTGCCGCCATGCGCAGCGCCGTTGACGCCGTGAAAGAAGTCGGTGAACGTGATGCTGGCGGTCATCCGCATTTCTTCCCAGTGAGCGTCCTGAAGCCCCGGGCTGAGCGTGTGCACGCCACGTGACATCCCAAGCACAGACCAGTCGGTCATGGTGGTGAAGCCCTGGCGAAATGGTGCCAACACTGTGCTGGCGGTTTCCAGTGCCGTCCAGGCGGCTTCGGCGGCCTCATCAGTCACGGTGGTACTCGCCAGCGAATCCTGAACAGAGCGAACCGCACGAGCCAGTCGGTCAAGGCTTTCATCCGAAGTCATGGCGGGGATGCTAATGGGAGCTGAGCTCAGCCCGCGCTTGCATTATGCGGAAGGCCCGTCCCGGTCACACAGAATCCGAAGTGACGAACGGTGCCCCCTGATGAAATCTGGCCGCCCCATGAAGGTGCCGACACCAGAGCCCTGTTGCCCTCCACGACAAGCTCCCCGCTCCATGACTGATTGATGCGAGTGCCTGCAGCGAGAGTGAAACTTGCAGACCAGTTGGCCACTGGTGATGTCGATGTGTTGGTGATGGCCAGTGTCAGACACGAGCCCGAATCCCAAACAGAGTCTGTGATGAGGGCGGCTCGCAGCGCATTGGCAGACGTGGGAGGGCTTGGCGGCTGTGTCGGCGGAATCGTTGGAGTGATTGATGGGCTGGCCGTGACCGTGGGGATCGGCGTAGAACTCACCGACGGACTGCTTGTGGGAGTTGCGCTGGCCGATGGAGAAGTCGTGGGGCTCGCGCTCGGCGCTGGGGAAGCGCTTGTTGCGCCATTGACGAAAAGCTCAGCAGGAATGCGCGAGCCGCTGATGCACACGCCTGTGTCGCTGTAACTGGCACCGGCTTCGGCGCGTGCCCAACTCGGCGTCACGATCCGGACTCGATCCCCTGTGCGTGAAGTAGTCCCATTCCAACTACTGGACACACTGCCTGTCGGCAGGTCGAAACCCAGTTCCGTGATGGCCCTCGCCGTGGTTGTCGTGTTCGTCACTGACAATCGAAGGCATGCACCCGTAGGCCATTGCGAGTCAATCAGAATCCTTCCCGTGAGCCCGTTGCTTGCCGTTGCGCTCGGGCTGGCCTTGGGAGTTGCAGTGACAGCGGGTATGGGCGCAGGGATGCCAGTCCGGCCCCCCATCAGTGTCGTCAACAGCGCAACCTTGTCCGCGTGAACGGTGCGCCAGTCGTCCTTCAGCACACCGCCTGTATCCCCGGAGTTGGGGTTCCACGACCAGAAGGTCCAACTCGTGCCGCTGGAAGCCAGATAGTCAGCGAACTGGGTGATCCACTTGCCCTCCACAGTTTCCGGAGTCACGTTCTTGGCACCGAATTCGCCCACGAGCACTGGAGCAATGCCACTGGCGTTGATGTATCCGAAACCCTTCTGCCAGCGATCAGCCAGAATTGAGAGCATATTTGGGGATGAGAACCAAGGCTGTGCAAAAACGCCGGGCCCATATTCATGCGGCGAGTACACGACATGCCCGGGCACACCAAGTCGCACTGGGTCATTTCGCACGCCTTCGAGATTGCCTCCCCACCAGTGGCGATCCAGACTTCCACCTGCGACGGGGGATTCAATTCCCTCGACCAAAATGAGTGCGTCTGAGTCCTTGGCCAGCACCGCGCGTCCGGCTCTTTCAGCGGCTAGACGCCAGTCCGTCGGTCCACCTGTGCCCCAGGTTGCCCGCCCATGAGGCTCGTTCTTCAAGTCATAGCCGACGACATTGCTCACCTTGCCGTATCGCGTCGCGAGCATCTGCCAGGTCGAGATCCAGTCAGCCTCGGTGTACCCGTTCTGTCCGTACCAGAGGTCGTAGGTGAAGCCGTCGTCTGCTTGTGAGTGATTGTCGAGAATGACCATGAGTCCCTGCCGGCCAGCTTCGGCGACGATTTCATCGAGCACCTCAAGTGGAGTCTTGCCCTGAAGGGCAGTGTTGCGATTGCCACCGAAGTCAATGCTGCTTGTGGACTGAGAACCCAGGGCCTCCAGTGAGAAGGGGATGCGCACCACGTTGAAACCCAGACCTGCGATCTGCTGCAGCATGTCGCGGTAGTCACGCGACCAAAGTCCGTGGGGGGCGTGAGTGGCAGTTTCCATGCCGAACCAGTTCACCCCTTGAAGCGTGACCGTGTCGCCATCAGCGTCGACAATCCTGCCCCCGGATGTGGACAGAGGCAGGTCGATATTGGCGTGATTCGCGACAGCAGTGGGAACCGATGCTGCAGTTGTCGCCGTAGCGCGCAACGGCAGAGCCACAGCCGCTATCAACGTTGGCACGATCACTGCCGTGCTCAACAGCGCCAAGCGAGTTCGATTGATGTTCTTCATGGACTCTCCCCCAATTGGCGATTCGACGCTGCATCGTTGGTATCGGTTCCTCTGACTTCATAGGGCACGATTGATTGACTTTCGGGAGGTGAAATATGCCGCCAGGCTTCGCAGATGCGGTGAACGACGTACCAGCGGTACTCGCACTGCTGAATGCCCGGCGATCCAACGAAGTGCTGTTGAGCATGGGACCCAAGTACGGAATCCACACCACAGATGCCATCGGAGTTTCGATGGCCGATATGAAGTCCATTGCAAAACTCGTCGGCAAGGATCACGACCGGGCCCTGTCACTCTGGTCCACAGGTGGCTACGAAGCGCGAACTGTGGCAGCGCTGACTGATGACGCCACGAAAGTGACGATGAAGCAGATGGATGCATGGTGCCGAGATTTCGACAACTGGGCGATCTGCGACACCGTGTGCTTCAACCTCTTCGACAGGACACCCAATGCTTGGAAGATGGTCGACAGGTGGGCCGGTAGCAAAGGTGAATTCGTGAAGAGGGCCGCCTTTGCACTGCTCTGGAGCCTGGCGCTGCATGACAAGGCAGCTCCCGATGAGCTCTTCATTCACGGTCTTGAATTGGTGGCACGCGAAGCCAACGATGATCGCAACTTCGTCACCAAGGCCATTGCGATGTCAATGCGCGCAATAGGCAGGCGAAATGAAGTGCTCGCGCAAGCCACCTTGGATCTCGCTGCTCAATTGCTGTCGGCAGATGATCGGTCAAGTCAACGACTTGGACGAACTGCGTGGAAGGAGCTCACACCCTCCAAGGCATGATGCGTTGACAGTCGTCGTGAAAGGGAACAGTTGAGCCAGTTTGAGTGCCCCGCGCTGACAGCAGAAGTGCCCAACTTTCGGGATCTCGGCGGCGTCCCTGCAGGAAGCGGCCGCGAATTTCGTCGTGGAGTGATCTTTCGCTCTCAGGCGCTCACTGGGCTGTCCGATGAGGCACAGGCCGAATTGATTGCACTTGGTCTCACTCACGTCGTGGATCTGCGGATGGAACGAGAACGAATCGATCTCCCAGTGACGGTGCCCAGCCAGATACGCGTAGTCATCGCAGATGTCATTGGCGATTCGCATTCGGAGGGAGCCGCTGCCGCTGGGCAAGCCTCAAGTGCAGCAGGAACTCAACAGTCAGCAGTGGCCTCCCCTCCGGGCGGGGTCGACATGATGATTGAGACGTATCGAAATTTCATTCAGCTGGATGCAGCGCAACGGGCCTATGGAGGCTTTGCCCGAGCAGTGCTCGCCAGCGATGGTTCGTTGGCCGTCTATTGCGCTGCCGGCAAGGATCGCACCGGCTGGGCTGCCGCATTTCTGCAGAACTTCGCAGGTGTGGATGAAGCGACAGCCATCGAGGAGTACGCCAAAAGCAATACGCATTTGGTCAGTCGATACGCCCCCCGGATCGAAAGCGTTCGTGCTGCGGGCGGGGATCTCGAGGCGTTCAAGGCCTTGGTCAACGCCAACCCTGACTATCTCGCTGCTGCCTTTGAGCACATGCGTGCGCTGTACGGCAATATCGAGGGTTACATGGCCAAGGGGCTCGGACTGACACCGCAAGAACTCGTGTTATTGGAGAGTCGCGTCGTCACGAATCACTGAACCAACTGGACAGTATTGCTCCACTTGCCGGAATCGGAGCAATGACTCCAACTGCTGTTCGAGTACGAGCGTCGGCGTCCGGAGTGCAAGTTCCACTCGCGAATAGTGCTTATATGCCAACAAGTTTTCGCACATCGGGGACCGATGAGGCTGAACTCGAATTCTGAGCGAGATGTGTACTAGTGGCGGATGTGTGCGCAAATGTCGCGTAGTTACCGAAAAATGCTCACTTCATAACGAACGAGTAACGAAACAAATTCTGCTCTATCGAGACGCCAATCCGTGCTGCTGTCATAGCGCCATTCGACACCGTCTTCGCAGCTGCGATGGACGAATCAAGGAGGTTTGCATGCACGCAAAGATTCGCAATCGACGCAGATCGGCTGCACTTGCAGCTGGCGCAAGCGCGTCGCTGGTTCTGGCTGTGATGGCCAATGGCGCCGCGGCAGCACCGACGCCAGCACCAACAAAGGCCGCCACCAATGCTTCGTGTCCGGCAACTCCGGGGGTAACCCCGACCTCCATCAACTTTGGATGGATTGGTCCCAAGACCGGTGCTGCGGCAGCGAACTACCTCTACTCAGCGGAGGGTGCGCAACTGCGCATTGACCAGGAGAACGCCAAGGGTGGGGTCAACGGTCGAAAGATTCTTTTCAAGGTCTACGACGATCAGTCCAATGGCAGCGGC
>JAUSQD010000181.1 GCA_030652695.1 Actinomycetota bacterium
CCATCGCCAATGAACGGCGGCGTCTGCTCAACTGGAATTGTCGAACCGATGATCGCATCACCGGAGTACCGAACGATGCCAAAGCCGGTGAGCGCTCCATTGGTGAGGAGTTGAAAGCAGATGATGATCGAGTACGACACCCAGAAGACCTTGCGAGTCAGCAAACGCGTGCGCAGAATCCAGAAGTCGATCACGAGCGCCAAGGCGATTGCCAGAATGCCGAGCTGGGTGTACGTCATTGCGGCTCGTCACCCGCCTTCCAACCACGGGCGGCGCGCACAGCTTCCAGAGTGAGGATGGACGCCAGGGGAACGATGACGAAGAACAGCACCTCATCGATCGGCACACCTGCGATCACCTGCCAGCCAATGACGCGATCCAGATCGAAGTCCCAGTGACCTTGGGCGATCGCATAGGCATCCCAGGCAATGAACACGACCAAGGTCGGCACGAGGGCGATCCCCAGGCGCAGCCATCTGCGAAAGACACGCGTTCGCAGCACGATCTCCAACCAGGCACTGCCAATCAGGATGAAGGCGAGCACACCCACGTACCCCAGATGTGACATGCGGATTACTCTCGCACAGTGCCAGGCCAGCTTCGGATCGCGTGCATTGGCGGCGAATCCACGGGCAAGACGACTCTGGCAACCGCCCTTGCCGCATCCGTGAGCGGCGTGGTGGTGTCCGAGGTGCTCCGCGAGTTTGTGACTGCGCATGGTCGTCCACCGCTGGCCCACGAGCAACGTGCCATTCTTGAGCAGCAGCGTGCACGCGAGAGTCAATGCGCCGCTTCGCACCCCCAAGCCGTCATCGTGTGTGATCCCGCAACTACGATGATCGCCATCTACTCTGCGCTGTACTTCGAGGATGACTCCCTTGACAGTCGAGCACAGGAGTACGCGCGCGACTACGACGTCCTGCTGTGGTGCCGGCCAGACATCCCGTGGGTAGCAGAGCCCGGTCAGCACGACGGACCACAGTTTCGCGCTCGCGCCGATGCGTTGCTGCAGTCCTGGGTCAGCAGGCAGGCAGGGCAGATTCCGGTCTTGGAGATCACAGGTGAGCAAGGTCGCATTGAGCTGGCGCAGCGGCTGCTGAAGGCCTGCCTTGGCAGCGTGTGGCAGCCCAGTGCCACCGCACCGCCGACCTAGACTGGCACAAATGGATCTGCAACCCGATGCCCTCGTCGGCCAAATGGTCGATGGGCGCTACTTGGTGCAGGCGCGGCTGGCTCGTGGGGGCATGGCCACGGTCTATGAGGCCCTTGATGTGCGCCTGGACCGGGTGGTCGCGCTCAAGGTCATGCATCGTCATCTTGCTGAGGATCCCGACTTTGTTGCGCGATTCCAGCGCGAGGCCCGTGCAGCAGCCCGGCTCGCACACCCCCATGTCGTTGGAGTCTTTGACCAGGGAGCAGCAGACGGTCTGGTCTATCTGGCGATGGAATACGTGCCCGGTCGAACCTTGCGCGACATCTTGCGCGAATTTGGACCCTTGTCTCCCGAGCAGGCGCTGGTGTTGCTGGACCCGATCCTGGAAGGCCTCGCTGCGGCCCATGCCGCGGGCTTCGTGCACCGCGACATCAAGCCGGAGAATGTCCTGGTTTCAGACGACGGTCGAGTCAAGGTCGCGGACTTCGGTCTGGCGCGAGCGGTTGCAACATCGAATACCAGTGCAACTCAAGGTGTGCTGATTGGCACCGTCGCCTACCTCTCACCTGAGCAGGTCGAAAGCGGCGAAGCTGATGAGCGATCAGATATCTACGCCGCAGGCATCCTGCTCTTTGAGATGGTCACTGGCCAAGTGCCCCATGTCGGTACCAGCCCGCTCTCGGTTGCCTACCAGCATGTGAATCAAGATGTCCCCAGCCCTTCAACGATTCGGTCAGACATTCCCGCCGATGTTGATGCTCTGGTCATCACCGCGACCCGAAGGATGCCTTCCCAGCGCTACCAGTCAACACAGACTTTTCTGGCAGATGTGCGCAGGGTGCGCGCTGTGCTGCCCACTCCCCGACCCTTCACCGATACTCGCACCACCCTCGTGGTCGACGCCAGCACCAATGCACGACTGAACGCTGGAGCACCGCAACCGCCACAGCCACCTCCAACCGCGAGTGTGGCTGTGACTCCTGCGGATCCACCACGACGCAGGCTTGGGCGGCGGACCTGGGTGGTGATCGGCTTGGCGATTGCCACAGCGCTCGCGGTGCTCGGAGGTGTCCTGCTCAGTTCTGCTCTTGGGAGCAAGATCCCCACGCCGAACATCGTCGGACAGAGCGTTGATCAGGCACGCGCAACTTTGGCGACCAGTGGTCTGACTCTTGATGTCACCAGCGAGGTCTTCAGCGAAAGCGTCCCCAAGAGTGTGGTGATCTCCAGCGATCCTGCGGCCGGTTCAGACGTCAAGGAGCAGGGCGCGGTAGCGGCGACGGTTTCCAAGGGACCAGAGCGCTACACGATCCCTGCGACAAGTGGTCAAAGCGTTGAAGAGGCCATCGCGACTCTGGGCGCACTGCCTGTCCAAGTGGGCACTCAGGTTCCCGTATTCGACGACAAGGCACCCCTTGGCACGGTGGCCGGAACCCGACCAGAAGTTGGCACAGAGGTCAAACGCGAAAGCACGGTTGAGCTGCTGGTGTCCAAGGGTCCTGAGCCTGTTCAGGTGCCTTCCCTTGTAGGCAAGAAGCAACAGGGCGCCACCGCAGCATTGAAGGCAGTTGGGCTGACACCCTCCATCACGCGCACCTACTCAGAGACGGTGGCCAAGGGCCGTGTGATGTCGGCCAAGCCGATCACCGGAACGACGGTGAATTCTGGGACAAGCGTGGACTTGGTGATCTCCGATGGTCCGCCTCCGGTCGTCGTGCCAACGCTGATCGACATGCGACGCAGAGACGCCGTTGCAGCGCTCCCCAAACTGGGCCTCAAAGCACGCGTGCT
>JAUSQD010000182.1 GCA_030652695.1 Actinomycetota bacterium
CACCAACGCAGGCAAGTCCAGTCTGCTCAACCGCATCACCGGTGCTGGTGTGCTCGTTGAGAACGCGCTGTTCGCCACTCTTGATCCGACCATCCGCAAGACCAAGACTCCTGCAGGCAAGGAGTTCACCCTCACCGACACCGTCGGCTTTGTGCGCCACCTTCCGCACCAACTCGTTGAGGCATTTCGATCCAGCCTTGAAGAGGTCAAGGGCGCAGATCTGATTCTTCACATCGTTGACGGCAGTGATGAAGCACCCGATGAGCAGATCGCCGCCGTGCGCGAAGTGCTCAATGACATTGAGGCCAATGGCATCCCAGAACTCATCGTCATCAACAAGGCCGACCAGGCCGATCAGGATCAGCTGGTCACCTTGCTGCGACGCGAGCCGCATGCGGTGGTGGTCTCAGCGCTCACCGGTCAGGGCATTGAAGAGCTGCTGCTCGCGATCGAAGAGGATCTCCCACAGCTGATGCAAGAGGTTGATCTCGTTGTGCCGTACTCGCGCGGCGATCTCATCTCACGCGTACATGAACTCGGCGATGTCATCGATCTTGATCACCTGGCAGAAGGCACACATGTGCACGCCCGCGTGCCGAAGTACCTCGCGAACGTGCTCCAGGCAGCCTGTGTCTGAACATTGATTACTGCCAAGAGTTCGCCACGACTGCTCGTTGCCTGCGTGGTCATCGCGACAGCGCTTCTTGCGGTTCCCGCAGTCGATGCTGCGCCCACCGGTGCCCGCATCGTGAGCGCAGCGTGGGGTCTGAACAACGGCAATAAGTGCCCAAGCGGCGAGACGGGCCTGGACAACATCCCGGTGACCTTCAACTGGTTCATCCGGACATCCACGATCGCCGTCGACGATTTCGTGATCACCCGCGACGATGGCACGACCGTGCACCCGACGTGCGCGCTGCAGTACCCGCCCGATGAGGCCAATGAACTGCAGACCGTCAATCTGATCGGGGACTTCGGCGACCCGGCAGCGGCGCGACCCATCACCGTCACGGTGGTCGGCGGGCTTGACGGTCATCCGCCGAAAGGCAACAGCTGGCGCCCGATTTCACCAGGTCTGACGCAGAGCATCGTTCAGATCGAGGCGGGACCCGACATTGCTGACGTGTGGATGTTGAATCCACGCTTGCTCGCGGGAGACAAGAACGCCTGCACGATTGGCGGTTCCTTCGTGCGCGTTGCGTGGTCCAACGGCATGACCGCCTATCCCGAAGGCACCGAAATCGGTGATGCGGTGGTGCAGTCGTATCGGGCTCTGTTCACCTTGCCCAATGGCAAGGTCATCAACGTGCGCCCTCTGGCGGTTGCAGATCTGGCTGACCACAGCACCACTGCGATGGACGACAACATGCATGACCTCTGCCTTTCGAGGCTGCCCGTTGGAGCAGTACTGACTGAGGTGCGCGTGGGGGCCAACTTCCTCCAGGACCCGAACGGTGATCCCAATCGTGTGCAGCACTTCAAGGTGCGCCGCTAGGTCAGTTGGCCTGTGCTGATGCCAGAACTCGATCTCGTCGGCCCCTCGCCTGGCGGCGATATCATCACAGGCATGCAAGAACAGCGCGATGCCAGCGATCTGCTTCCCATGACTGAAGGCGCGCATATGCAGGTCCGTGTTCCCAAGCTCCCCGCGAACCTGCTCCAGGCAGCGCGTGTCTGAACTTGATGATGCTCTCGACTCTGTAGTTGAGTCCATCGGCGGAGAACGCCGTGATGGTCAGCATGCAATGGCGCATGCGGTAGCCGACTCCATCGATGGTGGCGGCCACGCGATCATTCAGGCTGGCACCGGCACCGGAAAGTCCCTGGGCTATCTGGTGCCCGCTGCTCTGCACGCAGTCACCACCGACAACGCAGTCATCGTCGCCACCGCGACCCTTGCCCTCCAACGTCAGTTGATTGAGAACGACCTTCCGCGCCTGACCACAGCGCTCGAAGGACAACTGCATCGACCGGTGACCTACGCCGTGCTCAAAGGTCGCAACAACTACATCTGCCTGCAGAAGCTGCATGGCTCACCTCCAGAAGACGAGACCGAAGCGCTGTTCGACACCCCGAGAAGCGCCTTGGGTCAGCAGGTCGTTGCGGTCAGGGCCTGGGCCGAGCAGACCGAGACTGGCGATCGCGATGAATACGACGATGAGATCGACGCACGAGTCTGGCGCAGCCTCTCAGTGGGCAGGCGTGAATGCGTGGGTGAGACCAAGTGCATCTACGGGCAGGACTGTTTCACCGCCAAGCGTCGAGCCCTGGCCAATGAGGCAGACATCGTCATCACCAATCACGCGATGCTTGCTGTCGATGCACTTGAGGGCATCCCAGTGCTGCCCGAGCATTCGGCAGTCATCATCGATGAGGGTCATGAGCTGGTGGATCGTGCGACCAGTGCCCTTACCGGCGAGCTCAGCATCGCCTTGGCCGAGCGAACGATCAGCCGATCCAGCCGCTTCGTTGACGAGGCAACACTCGGACAATTGCAGGACGCCCTTGACTCACTTGACGACGCTCTGCGCGAAGCAGCACTTGGACTGCCGGGACCAACCCGCCTCCAGCCGCTGCCATCAGCACTCGTGCTTCCGCTGACTCTGCTGCGCGACGCCAGTCACAAAGTGATGACGGTGCTCAATGCCAACAAGGAAACCGCCGATCCCGACGCCCTAGCGCGATTGCAGCAGACCAAGGCTGCGGTTGAAGAACTCAATGACACCTCAGGCGGCATGCTCATTGCAGATGAACGCGAAGTCGTGTGGATTGACCCAGGAGAGAACCGCGCACCGATCCTGCGTCGAGCGCCCCTGTCGGTAGGTGGCTTATTGCGAGAGTCGCTGTTCAGCCGCTCTCCAGTGGTGCTCACCAGCGCAACGCTCACCGTCGGCGGCGGATTCGATTCACTGGTGGCGAGCCTGGGGCTCAGCAATGAACCGGTCAGCACGATGGATGTCGGCTCACCCTTTGATCACGCAAAGCAGGGCATCCTCTATGTGGCAAGTGAGTTGCCGGCCCCCAATCGCGATGGCGTGCCGATGGAAGCCCTGGACACCTTGGCCGAACTCATCGAAGCCGCAGGCGGCAGAACGCTCGCGCTCTTCTCAAGCTGGCGTGGAGTCGAACGAGCAGCCGAGTACCTGCAGGTGCGTCTGAACAAGGAGAAGTACCCGCTGCTGGTGCACAAGCGCGGAGATGCAGTGGGCCCGCTCGTCAAGAGTTTCTCGGATCGATCCAGCACCACTCTGCTTGGCACGGTCTCGCTCTGGCAGGGCGTTGATGTGCCGGGGGAGTCCTGCATCTGTGTGGTCATCGATCGCATCCCCTTTCCACGCCCTGATGATCCGCTCGTCGCCGCGAGGCAACAGGCCATCGACGAGGCCGGCGGTTCAGGCTTTCGAAGCATCGCGGTGCCCAAGGCTGGGCTGCTGCTCGCCCAGGGCGCCGGACGGCTTATTCGTAGCATGAATGACCGGGGAGTCGTCGCCGTCCTGGATTCACGACTGGCCACGGCCGGCTATTCGCGAGCCCTGCGCTCCAGCATGCCGCCCTTCTGGTTCACCACTGATCGCTCCACCGTCATTGGTGCGCTGAAACGACTCGATGAGGGCTTCAAAGAAACAGCAGATGACGAGTAGTTGAACGCCAGTGCCTATACTTGGCAGTGAACAAGCGTTCACTTTCCAAGGAGCGACTGATTTTGAAGACTCGCACGTATTCGCCCAATGCCATCATCGCGGTGCTGGCTGTCAGTGGTGCTGTCGTCTCGATCATGCAGACCGTCTTCATCCCACTGCTCTCTGAAATCCCTGCACTGCTCAACTGCACGCCTGAGCAAGCGTCGTGGTTGATCACTGCGACCTTGATCTCCAGTTCTGTTGCCATCCCATCGGTGGCCAAGCTCGCCGATATGTATGGCAAGCGCCAGATGATGATCGTCAGCCTTGCGGTGCTGATTGTTGGCTCACTGATCGGCACCTTTGGCACCACATTCCCGCAGATGCTCGTCGCGCGAATCCTGCAGGGCTTCGCGATGGCCTTGATCCCCATCGGCATGAGCATCATGCGCGATCAGATCCCGCCACAGAAGCTGCCAGGTGCGATCGCATTGATGAGCGGCACCATGGGCATCGGTGCCGGCATCGGATTGCCGCTTGGCGGGCTCATCTACCAGTCCCTCGGATGGCACGCCATCTTCGGTGTCTCGGCCATCACCGGAGCCATCAGCCTGATCGCAATCCTGCTGGTCGTTCCTGAATCGCCCATTCGCAGCGGCGGCAAGTTCGACTACTTCGGCGCAGGGCTCATCTCGCTTTGGCTCACTGCCTTGCTGCTTGCCATCACCAAGGGCGAGCATTGGGGTTGGAGCAACCCCTCGATCCTTGCGCTCTTCGCCACGGCGATCGTGCTCTTTGCAATCTGGATTCCGCTGGAACTGCGCGTCAGTCAACCGGTGATTGATCTGCGCACCACCATGGACCGACCTGTGCTGCTCACCAACATCGCGACATTTGTGGTCGGCATCGCGATGTACGCCAACATCTTGACGAGCACGCAGATGCTGGAGCTGCCCACCAGTACGGGCTACGGATTTGGGCTGACGATCTTCCAAGCCGGGCTCGTATTGCTGCCTTCGGCTGCAGCGATGGTGTTGATGGCACCCGTTGCCGCACGCATCGTCACCCAGTTCGGCCCCAAGCGAGCCATGCTCGTGGGCTGTCTGGTGCTCGCTGCTGGCTATGCCTATCGCTACTACGCCATCTCGTCGGTCTGGGAGATTGCCGTCGGCGCCATCATCGTCTCGGCCGGCACCATGATCGCCTTCTCGGCTGCCCCCAACATCATCATGCGCATCGTGCCCATCTCTGAGACTTCAGCGGCGAACGGACTCAACAACGTCATGCGCACGATGGGCACTGCGGTCTCGAGCGCAGCTGTGGCTGCCGTGCTCACCGGTCTGACGATGCAAATTGCGGGAGGCGCAGTGTTGCCGCAGCTCGATGCCTTCCAGCTCATCTACATCGGTGCTGGAGTGGCTTCATTGATCGCGGCTTTCATCTCCTGGTTCCTGCCCCGCAATCTTGATCAAGCGCATGTCGCTGTCTCCGCGGGTGCTGGCGCGCTGGCGCATCAAGACGACGAGCTCATGCACGTACGACCGCACGAGTTTGTGCTGCACGGCAGCGTCACCAACGCCGAAGGCGCAGGCATCATCAATGCCCAGCTGGTCTTCTCCACCCTAGAAGGTGAGCAGATCGACTGGGAGCGCACCGACGCGCAGGGCAAGTACTCAGTGACCTTGCCCGAGCCAGGGGAGTACCGCATCGTCGTGCACGCTCAGGGCTGGCAGGACCTGGAAGAACTGGCCAGCCTCGATGCCCATCACCCTCCCAAGCAGGTTGTCATGACCGCTGGAGTTCGCGTCTAACGACTGCAGGCCTTTTCTATTGCCAGAATTCCGGCAACGTCACCAGGCCCCAGTTTCACCGTGGTGTCCAAGTATCGAAACATGATGTTGTCAGGGTCATCGCTGTCGGCAAGCCCCAGAGCATGTCCAAGCTCATGCATGAACAGCACTCGACGGCGTTCACTGTTCGTTCGCACGAGATAGTCGGTGCTCACGACGAAGTAGCCCGCCACAATTTCGTTGGTATCAGAGAACACGCGCGTTGGAGTTCCATAACCCACGACAGACCTCGTGATGATGGACGACTCGGAGTCTGGAACAAAGTAGACGGCAATGTTGCGATTCATCTCCTGACTCAACTGGAGTTTGGTCGTGCTGTCGTCGTACTTGACGGGGACTTCTCCCTTGTCGGCGAACGCAAGCCCGGACGCTTTGGACCATGCAGCAAAGGCGGCTTCGAGGTCGGGCCGCACCAGAGCTGCTTGTGCGGCCGTCAGATTCGACGTGTCTGTCGTCCAAGTGATAGGCGATGAGCACAGGGCCCATCCGCTGCCGGCAAATGCGGAGTTGGCAAATATTGAGCCCACAACGCTGGTTGTCGCGACGCCAGCGAGGCTGGTCGCGATGACTGCAGCGACCGTCGTGATGAACGTGGCAAATGGCCTTCGTCGGTATGCGAGCCGGTATTTGCGCTCGTGCTTGAACCACGTACGTCGACGATTGCCGTCTGGCAAGTAGTCCCGGGGACGTCGCAGGGGGTGGTGCGGATTGCGCTTCTCCGTCCACTTTGGTTCATCAGACATCACAGCACGCCGTCTGGAAAGTGGAAATCATTTGACCGGATTACCGTGAAGCACGCGGTGACAGCCTCGTCGTCGTAGCGAAGTCCACGGCCAGCATCAAGCTCTGCAAGAGCGGGTTCTTGGCCCAGAGCCGCTCGGTATGGGCGATGCGACATCATGGCTTCCGCCGTATCGGCCACAGCAATCACACGACTGCCGAGCAGCGTGGCGTCGGACCGAAGGCCATGCGGATACCCAGAGCCATCCAGTCGTTCGTGATGCTCCACGATCATCTGGGCGATCGGCCAGGGCGCATCGATGGCCTCAATGAGGTCGAATCCTGCCTGGCTGTGCCCGCGAACGAGCTCCATTGCTGCCGGGCTCAGACGACCGGCAAAGGAGAGAATTTCCGAGGGAACACTCTGTTTGCCTATGTCATGCACGGTGGCTCCCACCACGATGCCAGTGCTCTCCTCCGAGGGGATGCCCATCTCTCGAAGCATCGCCGTCACCAACGCCGCCACCCGAAACTGGTGACGGTCGGTGAATGGATCCCGCATGCGCATCATGCTCAGGACCGTGTTGAGCACCGCATCGAGCTGTCGTCGCGCCGCTTGGCGAAGGTCATCAATCTCATTGAGGTCTTGCACCTGCACGGCTCTGATTTCATGGCTGGCGATCGATAGTGCTCGATCGATTGTGTGAACTTGCCTTTTTCGACCGGCTGAATCGGTATGGCTGAGGTCCATGTTGAAGAGCAGTGGCTTTGATGAGAGTTGTAACTGCACTGCGTCCCAAAATGCGCTGTCGACAATCTCAGACAAATCCAGCTTGAGGAATTCCTCGCGGCTGTATCCGTAGTACGCGATCGCCGCGTCGTTGACCATCACAATGCGAAGGGTCTTGAGGTCATAGGCAAATGACGGCCCACGACTGAACTCAAACAGCAGCGCAAATCCCTCGTCTGTGAGGTGTGCGCCGCTCTGGTCGTGCATTTGCCACCGCCGGGTCTGGGGGAGTGGTACGAGCCAAGTGGACACCCTCCTCCTCCTCGGTGTCCACACAACCGCCGGAAATGATTCGTTTGACCCAGATGCGGGGTGACCTCGGCGTTCTCGCTAAACAATTACCCTCTTTCGACCACGGCCCCAAGCCTCATCTGGCACGATTCAGGAAATCCCCTGAAAGTGAGGTCGCATGTCGAGCATGTCCGAGGAGCGCGAGGCTCTCCGCAGTGCAGTTGCCGATTATCTGGACGCCAATTACCCCATCGACAAGGTGCAGCGCATCGCCGATGGCAAAGAGGCAGTGCCGGCTGATGCCTGGTTGAAGCTCTCACAGGGTCTTGGCCTTGCTGGTCTGGTGATCCCTGAAGAATTCGGCGGACAAGGAGCCAGTTACGGCGAGCTCGGCGCTGTGCTCCAGGAGTTTGGCCGCACCCTTGCGCCACTGCCGATGCTCTCCAGCGCTGCCCTTGGCACTCTGCCATTCCTGCTGGCGACCGAAGATTCCGTCAAGAAGCCCTACCTGGAAGCGCTCGCCTCAGGCGAGGCAACAGCAGCACTTGCGCTCACTGAGGCCGCCGGCGAATGGCCAGTGACTGCCCATGAGACCAAGGCGACCAAGTCTGGCGATGCCTGGACCGTCACCGGTTCGAAGAGCTTCGTGCTCGACAACGGCGGAGCCACCTACTACGTCGTCACTGCAGCAACACCGAGCGGTGTCGGCGTCTTCGCACTCAACGGCAGCGATGTCACCCGCACAGCGCTCAACCCGATGGACCTCACTCGTCCGCAGGGCTCGATCAGCTTCACAGGCGCACCCGCAACACTGTTGGCCGAGTCTGAAGACACCGTGAAGCAGTTGCAGCAACTCGCAGCGATCCTCACCGCTAGTGAGCAGCTCGGTGGCGCAACAGCAGTGATGAACATGTTCGTGGAATACGCCAAGATCCGCGTGCAGTTCGGCCGCATCATCGGCTCCTTCCAGGCGATCAAGCACATGTGCGCAGACACCCTGGTTGAAGTTGAGAAGGCCCGCGGCGCTGCAGAGGATGCTGCTGACAAGGCAGCTGAGGGCCAAGACGATCTGGCGCTTGCCGCGAGTCTTGCCAAGGTCTCCTGCTCTGAGGCCTACACCAACGCCACGCTCACCAACATCCGCGTGCACGGTGGTATCGGCTACACCTGGGAGCACCCAGCCCATCTCTACTTCCGTCGCTCACGCAGCACCTCGGCACTGTTCGGCACTCCCGCGCAGCACCGTGAGGCACTGCTCGTCGGCTTGGGTTACTAGGAGGAATGACCATGACTACTGCAACTGACACTTCAACAGACCTCGAGGCCTTCCGCGCCGAAGTACGCGCCTGGTTCCAGGCCAACGGCAAGCGCCTTGACGATCACACTGCTGCGGCCGAGGTCGATGGCGAGACGGTCGACTACCTCACCTACGCGCGCAAGTTCCAGAACAACATCTACGACTCGGGCTTCTCAGGGCTCTCTTGGCCAAAGGAGTACGGCGGCCAAGGGCTCACGATGAACCACCAGCGCGTGTTCAATGAAGAGGCCAATGGCTACGAAATGCCGGTATCGCCATTCATGGTGACTCTGGGCATGTGTGCCCCCACCCTGCTGCAGTACGGCACCGAAGAGCAGCGTCAGGAGCACATCCCCAAGATGCTGCGTGGCGATGAAGTGTGGTGCCAGCTGTTCTCTGAGCCAGGCGCTGGCTCTGACGTTGCCGGTCTCACAACAAAAGCCGTGAAGGATGGCGACGAGTGGGTCATCAATGGTCAGAAGGTCTGGACCTCAGGTGCGCACTTCTCCAAGTTCGGCTTGATCGTCACCCGCACCAATGTTGATGTGCCCAAGCACAAGGGCATCACGATGTTCATCGTCGACATGAGCTCACCTGGTGTCACCGTGCGACCACTGCGCCAGATGAGTGGTGGCAGCGGCTTCAACGAGGTGTTCTTCGACAACGTCCGCGTGCC
>JAUSQD010000188.1 GCA_030652695.1 Actinomycetota bacterium
CATGGACGTCATCACGCTCGATCACATGCGCGCGATGAAGGACCGGGCGATCGTCTGCAACATCGGCCACTTCGACAGCGAGATCCAGATCGCGGCGCTGTCCAACTACAAGTGGGAAGAGGTCAAGCCGCAGGTCGACGAGGTCGTGTTCCCCGACGGCAAGCGCCTGATCGTGCTGGCGCGCGGCCGGCTGGTGAACCTCGCCTGCGGCACCGGCCACCCGAGCTTCGTCATGTCGGCGAGCTTCACCAACCAGGTGCTCGCGCAGATCGAACTGTTCACCAAGCTGGATCAATACCCACTCGGTGTCTACACGCTGCCCAAGCATCTGGATGAGAAGGTGGCCCGTCTTCTCCTTGATGCGCTCG
This sequence comes from Actinomycetota bacterium, assembly GCA_030652695.1. Taxonomy (GTDB): domain Bacteria; phylum Actinomycetota; class Actinomycetes; order S36-B12; family S36-B12; genus UBA11398. The sequence continues at coordinate 369 of JAUSQD010000188.1, forward strand.
GTGTGCGCTTGACTGATCTCACCAAGCAGCAGGCTGAGTACCTGGGCGTTGACGTTGCAGGCCCGTACAAGCCTGAGCACTACCGCTACTAAGCAAAGTCAGTAGGGAAGGGCAGCCACTTCTGAGTGGCGGCCCTTCTTTGCTTTGGATCCGAGCAATCAGGGCTGAAGGAAGTCCTGCATCTCGGCAATCTCGACTTGCTGGGCTGCGATGATCTGCTTCGCCAGCGTTGAGACCTCGGGGTTTGAGGATTGCTCCACAGCCATCGCCATCTCGATGGCACCTTCATGATGGGCAATCATCATCTCGGCATAGAGCCGATCAAACTGCGAGCCCTTGGCGGCGGTGAGCTTGGCCATGTCCGCCTCAGACATGACTCCCGCCATGCCGTGCCCGGCATGTGCGTTCAAGGAATCGGCCATGTTCATGCGTGGAACGCCCCAGTTCGTCAACCAACTGGCCATCAGATCAATCTCGGGTTGTTGTGCATTTTGGATTCGGCCTGCGAGTTCTTTGATGAATGCAGAGGAAGCTCGATCGGGTGCCAGTTCTGACATCTCCACGGCCTGCTCATGATGGGGAATCATCATTTGGGCGAATGCGATATCTGCCGATGCGGCTGCTGTGTTTGAACTCGTAGGACTCTCGTGATTCATCGTTCCGTTGGCAGCAGTGCTTGATTCGTGACTGGAGCAGCCAACCAGGCTGATGGCTGCAACGAGCGGGAGGGCGCAGAGCACGCCAATTCTTGTGTGCTTGTTCATGTCGAACCTTTCAATCAATGGAAGTATGAAGTGAGCGCGAATACAGCGCCGATCACGTCCGCGAGACTGAAAGGGCGAGCAGATTGGGCGGTCGGGGCGCGTGGCGATAGAGGAATCTGGCGGGCGGCAGTTTCGTGCGTTCACTCCCGCGCAGGTGTTGAGATTCGATGCGGGGGAAGAGGCGCATCATCAAGGCAATGATGGCCACGCACATCGCAATCATGCACATGCAGCCCAGCAGCAGGTTCTCGTGCGTGTGATCTCGTGCCTGCTGATGAAGTCCAGAATTCGTCCGTTCAGCTGATGGAGAAGTGGGGGAGTGACTCGACACTGAACTTTGGCCCGCCGAACTCGAAGCGGCGAGCTGAACGTGCTCCGCTGGGTCACATTGAGCAATCGAGAGATGGTGCATGGAGACCAAGCCGAGGAACAGCGCCGCGATTGCCAGCAGACGTATCAGTCCCGCCCGCTGAGGTTGCCTCACCAGACAATTGTGCGCTCACCGCGGATCGATCGTGCTACCGACGCACCTGGATCCCGCGGTCTGCGTCATGATCATCGTGATGGACAAGTCCCGGATCGCCGCCTTTGCAGCGTTGCCTTCCCTTGTTCTGGGGGCTCTCGTTGTCAGCGACATCGCAGGAATCGCCGCTGAATCACAGCCAAAGTCGCAGGAAATTGGTAAGTCAGTCAAGGGTCGCCCGATCGTCGCGAGCTATCTGGGCAAGAATTCGGCACCGATTCGCATCGTGGTGCTGGGTCAGATGCACGGCGACGAGCCAGCAGGGCGCCGCATTGTGAACCTGCTGAGCTCGCGTGAGCTTCCGGCGGATGTGCAACTGTGGTTGATCTCCACGGTGAACCCAGACGGCTCTGCGCTGGGCACTCGTCGCAATGCTCGAAAGGTCGATCTCAATCGAAATTTCCCGAGTGGCTGGAAGACCAGCAAGAAGCGCTCGCCGTATTACGCAGGACCGAAGGTTGCCAGCGAGCCGGAGACTCGAGCCTTGATGGCATTCCTGACTTCTGTGCAACCCACCGCCGTGCTCTCCTTTCATCAGGCCTACGGCATGGTCGACAATCCCAATCCGCGCTCAAGCGCGGCTGCCAAGAAGCTGGGGCAGCTGCTGGGGCTTCGCACCGGTGTCGTGCCCTGCCGTGGTGCATGCAATGGCACGTTGACTGGCTGGCTCAACGGCGAACTGGAAACCATCGGCATCACGATCGAGATGCATGCGAATGTGACGTCAGCTGGGGCCCGGCGTGCGGCTTCCGCCGTGATCGGCTTGGGCTCTTGGCTGGCAGGCACGCCGATCCCGACCCCGAAACCAACGCCCACTCCGACTCCAGTGCCCACTCCGACTCCGACTCCGACGCAAACGCCAGTGCCAACGCCAGTGCCAACGCCAACGCCAACGGGATCTCCGGAACCGACCGTGACGCCGACTGCGTCATTGCCCCCGGGGCCCACGCCAACGCCTGAAGTAAGTACGCCGACGCCTACGCCGAGCTGATCTTCAGATTCTGGTCCCGCATAAGCCTGTCGAAGGCATCAACAACCTCAGGATCAAAATGCGCGCCTGAGCCCGCTCGAATCTCGTCCAGTGCCAGGTTTGTCGGCAGTGCTTGACGGTACACGCGCGTTGACGTGAGTGCATCAAAGACGTCAATGACGGCAAACATCCGAGCCCACAGGGGAATCTCTGCGCCACGCAGGCCTCGGGGATAGCCGGAGCCGTCCCACTTTTCGTGATGGCAGTAGGGGATGTCCATCGCCGACTTCAAGAAGGTGATGGGTGAAAGGATTTGCCTTGCAATATCTGGATGTTGACGCATCACCATCCACTGCTGTTCATCGAGTGGTCCGGGGTATTGCAGCACCGAATCTGGTACGCCAATCTTTCCAATGTCGTGCAGAAGAGAACCTCGATAGATCGCTGGTA
>JAUSQD010000190.1 GCA_030652695.1 Actinomycetota bacterium
GCGCGTCCCACTCCGGCGCCCTTGGCAACTTAGACTGATCCAATGTCTGCCCCGCGTCACAGTGCCATTCGTGGCTCCGTTGTGCGCGGGCAGTCCAGCAAGCCAGGCAAGCAGGGCGAACTGCCGCCAGCTGAGCACATCGCCGACCCCACAGCCCCACGCTCCCCCATTGATTTCACCCTGCAACGCCGTGCGGCCCTGCTCGCCTTCTTCCGGGGAGGCATGCTCAGCAGTGAGTTCTGTGACGCCGATCCATATCTGCTGAAGGCGGCCAAATTTCACGGGGAGCCGGCCGGATCTGCCTGCCCGGTGTGCAAGGACCTGGAATTCATGCATGTCACCTATGTCTATGGAGACCAGCTGGGTCCCTATTCGGGGCGGGTGCGTCAGCATGCGGATTTGCCGGAAATGGCCCGGATGTATGGCGAATTCAAGGTGTATGTCGTTGAGGTCTGTCAACGCTGCCATTGGAACTTTCTGATGAAAACTTTCGTCTTGGGAGATGGAGTTCCGCGCCGTGCGCCCCGCACGCCACGAGACCTCATTGAGCTCGAAGGGAAACGGTGACTCAAGATCAGCGGGGTGCAAACAGAAGGCCACCCGCCAGATCCAGCAGTGGTCGCCCCCCAACCAGATCCAGCAGTGGTCGCCCACCCGCCAGACGTCGCAAGAAGAGCAAGCGACCGCATTGGGTCCGACGGATCCTGATCGCCGGCGTTGTCCTGTTCGTGCTCGGCATTGCCGGATTCGCCCTCGCCTTGGCTCTGACGACCATCCCCACGCCAAGTGAACTGGCAACAAGCCAAGCCACCGTCGTGTACTACGCCGATGGCAAGAATGAAGTGGGTCGACTCGGTGACTCCTCGCGGCGCAGCGTGCCACTGGATCAGGTTCCCGAGGATGTGCAGAAGGCCATCCTCGCCGCCGAGGACCGCGACTTCTATGAGCATGGCGGTATCTCGCCGATCGGTTTGGCACGCGCTGCCGTCAACAACCTGACCGGCGGCTCCACCCAAGGCGGATCCACGATCACCCAGCAGTACGCCAAGAACGCCTTTTTGAGCCAGGAACGAAGCTGGAACCGCAAGATCCGCGAGGCGCTGCTGGCATTCAAGCTCGAAACCGTGGCATCCAAGGATCAGATTCTTGAGGACTACCTCAACACCATCTACTTTGGTCGCAACGCCAATGGGATCGACGCGGCAGCTCGTGCCTATTTCTCCAAGTCCGTCACCGATCTGACTTTTGCGGAGGGCGCTGTCCTGGCGGCCATCATCAAATCGCCAAGTGGCTTGGCCCCAGAGAACAACAGAAGTGGCCTGCGTGCCCGCTGGAGCTATGTCCTTGACGGCATGGAATCCCAAGGCTGGATCAACTCGGATCAGCGCGCTGGCGCGCGCTTCCCTGAGATTTTGCAGGCCAAGAACGCCAACCGGCTTGGCGGCCAAACTGGCTACTTACTGCAGGGCATCAAGGATCAGCTGATCGGCATGGGCTTTGATGAGAGCGAGATTGAAAGCGGCGGACTGCAGATCATCTCGACCCTTGAGAAGCGGGCCGAGGATGCGGCGATCGCAGCCGTTGAAGCCAGCGGACCTTCTTCGAACATCGAGGGTCTGCGCATTGGTCTGGCGTCAGTGCGCCCCAGTACGGGTGAGATTGTTGCCCTGTATGGCGGCAAGGACTTCATTGCCGACCAGATCAACAACGCAACGCGACCTTTTGCGCAGGCCGGCTCGACTTTCAAGCCCTTCGCCCTGGCCGCGGCAACGGAAAAGAACATGCCGCTGACTTCAGTGTGGAGTGGTAGTTCCCCCATCACCGTCAACGGCTACACGTTGACGAACTACAACGATCGATCCTTTGGCGAGATATCGCTGTTGAAGGCAACACTGCGCTCGGTGAACTCGGCATATGTGCAGATGGAATCGGCTATCGGAGTCGATGCAGTGGCCAATGCTGCCGTGCGCGCGGGCATCCCGGAGAGCACTCCTGGTCTGAATCTGGACAAGCTTGACTTGACCTTCGTGCTTGGCACCGCGTCTCCATCCGGCTTGAGCATGGCCAATGCCTATGCAACCTTCGCGGCGCAGGGTGTGCGCTCATCGACTTCGATTGTCAAGCAGGTGATTGGGCCCAATTGTGGCTTGCTGTTCGACTATGAGCCGGCCCGCACAACCGTGTTCGATTCACGCGTTGCCGACACGGTCACCTATGCGCTGGGCCAGAACGTGCAGGTGGGTACGGGAGTGGCGGCCCGTGCGTTGAATCGACCGTCCAGTGCCAAGACCGGCACGACGGACGGCAATAAGAGCGCGTGGTTTGTCGGCTACACGCCCCAGTTGTCCACTGCTGTCTTGATGGCAAAGGAGAACTCGTCAGGGGTGCCAGTCTCGCTCTCCGGCACTGGTGGCCTTCGCACCGTGACCGGTGGCTCCTTCCCGGCAGCCATCTGGACGAAGTACATGCGGGCCGCGCTCAAAGGCCAACCAGTGATGCCGCTGCCAGCTCCGCCTGCATCCATCAATGACCGCCTGGACTGTGTGGCACTGGCAGATGCCAATGGGGGGGTGCCACCGCTGGGTTGCGCCAACCATGATGCAACTGAATTCTCGCCAGAGCCGATCGGCGAAGCGCCCAATGGCGATGTCTTTGGGGATCCGAGCAGCACCGTGGCACCGGTGCCGCCAGGGGATGGAGCGCCCAAGCAGGTGCCCGAAAGCCGACCATCGAAGTCACCGACCAAATCGCCAGGCAAGTCACCAGGCAAAGCGCCTGTGTCTGGCAATGGTGACGGCCCGCCCTCGGTTGCTGGTTAGCCCCGATGGCTGAGGTCGCGCCCACCCAGGAGGATCCACTGCTGGCGCATGGCAGTGAACTGATTGGTGGGCCCGCTGGCCGCAATCGTCGAATGCGGACTGGTTGGTGGAGCCCGCTGCGGGTATTGATCATGCTGTCAGCCCTTGGCTACGGCATCGGCATCTGGCTTGGGTCCTCCTGCCGCACGAGTGCCTGGAGCTCTCCAGAGCGATACGAACATCTGTGTTACACCGACATTCATCCCTTCTACACACTCAACGGCTTGGCCGAAGGCGCGATTCCGTATCTCGACATCTCGGCCTCGCATCAACTCGTGGACTCACCGGTGCTGGTGGGCATGTTCATGCAGATCTCTGCGCTCATCACCCGAGGCATCACCGCGATAGCACCGGATGCCAGTGCATCCACGGTCTTCTTCGAAGTCAATGTCGTCCTGCTGTTCGTGGCCCTGCTCGTGGTGGTGATCGCTACGGCTTTGGCCGCACGAAACAGACCCTGGGATGCCGCGATGGTTGCGCTTGCACCAATGATGATTCTGGCGGCACGCATCAACTGGGACCTCCTGGCTGTTGCGCTCGTGGCCTTGGCGTTGCTGCAGCTCACGCGGAATCGGTCTATCGCCACGGGGGTGCTGCTTGGCGCTGCAATGGCAGCCGCGCACTATCCAGTCGTGGTGCTGTTTGCCTTGGTGGTGTGTGCACTGCGCACCAAACAGGTGAGCAGCACCGGGCGCATGGTGCTTGCTGCAGTCATCAGTTGGCTCGTGATCAATCTGCCAATCATCGTGTTGAACTTCGACGGATGGTCTGCGATCTATCGCAAGATGCTTGACTCTGGCCCAGAACTCGGATCGGTGTGGTTTGCCTTGGCACAGTGGGGAGGTCCGCTGCTCTCAGCGAGGTCAGTCACCCTTGCCTCTGCGCTGCTCTTCCTCGCGGCACTTGCTGCGATCACTGCACTCGTGCTGCACGCCACCGTCCCTCCGCGTGCGGCATCAGTCATCTTCCTGGTGGTTGCGGCCTACGCACTCACAGCGAAGGGCTTCTCGCCACAGTTCGGAATCTGGCTGATCCCGCTGGCGGTGCTGGCTCGTCCGCGTTGGCGTGACTTTCTCATCTGGCAGGGCGCCGAAGTCGTCTATTTCATTGCCGTCTGGTGGTACTTGGCAGGTTACGAGATCGCCGGCGCCAAGGGACTGTCTGCAGAGTGGTACGCCTTTGCCACCCTTGTCCATGTCGCTGGCACCTTGTTCTTCGTGGCGATGGTGATCCGGGACATGGTGAAGCCGCAGGCGGATCCGGTGAGGCTTACGACTCCAAACCCCGTACCGCATCAAAGCGTGATGTCGTGAATCGCACTTCTGCCCGCAGTTGATCTCCCACTTGTGGCACCACGCAGCCGCGTGGCAGCCAAATCATTGAGTGGTGCTGGTGTGGAGTCTCGGCGAACCAACGCTGCTTGCCCTCCCAGATGAACGGTGACAAGGCTCGACCGGCTGCGTCCAACGCGCCAGTGCCTGCGGTCACGATCCGCTGGCGAAGACTCGCTGCGGGTGTGGGCGCACTCAGCCCGATGCCGTGCGATGTGCCACCGGAGACCACCACGAGCGTGCCGCCATTGGGGCCGCTGCGTTGGCGATATCCCACGTGCGTGCCATCGGGCAGGGGGTGAACAGCGAGAGCGGTGCCATACACGGTCAGCGCGCTTCGTTCACCGAGCCAAAGCCGAGTGCCGACGCGGGCCTTGACCTGCATCTCTCGGTTGGAGGCCTGCAACTGGGTGTACTCGGCGTCGCTGAGATGTGAAAGCCACAGGGTCTGATGCACATCGCCGAGCTTGGCCGCCTCGGTCTGCCACACGCTGTGCCAACGCTGAACCTCGTGAACGCGGGCTGTCACCGCTGACTCTCCGGGCCCTGCATCTGCAACCACGGATTGCTCAAGTGGCAGATGCAGTGACAGCCCGCAGATCTGCACCCGACCAGACTCGATTGCTGCACGAGTGGCGGGCTCTGCCAGAGCGCGTGTGAACTCGGCTTCGCTGAAGCCGAAACGATTCATGGAGGTGCGTGCTTCGAGCACCACCCGCACATTGCCGGCACCAGAGCTCAGAGCCGCAAGTCCGCTCGTCGATGAGATCGTGCGGATCACCCGGTGCGCTGGCCATGTGTGGGCGATGTCCCACCACACATCACCGGCAAGAAGATCGCGGGGTTCGAAGGGTTCAAGCACGACGACATCGGCATTGGAGTTCGCCAGCACTTCGTCGAGTTCAAACACCGTCCCCACAGCAACGCAGTCGCCCGCGAGGGCGTTGCTCTCGCGCGCGAGTCGAGCCTGGCCAAGGCCGTAGCCATTGCCCTTGATCACCGGCACGATCGAGGAGCCCGTGAGCGACTTCACCATCGCACTCACGGTATGCATGTGCGATCGCCACTGGTCGGTGTTGACTTCAAGGGCGAAGGTCATCGCATGCTCCTGTTCATCTCAGCCTCGACGGGTCTGATACAACTCGTATGCCTTTGCCCAACTTGCACGCAGGATGAAGTCCCATTCGCCAACGTACTCTTGCGCGTAGCCGCCTGAGCCGACCTTGAACTGCACCAAGCCAAAAAGATGGTCGTCCGGATTCAACGTGTCGGCGATGCCTCGCAGGTCATAGACGTCACACCCCGCTGCATGAGCGGCTTTGATCATCGACCATTGCAAGGCATTGGAGGGTCGGACTTCGCGGTCGGCTGTTGTGGAGGCGCCATAGGAGTACCAGGCGTGATCGCCGACACGAACGAGCAAGGTCGCTGCTGCCAAGTGACCTTCGAACTGAGCCAGATGCAAGCTCAGTCTGGTCGAGTCATGTGCATTGAGTGCATCCCACATGCCCTCGAAGTAGGAGAGCGCTCGAGGAGTGAAGCGATCTCGCTTGGCAGTCTCGACATAGATCTCATGGAAGGCCGCCAGATCTGACCGTGCGCCAACGCTGACTTCGACGCCCAGCTTCTCGGACTTGCGAACATTGCGTCGCCACAGTTGATTGAAGCCAGCAAAGATCTCGTCGAGACTGCGGCCGCCCAATTGCACCTGAAAGACATAGCGCGGCTGTACATCGCCGAAACCTGCACCGGTATTGACTTCTTGGCGCCATCCACGCGATTCCAGTCGTTCCGCCAGATGCAGAGCCAAGATGGAATGCCAATCAGCAACGACCTCATGCAGATGTGCGGGGGGTGAGGCATCGGGTTCACGCCATTGCGCCATCGCGGACTTGATCGTCTCGGACTCCCAGCGCCTGGTCGCAACAGGCGGCCCCATCTTGACCTGAAATGCACCACTGGCCTTCAGATGAGCGAGCATCGGACTGAGCCAGGCGCTGATGTCGTACTGCGGAAATTGTGCGTGCAGCCAGTCAATGTCTGGACCTTCGGGCAGGTACGCAAGTGACCGTTGCGGCAATTTGGGGATCGGGCGAAAAAGCACAAGTCCAGCGCCCACCAACTCAGAGCCGATGAACCAGCCGATTGACTCTGATCGCCAGCCGACCTTGACCTGGCCCCACTCGGGAAGCTGCAGAAAGGACACAGAGGATCGAGATGCGATCCAGTCGCGATGCTGCGTTGCAGAGATGGTGCGCACCAATGGCGTCATCGAAGACCAGCGGTCATGAAATATCCACATCGACCACGACGGGTGCGTGATCGGATGCACCCTTGCCCTTGCGCTCTTCGCGATCGATGTAGGCATCGCTCACCGCATCGGCGAAGCGCTGATTGGCATAAATGAGGTCAATGCGCATTCCCCAGCCGCGCCCAAAGGATGCCTGCCGGTAGTCCCAGAAAGTGAAGGGCGCACCTTTGAGTGCTCGCGGCATGACCTCAACAAGTCCGGCCGACAGCACATCGGCAAGTGCTTGACGCTCTCCGGGAGTCACGTGCGTGCTGTTCTCAAACTTCGCGATATCCCATACATCGGCATCGGTCGGCGCGACGTTGAAGTCACCGATGATGGTGAATGGACGATCAGGGAAGGAAGCGAGCTCTGCTGCCGCCGTGGCCTTGAGGGCTTGGAACCAATGCAACTTGTAGGAGTAGTGCGCATGATCGGGCTCGCGACCGTTGGGCACGTAGACGCTCCACACACGCACTCCGCCGCACGTTGCGCCGATGGCGCGGGGCTCATCGGCCTCTTCATACTGCGGCTGGGCAATTAACCCGCGAGTGACATCTTCCAACCCGACTCGGCTCAACAAGGCGACGCCGTTCCAGCGCCCAGTGCCCAGCGTCGCTACCTCATAACCCAGAGCCTGAATCGGCATCAACGGAAATGCGTCGTCGGTGCACTTCAACTCCTGAAGAGCCAGGACGTCTGGCCTGTTGAGTTCAAGCCAGGCAAGCACCCGTTCCAGTCGTGCGCCGATGGAATTCACGTTCCAGGTCACAATTCGCACAGGCGCAGCCTAGATGCACTCCGCGGCGCGCGTGATCGGCTTAGGCTCCAAGAGACCCGAGTTGAGTCGTGCAGAAGGAGAACCTCGATGTCCGGAAACGATCCGTTCTGGCGCTTGCCGGAGGTTCCCAGTTTTGCCCTGACCAGTGAGGACGTGCAGGACGGAGCGCGACTATCGCCCGCCCAGATGTCCGGCATCTTTGAAGTCCCCGGCGGCTCGGACACCAGCCCCCAACTATCGTGGATCGGTGCCCCGGCGGCCACCAGGAGTTATGCCGTCACGATGGTTGACCCCGATGCGCCCACCATGTCTGGCTTCTGGCACTGGGCGGTTGCCGGCATTCCCGCAACAGTCACCTCGTTAGAGCAGGGAGCTGGAGACGAGGGTGGTCCTGGCCTGCCCAGTACAGCGATTCAGCTGCGCAACGACGCCGGCTCAGCCCGCTTCCTGGGCGCGGCACCCCCGAGCGGACACGGCGAGCATCGCTACTTCATCACCGTTCATGCACTGGACACCGAGGATCTCGAGATCGATGCCATGACGTCGCCGGCCCTGCTGGGATTCAAGATGTCCTTCCACATCCTGGCGCGAGCCACGATCATCGCGACAGCTGAGATTTCCTAATTCCGGTGAGGGCGGGTAATCTTCCGGAGTCCTGCTGACCGGCGGTGTGGTTCTACCGTCAACCTGCAGGCACGCGAGAACCCTCCTGCCGCGGAATGTCCGTGGCCGTTTGAGTCCAAAGGAGGTGGGATTCTTATGCGTCGTTATGAGGTCATGGTCATTCTTGATCCAGATCTAGAAGAAAAGACCGTAGCCCCCAGCTTGGAAACGTTCCTTAACGTTGTCCGCGCTGATGGTGGCGAGGTGCACAAGGTTGATGTGTGGGGTCGTCGTCGGATGGCTTACGAGATCAACCACAAGCCTGATGGCATCTACGCGGTGCTTGAAGTCACGGCCAACCCGTCTGCAGTGGCAGAGCTTGATCGCCAGCTCTCGCTGAACGAGGCCGTCATGCGTACCAAGGTGTTGCGTCCGGAGGAGGCCAAGTAATGGCCGCCGGGGACGTCGTAGTCACGGTTGTTGGCAACTTGACCAACGATCCTGAATTGCGTTTCACCCCAAGCGGCGCTGCTGTCGCTTCCTTCACCGTTGCCTCCAGCTCACGCGTGCTTGATCGCACGACAAATGAGTGGAAGGACGGCGAGACCGTCTTCATGCGTTGCAGTGTTTGGCGCCAGTACGCGGAGAACGTTGCCGAGTCACTGACCAAGGGCACGCGCGTGATCGTGCAAGGCCGCTTGAAGCAGCGCTCCTACGAAACCCGCGAGGGTGAGAAGCGCCAGGTGATGGAGGTCGAGGTCGATGATGTCGGTCCCGCACTTCGTTACGCAACGGCCAAGGTCAATCGTGTTCAGCGTCAGGGTGGTGGATTCGACGGTGGCCAGAGTGCCGGCGGTGCAGCCCCAGCCGATGACCCATGGGCAAGCAGCCCCTCAGGTGGCGCCGGCTTCGACGAGCCACCTTTCTAATCGACAATCTTCACTGACTTCACAGGAGTAAGCAGACATGGCACCACGCGATAGAGATCGTGACAGTAAGCGCGGACCCGCGCGCGGCAAGGACGACAAGCTTCCCAAGCGCAAGGACTGCGTTTTCTGCCGAGGCGAAATCAAGGGCATTGACTACAAGGACACCAACCTGCTCCGCAAGTTCATCTCAGATCGCGGCAAGATCCGCGCTCGTCGAGTAACTGGCAACTGCACCCAGCATCAGCGCGATGTTGCGAACGCTGTCAAGAATGCCCGTGAGATGGCACTTCTTCCCTACACCTCAACAGCACGCTAAGGATCGATGATGAAACTGATATTGACGCAGGAAGTCGCTGGTCTTGGCATCGCTGGTGACATCGTCACAGTGAAGGACGGCTACGCGCGCAACTTCCTCATGCCACGAGGCCTGGGCATTGCCTGGACCCGGGGTGGGGAAAAGCAGGTGACGCAGATCAAGCGCGCCCGCAAGGTTCGCGAGATTCGCGACCTCGGACATGCCAATGAGGTCAAGCAGGAGCTTGAGTCCTTGAAGGTCACTCTTCAGGCAAAGGCCGGAGACACTGGCCGCCTCTTTGGTTCGGTCACCACCGCTGACATTGCAGATGCAGTGAAGGCTGCGGGCGGTCCGGCAATCGAGAAGCGCAAGGTCACCTTGGCCGCACCGGTCAAGACCGTTGGCTCATACAACGCAACCGTGCTTGTGCACGAAGGCGTTGTTGCCAAGCTGACCTTTGAGGTCGTTGCTGGCTAGATCGACATGTTTCATGCGAAAGGACGGTCCGAAAGGACCGTCCTTTCTGCTTTTGGTACTTCACATCAGACTCGAATGCTGGCTAAAGTTCGCTCCCAAGCGATAACCACGGGGAGAAGTGATGACATTCAAGAACGCAGTCATGTTTTGCTTTTACAAATATGCCGATTTCACTGGGCGTGCAAGCCGAAAGCAGTTCTGGTTTTTCACCTTGTTCGTGATCTTGGTCAGCATTGCCACCAACATCCTTGATTTCATCCTCTTCCGCGATTCTTTCCAGTTCATCACCTCGCTGTGGTTCTTGGCCACTGTTATTCCGCACTTGGCCGTAGGAGCCCGTCGCTTGCACGACATCGGTCAGTCGGGGTGGCTGCAGCTGCTCTGGATCATTCCTTGCGTCGGATTCATCGTGATGATCGTGCTGTACTCCATGCCAACCAAGGTTGGCGAGAACAAGTACGGCGCTCTCACCATCTGATCTGAATAGGAGCCGTTATGAGCTTTGGACAATCGGTCAAATACTGCTTCAGTCACTATGCCGACTTCACCGGACGAGCCAGCCGCTCTGAGTTCTGGTGGTGGTACCTGTTCTACGCAATCGTCGTCGGCATCCCGTACATCATCGCCTACATCCTGCTGCTCGCAGGGCAACCTGCAGGTGACATGTATGGCAACAAGGATCTTGTATTCCCTGTTGGCTCGGTCATTGTCTACGTCATCGCGGGCCTACTGGCGCTAGCGCTGTTCATCCCGTATTTGGCAGTGAGTTGTAGACGTCTGCACGACCGTGGGATGTCGGGTTGGCTCAATCTTCTGCTGATCGTTCCGTGTGCGAACCTGGTGGTGTTCGTCTTCTGGCTGCTCCCGGGAACGCCTGGTCCAAACCAATACGGCGAAGGTCCAGTGCGCGCGTAGTTCGCCTACTGTTGGTGAGTGGTCGTCAGGAGTCGGGTCATTGGTCTGACTCTTGGCGCACTGCTCGCCATCGGACTCACTGCAGCGTGCGGCGGCGTCAGCAGTGCTGCACGAAGTGCTGAAGACGGCAACTGCCAACCGCGCATTGCGCCGGTTGATCCACTGGCGAATCCCGTAGCAGTGTGTGCCGCTTCCACCTTGGATCAATGGCATGCGCAGCGCAGCATGGGTATCGGTCAGCAACTCAATGTGTCGAGTACCGACTTTGCACTGCCGTTGAAGGCTTTGGAGCCGAGCACACCTGCGCTCATTGGCTTTGATCTGGAAGAACTGCACGACGCAATCGAAGCTGGCAACGACCCCAGCGATGAACTCATCGCTCGGGCCAAGGCTGGTGCACTGCTGACAGCAACCTGGCATGCTCGCAATCCGCAAACTGGTGGAAATTTTGATGATCGATCGTGGACTGACACAGCGCAGCTGCTGAACGCCAAGTCCCCGTCATCGACAGCGTTCTGGGCGAACTGGGACAAGCAACTGCGCAACTTGAAGAGATTTCAATCCGCTGGAGTTGCAGTGATCGTGTCCCCAATGCATGAGGCCGGCGGTGATTGGTTCTGGTGGGGTGGCACCAAGCCCGTTGTCTACAAGCAGATCTGGGCGCAGATGCAGGCGCGCGCGTCAGCGGCTGGAGTGCACAACCTGCTCTGGGCATTTGCAGCGGCGCCAAAGACGCGCAAGGAAATCGTGAATCCACTTGCTCTTCTGCCGCACGCTGTTGATGTGGTCGGGATCGACACCTACCAGCAGACACGCACCAATCCAGTGCCGGCAGTGGACATCACTGACTACAAGTCCTTGGCGGCTCGAGCTCCGCGCATGGCCATCACCGAAGTAGGCCCGCATGGCAGTGATGGCTCATGGACTCCTTCGGTGATCACCAGCACTGTGAAGGCGAACAACCTGAGTCCGGTCTACGCCCGACTGTGGTTTGACGATGGCGACGGTCGCAAGCAGATCGCTTCGCTCAAAGGCGGCAAGGAGTGGCTCGCTGGTTGTCCGCAGGGCCTTTGCTCGCTGAAGTGACGTGAGTTCAGGAATCCCAGTTCAAGATCAGTCGACCCTCTTTGTCCTTGTAGGTGCCAACGGCGATCAAGACGACGTCGACCAGTGGCCAGATCCACCCGAACAGTCCGCACGTGAAGATGGTGATCGCGAGCTGGCCAAGGCCGACCCCGACCTTGCCGACGAAGAAGCTGTGGACACCCAGACTGCCCAGGAAAATGGCAAACAGCAGCACGGCAAGACGTGATTTTGGCGAGACGGGTGAGCCATCAGGTGCGAACAGCAACACTGATCTGTTGGCCATCGGTCGGAAGGTGGCCACCCAGTTGCTGCCATCCCAGTACTGCTCTTGATAGGTGCCATCCGGTGCGCGGTACCAGCCAGGTGGAGCGGTCTGTGGAACGAGCGAGCCAGCGGATTCGTGCTGCTCAGAAGTGCTCATGCACCGACCCTATGCGCTGTCATCTGGACGCAGTTGGGTGCCGAGCTGCTCAACCAGGCCGTCAGCGGCCGCTTGGATCATCTGCAGGACGCGAGCGAATTCCGCATCACCGCCTTCATAGGGGTCAGGAACCTGAAGTGCTGGGCTTGGTTCAGGGTGCCCGGCCAATGCGGGATCGAAGGCTCGAAGCATCCGAATCGGCGTTGATGTGCCGGCCTGGCGCTGCATGACCAGCAGATCCTGATAGTTGGCCAGGTCCATTGCGAGCAGCAAGTCGATGCCGGCAAGCCAACTCGGATCGATCTGTCGAGCGCGATGGTCCAGTTGATAGTCATGCGCGGCAAGAGTGGCCAGCGCTCGAGGATCGGCCGGATGCCCGATATGCCAGTCGCCAGTCCCAGCGGAGTCCACGACCACGCGATCTTGCAGCCCAGCTCGCTGAATCCGCTCGCGAATGACTGCCTCTGCAATAGGTGAACGGCAGATATTTCCCAGGCACACCACAGTGATCCGATACGACACGCGGGAAGCGTAACCAGTGGCGGAAGGCCGTCAGGGAACTATCTTTTATCCACAGGCTGATCTCCCCGAAATCGGCGGATCAATGAGGAAACCTTGCCGAAAAAATCTGCTTTGTCCCCAAGTCATCCACAGCCGTGCACCAAGACGCGCCGAACTTCTCAACAGGCTGTGCACAGCACCATCCACAGGCGAAATGGACACTTGACAGTTGTCTCCATAGGTTTCAGCAGCCCGGCTGTCACACCCCCGGCGTAGAACGAATCCACGAGTCAAAAGGAGGTCGGCCAATGAGCGTCACCGAACTGCCGATCCCCCAGATGGATCGCACTCCGCCACAGGATATTGCCGCCGAACAGTCGGTTATTGGGGCTATGCTGCTGAGCAAGGACGCGATCGCTGACGTCGTGGAGTCTGTTCGCGAAACCGACTTCTATCGCCCGGCCCACCAAACCGTGTTCGGCGTGATCCTTGATCTGTATGGCCGCGGCGAACCTGCCGATGCCGTCACCGTTTCAGCTGAATTGACCAAGGCAGGTGAACTCACCCGCATTGGCGGCGCTCCCTACCTGCACACGCTGGTCTCGATGGTGCCGACGGCTGCCAACGCCTCCTACTACGGCCGCATTGTGCGCGAACAGGCCATCCTGCGCCGATTGGTTGAGGCTGGCACCCGCATCGTGCACATGGGCTACACCGGCACTGGCGATGTCGACGACATGGTCGATCGCGCACAGGCAGAGGTCTACGAGGTCACCGAGCGCCGCACCAGCGAGGACTACCTCCCGCTCAAGGACATCATGGGTGACGCACTCAATGAGATTGAAGCGATCTCCAACCGCGGCGGCGAGATGGTCGGCGTCCCGACTGGTTTTGCTGATCTTGACTCACTGACCAACGGCCTGCACGCAGGCCAGCTCATCATCTTGGCTGCTCGACCTGCGATCGGTAAGTCCACCTTTGGTCTGGACATCTGCCGGGCGGCATCCATCAAGCACGGACTCACTTCGGTCATCTTCTCCCTTGAAATGAGCCGCAACGAGATTGTCATGCGCCTGCTGTCCGCTGAAGCACAGGTGCCCTTGCACCACATGCGCGCTGGCACGATGAGCGACAGCGACTGGGGCAAGATGGCAACGAGGATGGGCACGGTCAGTGATGCGCCGTTGTTCATTGACGATTCCCCGAACATGACCCTGATGGAGATCCGCGCCAAGTGTCGCCGTCTGAAGCAGCGCCATGACCTCCGCCTTGTGGTCATCGACTACTTGCAGTTGATGACCAGTGGCAAACGCGTTGAGAACCGCCAGCAGGAGGTCTCTGAGTTTTCGCGGTCCTTGAAGCTGCTGGCCAAAGAGCTCGAAGTGCCAGTCATCGCGATCAGCCAGTTGAACCGCGGACCTGAACAGCGCACGGACAAGAAGCCCATGCTTGCCGACCTCCGCGAATCCGGTTCTCTGGAGCAGGATGCCGACATGGTCATCCTCCTCAGTCGCGAGGATGCCTATGAGCGGGAATCTCCTCGTGCGGGTGAGGCAGATTTCATTGTTGCCAAGCACCGCAATGGCCCAACCGCCACCGTCACGGTCGCCTTCCAGGGCCACTACTCGCGGTTCGTTGACATGGCGCAGACCTGATGCACGCGCAGACCTGATCCTGCACAGTTCATCTCGTGAGTGATCCCGATTTCACTGTCGCTGCAGTGGTGCGTGCCTGCGCGGCACTGCCCGCTCCATTGCCTCCGCAGTACTACTTCTGGGATCCACCTGAGATCAAGCCATCGTCATTGATCGTTCCTGTGGTTGAGGTTGATGGCGAAGCCGCATTGATTCTCACCAAGCGTGCTCTGGAGATGCGCAATCACGCGGGTGACTGGGTATTCCCCGGTGGCCGTATCGATCCCGCGGTTGACATCGACTCACGCGCAGGAGCCCTGCGCGAACTGCAGGAGGAGTTGGGTCCTGACCCAGCACATGTGACAGTGATTGGCGCTCTTGATTCTCGCGGACCGATCCTGAGTGGTCACGTCATCGATGTCTTCATCGGATTAGTCGCTGCTGCAGCATTGATCAAGCCCGATCCGTCTGAAGTCTCTGATGTTGCAGTCGTGCCATTGCGTGAATTCGCCACGGCCAACAGTCATTACGTGTCTCAGAACCTTCCTGGAGGTGGTCGTGCGGCCACCATGCCAAGCAGGCGATCTGAGCCAATTGAAATGCACTTCTTCAATTTCGGCAATGACCAACTGGTGTGGGGCACTCAGGGCGAGATCATCTGGGATCTGCTGTCGTGTGTGCTGGGAGACAGGCCAACGATCGCGGAAATTCGCTCGTGAGTTCTCGCTAGGCTGACGCCTTCTGGCAGAGGGGAACTCTTGTGAGCCGTTGGGCCATTCGGCATCCAGTCTTCGCACTCCTCGTGTGGTTTGGCCTGTTGATCGCACTCATCGGAGGCGCGGTCGCGCTCGGCGACAAGTACAACAACAGCTTCGCCTTGCCCGGCGCGCAATCAACGCGTGCACAGGAACTGCTCGAAGCCCTGCCAGCGGCCAATGCTCAGAGTTCGAGTTTCCAGGTGGTGTGGTCACCAACATCAGGCAAGGCAACTGACGCCGCAGTGAAGGCAGAGATCGATCCCCTGCTCAAAGAGCTGAGCAGGCAGACATCGGTCACCTGTGTGGTTGGTCCATATCAGGAGAACTTCGGTCGTGACTGTCCAAAGCCAGCGCCTGCAAATGTGACGGCTGCATTGACCACTGCAGCGAACGAGAAGATCGCGAAATCTCTGGGTGTCACCTCAGCTGAGCTCACCAAACTAATGAGGGCACTGCCCGCGATCTACCCCCTGGCCAAGGCCAAGGGCGCTGACCTCGCCGATATCGCCTCAGTGTTGGCATGGCTTGCCCATGCCAATGAGAAGGAATGGGCGGCAATCGCGAAGAAGATTCCCAAGGATGTTGCCAAGCTGCGCAGTGCTGTTGAGACCGGTACTGCAAAGTTCAATGAGTACACCGCAGCGGCGCAGGCTGCCGCTGATGCGACCAGCCCCGTTTCCAAGGATCAAACGGTTGCGTACGCAACCGTCAATCTTGATGATCCCGCGCTCAGCGCAGTCGATGCCACGCATATCTCAAACCTGATCAAGGATGCCAACTCACCGACCCTGATCGTGGGTGCCAATGGCCAGGCATTGGCAGCTGCCGGCGGTGGCGCGGACTCAAGTGAGGCAGTTGGGCTGCTCGTTGCCATCGTCATTCTGCTGATTGCCTTTGGTTCCCTTGTCGCTGCGGGCCTGCCAATTGTGGTGGCCTTGTCAGGGCTCATTGGCGGTCAGGTGCTGATCATCATCATCAGCAACTTCATGGACGTTGCGTCCTTTGCTCCAACGCTCGCAGCGATGATCGGGCTCGGGGTTGGCATCGACTATTCGCTGTTCATCATGAACCGCTACCGGCAAGGCCTGGCCGAACTTGCTCCCAAGGATGCGGCACTTCGAGCAGTCAACACGGCCGGCCGTGCAGTCATGTTTGCCGGCTGCACCGTGATCATTGCCCTGCTTGGCATGTTCGTGCTGAACATCAACTTCTTCAACGGCCTGTCGATGGCAGCGGCCGTCACGGTGCTGATGGTGATGCTCTCTGCCCTGGTGATGTTGCCGGCCTTGCTCTCACTGCTGGGAACCAAGGCTTTGGCAATCAAGATGCCGTGGGCTCGTCATCACAAGGAGATCGAGCCGGACGACAGCAAGTGGTCCACCTTCGGCCTGCTGCTGCAGAAGATGCCGATCATCCCGGTCGTCTTGTCCGTGGTGGTGATCGGAGCCTTGGCGTCGCCTGCACTGACGATGGAGCTCGGCTTCCCCGACAACGGCACTCAAGCGCCGGGCACTCCGCTGCGCAATGGCTTTGATCTGCTGTCCAAGGGATACGGCCAAGGAGTTGCCGGGCCGTTCTTTGTCGCTGTTGAACTCAAGAATCCGCGTGACATGGATGAACTTGCCACGGTGGTGAAGGCGCTGGAGGAGACCAAGGGGGTGGCCAGCACCCTTCCCAATTCCAAGATGCTGATCCTGCTCGATGGCAGCAAGACTGCCTTCGACTCCAAGGGAACCCTCACCTCCGTGCTTGTCCAGCCGACCACGTCTCCGCAGGATGAGGCGACAGCTGAAACCCTGACCAGAATCCGCGATGTCACCGCTCCGGCGGTGGCCTCAAGCGCGACTCTGTACGTTGGTGGTACCCAGGCAATCTCCACCGACTTCACAGCCCAACTGCAGAAGATGCTGCCGATCTTCCTGTTACTTGTCGTGGGTCTTGGCTTCCTCGCGTTGATGATGCTGTTCCACTCACTGGTCATTCCGCTGACGGCAGCCGTCACCAGTCTGATGAGTTTCGCTGGAGCCTTGGGGATCACTGTTGCGGTCTTCCAGCACGGCACATTGGCGTCGTTGCTCGATGTCACCGGGACAGGACCGATCCTGCCCTTCCTTCCGATCATGGTCTTTGCGATCTTGTTCGGCTTGTCGATGGACTACCAGGTATTCCTGGTGACGCGAATGCAAGAGGAGTGGCACAAGTCCGGCGACAACCGGGTGGCTGTGCGTCGCGGTCTGGCTGGCTCGGGCAAAGTGGTGGTCATCGCCGCGACGATCATGACGAGCGTTTTCTTGTCCTTTGTTCCAACCCCCAACGACACCATCAAACTTTTTGGTGTGGCACTTGCTTCGGCTGTGATCATCGATGCCTTCTTGGTGCGGCTGATCTTGGTGCCCTCGCTAATGACCCTGCTGGGCAAGGCCAACTGGTGGCTTCCCAAGTGGCTGAACAAGGTGCTGCCGAAGATCACTCTGGATTGATGCGAGGCACATCACTTGTCCGGATTTCCTCGGCGAGTGACAAAGCGCTCAAGTAGGGTCCTTCAATATGGCCGAACAGGATTTTCTGACCCTTCTTGATGTGACTCCTCATGGTGAGTCCGCATTCACTGCAACTCCGATTGGCGATGGCGGTCATCTCTTCGGCGGACATACTCTGGGTCTGGCGCTGCGAGCTGCAAGTGCAACCGTGAATCCTGAGCTCTGGCCGCAATCGATTCACGCCAACTTCATCGATGCCGGCACCGCCGGAGCGGCGATGCATCTTGAAGTGCAGTCCCTGCGCGACAGTCGAGCCTTCGCTGTGCGTCAGGTCACCGTGACCCAGGGCGGCGCCACACCCTTGCTGCTGCAGGCCTCCTTCCACTCCGGGGAGGTCGGTCCTGATTGGCATAGCGAGGATGCCTTTGACTACCCCGATCCGGAGAGCCTGAAGTCAGACGAGACCTACTTGTTCAACATGGACCCGATGGATGTTCGGCCGATCAATGGCCCAACGGAGCGCGGCGAGGGTCACATGGTTCCGCTCGTGCATCCATTCTGGGTGCGCCCACGAGTGCAGCTGCCCGACGATCGCATGGCTCACGCATCGGTGCTGGCGTTCATCTCTGACTACATGGTTGTCGGCACTGCGCAGGCGCCACTCACCAAAGTGCCAGCAGGCAGCCGAGTGGTCACGATGGAACACGGACTTTGGTTTCTTCGTCCGGTCGATGCCAATGACTGGCTGCTGTTCACAGCCGAGCCCTTGTCGGTCTATCACGGACGCGGGTTGAGCAGAGGCAGTGTCTTCAATCGCCAGGGGCTTCTGGTGGCAACCTTTGTGCAGGAAGTGCTGACTCGTTTGCCGCGCGCCTAGGCGCTGATGTCGTAGCCCTCTTCCACCACAGCTGCTTTGATGGCAGCAAAAGCTGCAGTGCCCTGTATTTCAGCGCTGGCGCTGTCCAGATCAACGAGGACTGCGGTGACGCCCGCAACAGACTCGATCGCTTCGGTGACGTGCCGAACACAGTTCGCGCAGGTCATCCCGCTGATCGCGTACGTCGTCATGCCTTCATCTTGGCATGACGATCGCTGGCCGACAGAAGCAGGAAGGCAATAGGGTCGGTGCGAATTCAGCAATGGGGAGTGGTCGTGCGCGCACTCAGGATCCGAAGTCGACGACCCCTCCTCGCGGGCGCTACTGCCTTGGCGATGCTGTGCGTGAGTCTTCTTGCCTCTCAGGCTCCGGCAGAGGCTGCAGGCTCGATCTCGCCCAGGATCGGGGCGGCTGTAGCGGGAATCGCCACCAAGGTGACGGTGCTCGGCAGCGGATTTTCAGCAAGCTCTCAACTGGGATATGGGACCTGCTCATTGCCCGGTGCTCCGGCACCGATCACTGCGTTTGTTTCCAGCTCGACGCTGACCGCGATGATTCCCAGTTTTGCCTCCGGGGCGTCCTGTCAGATGCAAGTCACCACTGGTGGAGTCCAGACAAGTGTGGGTACCTATGGCTGGACGGCAACTGCAGTTTCGTTCGTCACCACTACAGGTATCGCGCCTTCGATCCTGCCAATTGAGGGAGGTGGCAGCTTCCTATTCACTGCTTCTGTTGCCAATCCCACCGCGGGCTTGGGCGACACCGGTCTGAAAGGCCTGCGCAATGTAAGCCTGAACTGCCCGACCTCTGGCGGCGGCACGGTGACGATCCCAGCCACAGCGCAGGTGAACACCAATGGATTGCAGATGAGCGTCACGCCTGGCTCGTTCTCCAAGGCGATCGCCGGTGCCTGTCCAGTCTCGGTGACTCTGGCGTCAGGCAATGTCCTCACCACATCGACACCGGCGGCTCCCGGAGTATGGGTCCAGCCCAATGTGCCGGTCGTGACCGTCACACCAGATCATGGGGCGCAGAACCAGAAGGATGGGTCCTTGCAGATGGTCACGGTGCGGGCCACGAGCGCGTTGACTGGAGCAACTGGCGTCTCCTTCGACTACTGCCCCACAACCAACCCATCGGGCACGTATCCGTCGGCGCTTGTCCGGCCTTCTGCGGATCCACGTGAGCTCTCTGTTCAGGTCCCGGCCGGAGTGCCGGAAGGCAAGTGCGCAGTTGTCGTGTCGATGCCAGCAGCGGGCTCTCGCCCACTGGGATACACCCTTGCGACCTCGCCGCCTTCGGGAGGCTTCACCTTCGACCCTCCGTATCAGGGCCCCATCACGGTGACGGTGAGCAATCCCTACTCCTTGGGGACACCGCGATCGGGAGTCACCGATGGCTCGCTCTACATCTCAGTACTGGGCGATCCCACAGGTGGTGGCTCGGTCACAAGCATGCAGTCAGGCCCCAATCCATTCAGCGGGTTGAACACCACGACTCTGGTTTCGGCCAAGTTCACATCCTTGGCCAACTACGACAGCGCACGCCACAGCGCAACGCTGACTCTGCTTCCGCCTGTGGTCAGTGGCAATCTCTATTTCTCCAATGAGAATTTGACTGGCAGCCCTCCCGATCCAACGACCTCAAAATCCAGGTATGGCTTTGTTGAGTTCACCTACAACTCCAGTGGCATTGATGTGGACCTCACCCTGATTGATCAGATCGGATTCACCATGAGTTCGGCGATGCTCGCCAAGGACTCCTCTGTCATTGCGGGGAGCTACCGAGACACGGGCTGCCTTGTCAGCATTGTGAATGCCTTGTCGAACACCGGGCTCAACATGAATGCCACGACTGCCTCGGCTAATTCAGGTGTCATGCGCTACAGCACCGCAACCGTCCCGACAACTCCTGCGCCTGGAGCCTGGACCAGTGCCGATC
This sequence comes from Actinomycetota bacterium, assembly GCA_030652695.1. Classification (GTDB taxonomy): domain Bacteria; phylum Actinomycetota; class Actinomycetes; order S36-B12; family S36-B12; genus UBA11398. Next base: position 20,178 of record JAUSQD010000190.1, read on the forward strand.
TGTCAGGCAGTCGTTCCTGGGCAGGCATCGTTGGCGCAGCGAAACTTCCGCAGAGTTATCCAAAGGTTGCGACCTATGCGAACTCGGTGACTGGCCCACTCACGGTTCGCGATCAACTGGGTGACAAGTTCTATGGAGGCCAGTTCTCGTACACAGCCACCCTGGAAAGTGGCATGTGGACGTTGACCGGCAACGTTGCAATTGGCAGCAGCCAAGGCACGAAGCAGGGGCCCAAACTGCAAATCGAGCAGTCAGGGATCTCAGCTGCCGGTTCCAACGGCGGCACTGGCTTTGGCGTCTATGGGCAGAATGGACCCTTCCTGGCCTATCTCCCCACAGGCACTGCTGCTGCTCCCACCTATGGCCCGGCGCTGAGTTGGGCGGCCGACGGTGGAGTGCCGACTCAATGGCAGAACGTCGTCAAGACGATCTACCGAGATTTCATTGCCGGATTTGCCTACGGCTACTGGAACACCTCAGAGTTCTCACACTCAACTGACACCGGAGCCAACGGTGCGAATTTCACTCGGGATCCCCTCGCTGACGCGTATGCCGCGGCTCAAGGCAGCTATCCAATTGCCGGGCAGTACGCGTGGAACGTGTACGACGAAATCATTCGCTCGCACTCCAACGTCGATGGTGCCGGCACACCAAAGCCTTCCGGCGCCTACGGCATGGCCTACTCAGACACGTTTGTGCCGTCGGATTTGTCTCCCAACCAATCTCAAGAGTTTGCCTACGGTTGGAGCCTGGCTCTCGGCGATCCACCAAGCTGCAGTGAGCAACAGGTGGCCCTTGCTCCAGCGCGGCAGCAACTGCGACTCAATGTCGGGCAGAAGGTTGTGCCTGTTCAGGCTGGCCTGTTGGCGACGTCGAACAATGAGTTCCTGGAGTACAGCGCTTCGGGTTTTCCCAGTCCAGTGAAGTACTCACTTACCAAGCCAGATGGCTTGCCAGCTGCACTGCCCAAGGGCTTGAAATTCAGTCGAGAAACTGGCGTGATCTCGGGTGCGTCCTTGGTCAATGCCGCGACTCAGGTGTATCGGGTCACAGCCAATGACGGAAGCCTGACAGCCAACTCTCTTGTGACCGTCGAGGTAGGCAAGGCGCGAGCGATACCCGTCTCGCAATCCATGACCGGTCACGTCGGCACCGCAGTGACGCCCAGTGTGAAGATTGCGACAGAGGGGTTCACTGGGCGACCGACATTCTCCATAGCGCCGAACCTGCCCAGCCGACTGCGACTTGATTCAAAGACTGGTGTTGTCTCAGGCACAGCGACACAGAGCAGTCCGCAGCGGGCTTATGCGATCACGGCCGCAAGCGGATCAGTGAAGGTGCAATCCTCATTGAGCCTGGAAGTGCTTCCGGCATGGGCCATTGCGCCAAGTCAGCAGACGGTGGTGGCCAAGGTCGGCACTGCGATTGCCTCCACCGCACCCATGGCAGTGACCGGTTTTGCCAGCACTCCTTCGTATTCGATCGCTCCCGCGCTCCCGCTCGGGCTGAGCATCAACGCTGCCAATGGCGTGGTGTCAGGCACTGCGACTCAAGCGCTTTCAACGACAACCTTCAAGATCACTGGGCAAGGTCGCAGTGGTTCAGCAACTGCGGTATTGACTCTGACGGTCGCGCCGGTGGTGACTGGCATCAGTCCAGCTCGGCAGTCACTTTCGGGCTCCATTGGTACCTACCAATCCTCGGTGCCACTGCGTGCCAGCGGATTCTCAGGAACGATGACCTACGCCCTTGCCCCGGCCGCTGTGCCAGCTGGCATGTGGTTCAACTCCTCGACCGGCGTGATGTCTGGGACGCCGAATCAGAACTGGAACACCGTGTACACCGTCACGGGCAGTGACGGGCGCAATTCGGACTCGGTAACGATCAGTCTGGTCATCGCGCCACCAGCAAATCCCGGTCCGAGCAGGGCACCGACGGCCAGCCCGATTCCCAGCCCCAGCCCGACATGTCCACCAGGCTCGTTCTGGTATCCGCCACTGAGTATTTGCGCAGTGATTAACTGAGCATCGGCGCTGTCGAAGTCGATGTTGCAAGGGTGCGGGTAGGTAGGGTCACTCTCGTGCGCACTTTCCTGCTTATCCACGGTGCATGGCATGGTGGATGGTGCTGGAAACCCTTGGCGCAATTGCTTGAGGCGGCGGGCTATGCCTCGGAGATCATCGAGCTCCCCGGAGACCAGCCGGGACGATTCATCGGTGATGACGCCGCGATCGCCTTCGAGGCGATCAATCGCATTGATGGCGATGTCATCGTCGTTGGTCACTCCCTTGGTGGACTCGTTGCTCCATTTGTGGCCTCGCACCCGCGAGCATGCGGACTGGTGATGCTCGCGGCATTGCTGCCGGAGTTCGATGTGAGCGCAGCTGCGCAGCGCGAGCAACATCCTGAGATCTACACGCAGGCCTACCGCGAGGCTGAATTGATCCGACATGACGATGGCAGCACTGAAGTGCCGCCTGAGGTTGGCATCGACCTGATGTTCAACACCTGCTCCCCTGAAATGGCGGAGCTGGCCGCGAGTCGATTGCGCCGGCAGTACTGGGAAACCTTTGGCGAGCCCTCACCCGTGTGGTCGTGGCCCGATGTCCCGACCCTGATCGTGGGCTGTACTCAGGATCGATTGACCGCCTGCGAGCCGATGCGCACCGCGGCCCAGCAGATTCAAGGCGCTGAGTATCTGGAACTCAACTGTGATCACACCCCGATGCTCTCGGCCCCGGAATCTCTTGCAGATTTGCTCATAACCTTCGCGGACCGCGGAGACTTGCTCTAATTTCACTGCAGCACCCCCGACGAGTTCTACAGACTGGAGCAGCCATGGCTGACTACAAATACGTGACCTATGAGACCTTTGATGACGGTCGAATCGCCCGCATCATGCTCAATCGCCTGAAGACCCGAAATGCCCAGAATCGTGGCTTGCTGGTTGAGCTGGATGACGCATTCCTGAAGGCTGAGGCGGACGATCAGGTACGCGTGGTCATCCTTGGCGGCGTTGGCCCGCTGTTCTCTTCTGGCCATGATCTTGGTTCCGAAGAAGCCGTGGCCGAGCGCACACCAGGCCCCGACCAGCACCCGACCACCCTGATCAACGGTGGCACCCGCGTGGGTGCGGAGAACCGGATGCTGCAGGAGTGGCATTACTTCTTCCAGAACACCTTGCGCTGGCGCAATCTGCGCAAGATCACCATTGCTCAGGTGCAGGGCACGACCTTCGCTGCTGGACTCATGCTGGTGTGGGCCTGCGACTTGATCGTGGCAGCCGATGATGCGAAATTCGCCGATGTTGTAGGCGCCCGCCTGGGCATGTGTGGCGTTGAGTACTTCGGACATCCTTGGGAGTTCGGCCCGCGTCGCGCCAAGGAGCTGTTGCTCACCGGTGATTCAGTGGAAGCCAAGGAGGCCTTTGATCTTGGCATGGTCAGCAAGATCTTCCCTCGCGAAGAACTTGAGGATTCGACCCTGGCCTATGCCCGTCGCATTGCGCAGTTGCCGACCATGGCTGCCTTGTTGATCAAGGAGTCGGTCAACCAGACCGTGGACAACATGGGCTTCTACAACTCCCTGCAGGCCACTTTCACCCTGCACCAGTTGAACCACTCGCACTGGGCAGAGATTCACGACGGCTATCCAGCCGGCTTGCCTGAGGATGGAACTCCAGATTGGCGTTCAGCGCCAAAGGTGATGCCGCGCCAGGTGGATGTGGCTGATCCGCACGCGCTAGTCGAGGCGTAGGCCTCACAGCAGTTCTTCGATGGTGGTCTTCGCCCTAGGCGAAGGCCACCGTCGCATCGATGAGTGTTCGCCGATTGTGCGCCTGCTGCACCTTGGCCTCAAGCATGAGCATTTGCTTCATCCAATAGTCGGCAGCTTCATCGCCGCGTCCATCGGCCACCAGATTCATGGCCTTGATGATGGTCTTCTTCCAATTGGGATTGCCTGAGTTCGCCTCGTCTTGCACCAAGGCGTCGAGCAGCTCGTGTCGGACGACCTCGGTCAGAGTTCCGTAGAGCATCTGCAGAGTCTTGTTGCCGGCAAGATTGAACAACTCCACGTAGAAGCGAGACCAGATGTCCATCCGCTGACGTGCGTCTCTCTCTGGCACGAGTTCATCGATGATGAGCATGAGCGCCTGAGCCGCCTCTTCGCGGTTGTCGCGCCGGGCGAGCAGGCGCAGGGCGAGCGGCTCAAACATGGATCGAGCCTCAAAGACATCGCTCAGTTCGACTTCGTCGAACTGCATCAAGAGTCCGAGGTAGCGAGCGGCGACGGAAACATCAGGTCGGGTCGCTCGGGCGCCGCCGCGAGATCCACGACGAACGGTGATGAGCTTCTCGGATTCCAGAATGCGGAAGGCTTCACGCAGTGATGGTCGAGAGACGCCAAAGTGCACCATGAGGTCGGCCTCGCTGGGCAGCGCAGCACCTTCGGCAATCTCACCGCGGACGATCTGATTGCGAATCGCCTGTGCCACAACTTCAGCAGTCTTGGGCACATGCACGGGTTCAGCAGGGCTCAATGGTGGCGCGGGAGTGGTCATCCCTAGCCTCCTGTTCTCCTGTTCTCCTGGCCTCACGCCAGATCGGCGAATGGTACGCCTCATTCACCTTGTTATAACTCAATGGCCTGATCTTTCCAGTAGCCACGCTAATAACACAATAAGATAACTATTCTGCCTGCTGCAGCGACCCAAATGCTGCCAGAGCTCACAGTGCGAGGGAGATCGACACAATGCTGTTCATCGGTGGCGAGTGGAGTGAAAGTTCGACCGGAGCCTTTTTCGATTCCACCGATCCAGCTACTGGTGAGGTCTTGGGCCAGGCTGCTGACGGCACGCCGCAGGACATGAAGCGGGCGATCGCAGCGGCCCAGGAGGCCTTCCCAGCGTGGGCTGCCAAGACTGCCTATGAGCGGGCTGCGATCTTGATGAAGGCCTACGCACTGATGAACGCCAAGCGCGATGAGCTGGCCACCCTGATGACCAAGGAGCAGGGCAAGCCGATTCGGATGGCTCGCACCGAGGTCGGGTACGCGGCTGATTTTCTCTCGTGGTTTGCCGAGGAAGCCAAGCGTGTGTACGGGCAGACCATTCCCTCCTCGCGCGCCAATCACCGGTTCATGGTCTTGCAGCAGCCGGTTGGCGTTGCCGCAGCAATCACTCCCTGGAACTACCCCATCTCGATGTTGACGCGCAAGATTGGCCCCGCACTTGCCGCTGGCTGCACCATCGTGGTCAAGCCAGCTGAGCAGACCCCGCTGTGCGCGATCGCCACGATCAAGATTCTTGAAGAAGCAGGTGTGCCTGCAGGTGTGGTCAACTTGGTGACCACTAATGACCCAGTCAATGTCGGTGAGGAGATTCTGACCAACCCAGCTGTGCGCAAGATCAGTTTCACTGGCTCAACTGAAGTCGGCAAGCTGATCGCATCGAAGGCTGCAGCCACCATGAAGCGGGTCTCAATGGAGCTCGGCGGGCATGCACCGTTCATCGTCTTCGCCGATGCTGATCCGGTCAACGCGGCCAAGGGTGCTGCGGCGTTGAAATCACTCAATACTGGCCAGGCCTGTATCTCGCAGAACCGCTTGTTCGTGCACAAGTCCATCGCAGCTGAGTTCACCAAGGTGCTCACTGAGCGCATGGCGTCATTCCCGGCGGGGCACGGCCTGGATGACAAGGTCACCGTCGGACCGTTGATTGATCAGCAGGCACTGGACAAGATGCAACGCCAGGTCGACGACGCTGTGGCCAAGGGCGCAACCGTCACCACCGGAGGCAAGCGACTCACCGAGAACGGCTTGGACAAAGGGCTGTTCTGGGCGCCGACGGTGATCACCAATGTCACCGAGGACATGTTGATCTATCGCGAGGAGACGTTCGGACCCATGGTTCCCGTCATCGAGTTCGATGACGACGATGATGTCGTAGCCATGGCAAACGACACCGCCTACGGATTGGCTGCCTACGTCTACACCCCAGATCTGAGCCGTGCCTGGAAGACAGCTGAGGCTTTGCAGTTCGGCATGATCGGTGTCAACGACATCAATCCGACTTCTGCAGCGGTGCCCTTCGGTGGCATCAAGGAGAGCGGCCTTGGGCGCGAAGGCGCTCGCGAGGGCATCATGGAATATCTCGACTCAAAGGTGCTCGGTATCTCGCTGTGACCACTACTGCTCGTGCACAGATCACTGTCACTGGCCACGTTCAGAAGGATGCCTGGTTACGGCGCGAGATGCCGCCGGTTGAACTCGTGCGGCCAGGACTGTGGTCGATTCCAGTGATCTTCCCGAACAATCCATTGCGGTATGTCAACGTCTATGTCATCGAGGTGCCTGGCGGCGTCGTGCTCGTGGATGCCGGTTGGCCAGTGGACGAGGCCTGGGCGAATCTGAACGACGGCCTGACGAGCATCGGCTATGACATCACTGATGTCGATGGCGTTCTGGTCACGCACAACCACGCTGATCACCTTGGACTTGCCGGGCGCATTCGCGATGCGTCGGGAGCGTGGGTTGCCATGCATCGCCTGGATGCCGAGGACATCAGTGCGCAGATCGATCCAGCAAAGATGCAGATGCGCGGCGAGAGCTGGTTGATCCGCGCGGGTGTGGAACTTGCGGACATGCCTTCGCTGGTCGTGGATGCTGGGCAGTTCGTTCAGTTCACCCCGCCACAGGCTGATCGACTGATCGAGGATGGTGAACGGCCACTGCCAGGAGCGCCGGCAATTCGCGCCCTCTGGACACCGGGTCACTCACCGGGTCATTTGTGCTTCATCGATGACGAGCGAAATCTCCTGATGAGTGGCGACCACCTGCTTCCACGCATCTCGCCACACATCTCGGTGCATCCAGGTGAAGAAGGCGACCCACTGGGCACCTACCTCAATACCTTGAACTCGCTGCGCGGCATGAACGATCTCGAAGTGCTGCCGGCGCATGAATATCGCTTTTCCGGTGTCGACGCACGCGTGGATCAGATGAACGAGCATCACGAGGACCGACTCACTGAAGTGCTGAATGCCATCAATGACAAGCCGGGTTCCACCACCTATGAGATCTCCAGCCATCTGACGTGGTCACATGGCTGGGAGAACACTCAGGGCATGCTGCGCCGCGCCGCGATGGGCGAAACCTTGGCGCACATCGTGCACTTGGTCAGTCGTGGCCTGATCCACAACGAACAGATCGATGGCCGCCTCTACGAAGGCCAGATGGTCCGCACTGATGCGTGGTTCGCCACAGCTGTCTAGCCGATATGCGTGTCGAACCAGTCGATCGTGCGCTTCCAGGCTGCGGCCGATGCTTCTGGGTGGAAGACACCCGAATCACCTGGGCGATGGAAACCGTGCTGCGCTTCGGGATAGATGTCGATTTCCACGAGCTGCTCGACCTTTTCGCCAGCGACTCGCAGGACTTCAAGGTCTGCCACGGGGATGCCACGATCGGCTTCGCCAAATTGACCCAGCCATGGAGTCTGCAACTTGCTGACTTCGTCAATGAAGGACTCGTAGCCCATCCGGCCAGCTGCCACGCCGCCGCCGTAGAACGTCACTGCTGCACCAAGTGGAAGTCGGACTGCGGTGTGAAAGGTGACCGTGCCGCCCATGCAGAAGCCGACAATGCCAATCTGCTTCAGGGTCAGTCCCTCTGACACGAGGTAGGCCACTGCGTCATCAACATCGGCATTTGCGCTTTCCGTTGTGACACTCTGCATGACCTCGATGGCCGCCGGGATGTCGTCATAGGCAACGACGACATCACCTCTGCGATGGAACAAGCCCGGAATCACTGCGAGGTAGCCAGCTTTTGCCGCCTGCTCAGCGACATCGATGATGTGCTCGGTAATGCCGAATGCCTCCATGATGACAATGACGCCACCCTTGGGAGTGCCTTCAGGCTTGCGAATGGTCAGTGGTGCAGTCAAGGGGAGCTCCTTCGTCACGGATTGACAGTTGGCATGGCACTTGCGGCATAGCGACCACCGGCTGCAGCACCATACGGCGCAATTGCGTCAACCGCAGCCAGTTCATCGGTCGTCAATTGGATCGCAGCCGCAGCGACATTTTCTTCGAGGTATTTGCGGCGCTTGGTGCCCGGGATTGGCACGACATCGGAGCCTTGGGATTGCACCCAGGCAAGTGCGAACTGCGCGGGGGAAACCCCGCGGGCTGCGGCCAAGGCACTGAGCTGTGCAACGAGTGTGAGGTTGGCCTGCAGGTCCTCGCCTTGGAAGCGCGGGTTGGTGCGACGCCAGTCACTGTCCACGAGTTCGTCAGTGCTTTGGATCGTCCCTGTCAGCAGTCCACGGCCCAACGGTGAGTACGGAACCATGCCAATGCCGAGTTCTCTCGCGGTGGCCAGGAGTTCATTCTCTTCAATGTCACGGGTGAACAGCGACCATTCATACTGCGCGGCAGTCATCGGATGCACCGCATGTGCACGGCGCATGATTTCGGGAGATGCCTCACTGATGCCCAAGTACCGCACCTTGCCTGCTGTGACCAGTTCGGCCATCGCACCCCAGGTCTCCTCGATCGGCACTGTGCGATCCACCCGGTGGTAGTAGTACAGATCGATGGTGTCGATACCGAGGCGCTTCAGGCTGGCATCGCAGCTCTCGTGCACATATGAAGGATCACCGGTGATGGTCATCTTGCCGTCGACCATGTGGTTTGCAAACTTCGTTGCCAGCGTGACTTCAGAGCGGTGAGTCTTGAGGACTTCACCGATGAGTTCTTCGTTGTGATGCGGTCCATAGACATCTGCGGTGTCCCAGAAGGTCACGCCGAGCTCGAGAGCGCGATGCAGGGTTGCAGTGGACTCCTCATTGTCACGAGTGCCGTACACGAAACTCATGCCCATGCAGCCAAGGCCCTGAGCGGAGACTTCCAGGCTTGAACTGCCAGAGCCAAGAGTGCGAGTGGGAAGCGACATGAGGACCTTTCGGGACTAGCGCGGGGCCATGCGGATAGAGCCATCCAGACGGATGGTCTCGCCGTTCAGCATGGGGTTGTCGATGATGTGCTGCACGAGCGCTGCGTACTCAGCTGGCTTGCCAAGACGGCTTGGATGAGGCACCTGGTCACCGAGGGATTTGCGCGCCTCTTCCGGCAGTCCGGCGAGCATCGGCGTTTCAAAGGTGCCCGGAGCGATGGTCATCACGCGAATGAAGAACTGGGCGAGATCGCGGGCTAGCGGCAGGGTCATGCCAGCCACACCTGCCTTGGATGCTGCATACGCGGCTTGTCCGACCTGACCATCGAAGGCGGCCACTGACGCGGTGTTGATGATGACTCCACGCTCTTCACCATCAGGTTCGTTTCTCAGCATGCGCTCCGTGGCAAGGCGCACCATGTTGAAGGTGCCGACAAGATTGATGGACACCACTCGCTCGAAATCCTCCAGCGGTGTGGGTGCACCTTTGCGCAGAACCCGGTTGGGCGTGGCAATGCCGGCACAGTTGACCAGCACGCGCAGCGGGCCCATGAGTTCAGCAGCATCGAGAGCAGCTGCAACCTGGGCTTCATCACGCACATCTGCGGCAACGAAGGTGGCGGTGGATCCCAAGGCGTGTGCTTCAGCCTCACCGGCTGACGCGGCCAGATCAATCAGCACGACATTGGCGCCGCGGGCGCTCAACATCTTGGCCGTGGCCAGCCCAAGTCCTGAACCCGCACCGGTGACGCAGGCGCTTATGCCTTGGATCTGCATGCTGAAATGTCCTCTTCCTCTGACGGCCCAAGTTCAGGCCTTTGCGCGGCTTCTGATGGGATACTGGGGCACCTTAGCCGCGCGTATGCAGGCAAGTCATGCTGATGCCTAAACTGGCCGACGCATGACCAAGGCCCAAACTGGAGGCAAGTAGATGACCAGCACGTACTTCGATTCGAACGCGATTGACCTCGCGATGCTCATCATCCGCTTGGCCATCGGTCCCATGATCATCGCGCATGGATACAACAAGATCTTTGGTGCTGGTGGGTTGACCGGCACCGCAAACTGGTTTGAGGGATTGGGCCTGAAGCCCGGCTGGGTGCACGCACGAGTCGCCGCCTTCACCGAGATCTCCGTTGGTATCGCCATCACCCTTGGGCTGCTGACAAGTTTTGCCGCTGCCGGAATCATCGGTCTGATGGTGGTGGCGATGTTCACTGATCACCGGGGCAAGGGCTATTTCGTATTCAAGGGCGGCATGGAGTACGTGCTCTTCGTCGCAATGACTGCAGCGGCCCTCGCGGCAGCCGGACCTGGCCAATGGTC
>JAUSQD010000007.1 GCA_030652695.1 Actinomycetota bacterium
GAAGCTCATTGAAGCCGGGATGACCGTCATTCCGGGCAACACCACGACCCGTGTTGCCACCTCCCGAATCACCGTGCCACAGAGCAATATCTCTGTGCGTTTGGGGCAACGCGCGGCCACTGCAATCGGACTTCTGCCTCAGGAAGTCAAGGAATCCAAGGCCGCGCCCGTGGATGTCCAAATCGTGCTCGGGCCTGACGTACCAGCCCTGTGAGAGGCTCTTCCCCTGAACTCTTCCCCGAAAGGACTGTCTTGACTGCGACCGATGAGGCCAAGAACCTCGCAATTCAGGCCGCGCTTGCAGCTGCCGACAAATTGGCGACCGACATCATCGCCATTGACGTAAGTGAGCACGTGGTGATCACTGACGTCTTTGTCATGTGCTCGGCTGCAAATGAACCGCAGGTCAAAGCCGTCGTTGACGCAGTGCAAGAGCGGCTGCTCAAGCATGGTGCCAAGCCGCTTCGACGTGAAGGGGAGCAGCAGGCACGTTGGGTGCTGCTGGACTACGGCGACATCGTCGTGCATGTGCAACTTGTCGAAGAACGCATCCACTACGCAATCGAACGTCTCTGGAGTGATTGCCCCTTGATCGCCTTGCCAGCTGAGGTGACGTTGCCGCGACTGGTGCCAGGACTCGCAGAGTGACCGAACCGCGTCGAGTGCTGTTCCTGCGTCATGGGCGAACCAACTGGAATGCGACAGCACGTTTTCAGGGACAGTCAGATATCGATCTTGATGAGGTCGGAGTGGCTCAGGCCGCAGCCTCTGCCAAACAGATCGCGCTGCTCAACCCTGCGCTGGTGATGTCGTCAGATCTGCGTCGCGCTCAGGACACCGCGAAGCCGCTGGCTGAGCTACTCCATCAGGAAGTGATCCTTGATCCTGATCTCCGCGAGACTTTCGTTGGAGTCTGGGAAGGCATGCATCGCGCCGATATCGAAAGAGATCACACCGAGGATCTGCAAGCCTGGTTTGTCGGCACCAATGTGCGACCTGGTCTGCATGGTGAAACGCGCACCGAAGTCGCCGAGCGAGTGCGCAATGCAGTGGATCGAGGGCTGGGAAAGATCGGCCCGGGGGAACTGCTGGTGTGCGTCACTCATGGTGCTGCGGCGATGTCGGGCATGGCGTCCCTGCTGGATCTGCCACTTGAGCATTGGCCGATTTTTGGAGTCACGCCGAACTGCTCCTGGTCGATCGCGGTGGAGGCCAATCCGGGCATTTCTGCCAAGTGGCGGCTGCAGGAGTACAACGTTCGGGTGCCTGAACTCTGATCTGTAGGGCCACCCGGCAAGCCCATGCGTGTTGGGTATGCTTCTCACTCCCGTGTCAGCACTGCTGATGCATGGGGCTGTGGCGCAGCTGGTAGCGCACCTGCATGGCATGCAGGGGGTCAGGGGTTCGAGTCCCCTCAGCTCCACAAAAATTCTTGGGCTGCTGAGGTTTCATGCAGTCAGGCCCGCTGGATGGCCGCCCAGATGTGAGCATGCTTTCGATCAAAGAGTCATCCAGGCCTAACTCCCGTAAGCATTCGACCGTGTGCTCACCCAAGGCAGGTGCTGGCCGCTCCTAGTAGCTGAGGTGAAGCTTGAACTTGTTGCAAAGCGGAACTTGTCCCTTTTGCCTACAACCAGGAGTGGGTCGCTGACCATCTTGGATCTAATGTCAATCGAGACCAATCCGTTGGAGCCATGACCGGCAGCATGGTCGTGACGAATCGCTAGTCCCTTTGATGTTGCCCGGTCCACTCTTGGCCCGTGGTTGATCGAAAGTCATCCGTGGCAGCACGAATCGTTGGGTAGAAGCGAGAGCTGTCAAGTACATGTTCGAGGCCGTATTGCTCGAGTTTCTGGCGAGGTGATGTCTTGAGCTCGGCAAAGACAAGTCGTACGCCTTGTTCATCGAGTTCGACTGTGAGGTCCTCGAGCATGTCGCACGCAGTCGTATCGACATCTGTAATGGGTTCGGCTGCAATGACGATCCAAAGTGGTTGCGGATTGCGATCGGCTATTTCATGGACATCATCGCGCAGCGCGCCAGCATTGGCGAAGATCAGCGGCGCGTCAAAGCGCAGGACGACGCATCCATCCAGAGTTTGCGCATCCGGGTAGTTCGTCATGTCATGCAGGCCTGGCAAGCCCGGCACTTGACCCAGCGTTGCCCGGTAGGGGCGCCAGATGCGCTTGAAGACCATGGCAACAGAAAGAGCGACTGCTACAACAATTCCAGGCAGTACCCCGAGCAGAACTACCCCTAGAAATGCTGCCGTCCCGATGATGAAGTCAGTGCGGCGCTGTCGGTAGAGCCGGCGCATGCCTCCAATGTCGGCAAGCGACAGCGATGCCGCGATGACGATTGCGCCAAGAGTGGCTTGTGGTAGATCTGCAAGCAGGTCTGGAAACGCCACGAGCATCAGCGCAATCATTCCAGCGCCAATGAGCCCAGTCACCTGGGTTCGGGCACCCGCGCGTTCGGCGACCGCCGTGCGCGAGCCGCTTGTGCTCACAGGGAATCCCTGGAAGAGCCCGGCCGCGACGTTTGCCACGCCAATGCCGATCATTTCGCGGTTGCCATCCACGCGTTCACTTTGTCGTTCGGCAAACACAGTCGCGGTCCCGATGGTGTCTGCTAATGCGACGAGCGAGATACCCACTGCGCCGACGAACAGCACTCCGATGTCCTGCAGTTCCATCAATGGGACTGAAAAGTGTGGCAAGCCTTGGACTAAGGCGCCGACTACGGGCACTCCACGTCCGGCAAGGTCAAAGCCCACGCTCAGCATGATCGCTGCGATCGCCGCGACGAGTACGGCTGGTAAGCGCGGCATTACCCGCGTGAGAATCAATATCAACAGCAAGGAGAACACCCCGACTGCCGCGGCCGCAGGCATTGCTTCGCCTTGAACTACGCCCTGTACAAAACCGACTACCTCTGGGAAGAAGCCTTCGGCATCCACGGAAAAACCGAGCAATTTGGGCAGCTGCCCCACCAAAATGGTGAGTGCCAGGCCGTTCATGTACCCCAGAATCGTGGGTCTGGAGAGCAGGTCAGCGATGAATCCCATGCCGCCGAGTCCGGAGACGATCATGATGACACCGGTGAGGATCGCCAGCATTGAGGCCATCACCACGGCTTTTGTTGGATCCCCATCAGCAACCATCAGAGGCAGCACAGTTGCGGCGATCATTGGGCCCAGCGAGCTGTCAGGTCCCAACACCAGAATGCGAGAAGGCCCGACCAATGCATAGCCAATCAAACAGAGGATCGACGTATAAAGGCCAGTAACGGCTGGAAGTCCTGCCAACTCTGCGTAGGCCATGCCCTGCGGCACGAGCAGGGCAGACAACACGATGCCGGCCAGGACATCGCGCGAGAGCCACTTGCTTTCGTAGTTGGCGAGCGACGGAAGCAGCAGACGCGTCGATTTCACAGGCGCTCTCTGCGTGTCAGCCAAAGTCCACGCCTTCGCGCGGAGTGGCCGACTCGATGTCTGGAAGTCGCACCATGCGGAAGGAATTGAGCAGTCCCAGCAGGCAGGCCAGTACCGGCACAAGCAACGCGATTTGCAGTGACAGTGTCCGCGCCTGATCGTTGATGGAAATGATCTCTTCTTGCACGGCCGCGGGCTCACCCTCGAGCAGTGCGGTGAGCTGGGTGTCGCTGATGACTTCTGCGTTGCGCTCAAGCGCTGTGGAAACGCTTGCCTTCTGAACGGGTGGAATTACTGCACTGGCATTTGTGAGGGAAGCGAAGGACAGAGCCAATGTGGCCAGCATGATGCCGCCAGCAACAGCCAGACCGAGCGAAAGGCCGAAGTTTCCTCCTGCGGAGTTGACGCCAGCGGCCTCACTTGCCCGCTCCTCCTCGATAGGCGACAGCGTGTAGTTGTTCAGTTGAGATACGAGGAGCCCGAGCCCTGATCCAGCGATGAGCAATGGAATCAACAACACCAAGGCTCCCTGTGTTGCCTCGGCTCGCGGCACCACAGGAATGACGAGCACCATGCCGAGGAATGCCAATCCGAATCCTGTGCGGATCAACACAGCAGGACGTCGGCGACCAGCAGTTCTACCAGCGATCATCGCCACGATGAACATGCTCAGCGACAGTGGCGCAATGGCAAGGCCGGCCTCGAGTGCGTTGTACTCCAGAGCTATCTGCAGGAATATCGGGATGACGATCATTGCTCCGCCAAGAGTGATCTGCTGCAGCATCTGCTGAGTTATTCCGAGGCGGAAATGAGGGAGTGCGAACAACCCTGGATCCAGGAGGAAGGCTTTACCTTCTCGCTTGCGCTTGACCAACCACCGAGCAAACAGGAACAGGGCAATCGCGCCTACGACAATGAGTGCAAAGACCGCTTCGCCGCCTTCTTGCCACACTAGGATGCCAAGGACGACTCCACCCATGCCCACTACTGAAAGCGCTGCGCCAACCTTGTCGATGCTGCGATCGCCGGTATAGGGAACGTCCTTGATCAGGTGTACTCCTGACAGGACTATGGCGATGATGACGACCTCGAGGAGAAAGTTGATCCGCCAGGACAAGTAGGTCGTGACCACCCCGCCAATCAGAGGCCCGATGGCTGCCGCAATCGCCATTGATGCTCCGACAAGGGCATAGACCTTGGCACGCGTTGCACCCTGGAAGTTTCCGTGAATGAGTGACTGCATAGCTGGCAACAGCAGTGAAGCTCCCAGTCCGCCGACGATGGCCCAGAACAGCACGATCGCAGCAAGGCTCTGAGCAAGAGTCATGGCCAGGGCGCCTACGGCGTAGGCCAATAGTCCAATGACATACGCGCGCTTGCGCCCAATCAGATCACCCACCTTGCTGTTGATCAGGATGAACGCAGCAGACACCAGCGCCTCGAGTGCGATTGCCGACTGGACTCCACTGACTGTCCCGCCGAGGTCTTCGGCAACCGCTGAAATGGAAACGTTCATGATGGTCGTGTCCACCACGAGAACAAACATCGCCATTGCCAACAGCAGTGGAAGTAGCCGGCTGACAGGCTTCCCGGAATTGTTGGATGCGTCATCCATTTCGAATCCCTCCGACGGGTGGCTGAACTCAATCATCGATTGCAACTAGCGACCAGATCTTGACTATTGCCTGAGTGCATGTTCATCCGAGCCTGCTCACGACCAAGAGCAAAGTACTGTCGAATGCGCGCGCAATGCCATAGTTTCGGGCAAGGTGAGTCCCCCCCCTGACAAGGGGTGCACGCGTACAAGGTCCATGTCACAACCTTTTGCAATGCGGCACGTGCTGGACTCGGCTATGGCACTCTGGCGCGGACCGATTGGTCCCGGCGATGAGGCGCGTGGTCGTGCCACCTGAGTGGAAGTGTTGGAGGCAGTGATGACTGTTCGCGTCGCATACGACGAGTTTGGGATGTTCCACGAGAATGCTGAGGAGTTTGGGATCCCTTTCCGCACTCCGACGGTGCGGCGAGAGTCCGTGGAATTGCCTGACGGACGCAAGATCAGCTCACTTGTGTGGGGGACTGGCGATCCAGAGATCGTGCTGCTGCACGGCGGAGGCCAGAATGCACACACTTGGGACACGGTTGCTCTGGCACTTGATCGGCCGCTGCTGGCCATCGATCTTCCCGGTCATGGGCACTCGGACAATGCCCGCGCAGACGTCCCGGTCACGGACGGCAATGCCGAGGATGTCGCGTACGTGATCCGCGCTCTGGCCCCCAATGCACGTGGTGTAGTGGGGATGTCGATGGGCGGTCTCACCACTCTGGCGCTGTCCCTGCACGCTCCTGATCTCGTGCGATCGGCGATCCTGGTGGACGTGACACCCGGCGTCACTCGTGATCAGGCCTCGCAGATCATCGGATTCTTGAGTGGTCCGGTGACTTTCGCTGACTTCGACGAGATTCTGGCTCGAACGGTCGAGTTCAATCCGACTCGCTCTGAGCAATCACTCCGGAGAGGAATCCTGCACAACGCCGAGCAGTTGGACGATGGCAGCTGGGTCTGGCGCCATCAGCGACACCGCCTGGATGGCGATGTGCAGCCTGCTGCGGAAGCTCCTCCGGCTGAAGTCCCCAACGATCTGGGCTTCGGGGATCTATGGGATGCCGTGGCGCAGATCAATGGCCCGATTTGTCTGGCTCGAGGCATGCGCTCGCAGTCCGTGGTGAGTGATGAGAATGAAGCCGAGCTGCTGAGGCGTAATCCTTCGGCCAAGGTTGTCCACTTCGTGGAGTCAGGCCACAGCTTGCAGGGCGATGAGCCGGTGAAGCTCGCGCGCCTGATCGATGAGTTCATTCCAGCTCCATAACCCTGACAAGGAAGTGTCGAATTCTGGAAACTCCATCGAACTGGGGATTCGCGTAATATATTGTGCACAATCTACTTTGCCAGGAGGCTTTCGGTGTCCACACTTCAAGAGATCCCCGTCGACTCGATCACTCACGAGCCGACCTCGTTGGGCGACTACGCAGGTTCTGTGCTGCTGGTCGTCAATGTCGCTTCCAAGTGCGGGCTCACTCCGCAGTACGAGGGTCTGGAGGCGCTCTACCGCCAGTACAAGGACGATGGCCTGGTCGTGATGGGCTTTCCTGCGAACAACTTCCGTGAGCAGGAGCCAGGGGACGACGCAGAGATCGCTGAGTTCTGCAGCCTGACCTACGACGTGACCTTTCCACTGTTCTCAAAGATCAGCGTCGTCGGAGACGACCAGCACCCGCTCTATGCCGAGCTGATCGAGCAGGCGCCTCCTGTGACGGGTGACACTGATGCGCACCGCGCCAGACTGCGCGAGTACGGCATCACGCCGACCGAGGATCCTGACGTGGTCTGGAACTTTGAGAAGTTCCTTGTGTCGCGCGATGGCCAGGTCGTCGGTCGCTTCGCACCGCACCTCTCCCCAGATGACCCTGCGGTTCTCGAGGCAATCAAGGCTGAGCTCTCGAAGTAGCTCCTGCTAGGGAGTGACCGAGTAGTGGATCGTGATCGCCTGCCCGGCTTCACGCGGATGGCGGGAAGCACGGTCAAGCATTCGCCATCTGCCGTCATTTGGCGAGCAGTCATTGAGTAGGTCACGGGTGCGGACAAGCCTGCCCTGATTACCAGCTGATCAGTTGCAGCCTTGACTGTGCATCCCGACCAGTCTCCGTCCATCAGCTTGTCGGGCCTGAGGACGAGCTCATCCCTGAGGTCCAGGACACCTGCTCGCTCAGGTTCAGTCAGCCATGAAGGCCTGTCCTGAAGGGGCGATCAGCCTCGTGGAGTCAGGCGCTTCCTCAGCCTCAACCTACGCGCTTGGACGCTGACCGCTTTGCCGTCTTGCTTGACGAGGCCTTCGCTGGAGCCTTCTTGGCAGCCTTCTTTGCCGGAGCCTTTTTGGCACTGGACTTCTTGGGGGCGGGACTTTCCTCGCGCTCATTGCTCTGAGCGACACTTCGTCGCAAGGCTTCCATCAGGTCGATGACCTTTGCATCACCGGTACCTTCCACCGCTGGGGCTTCTGGAGTGCGAACGGTGTCGCCCTTCTTCATCTTGCTCTCAATCAGGGCATGCAGTTGCGATTGATACTCGTCCTTGAATTCAGAGGGCTCAAAGTGTCGAGACAGAGACTTCACAAGTTGAGCCGAGAGTTCCATCTCCTGAGCGCTGATCTTCACGCCTGCATTGACTCCTGCGAAGTCGGGTGAGCGAATCTCGTCGTCCCACAGCAGGGTCTGCAAGAGAAGAAACTCACCGCACGGGCGCAGTGCCGCCAGACGCGATTTATTGCGCAGAGTCACCCGGACGATTGCCGTTCGGTCGGACTCCTCCAAGGCCTTGCGCAGGAGCACGTAGGTCTTGGCTGATTTGGATGCGGGTTCCAGGAAGTAGCTCTTGCTCATCCGGATGGAGTCGACCTCGGACATGGGCACGAACTCGATCACCTCAATTTCGCGATTGGTCTCTGCGGGAAGATGAGAGAGCTCGTCGTCAGTCAGGATGACTGACTGACCGTCTTCCTCGAATGCTCGCGCAATGTCCTTGTACGGGATCTCCTTGCCGCAGACTTCACAGGTGCGCTTGTAGCGGATCCGACCCTGGTCTGCTGCATGCACCTGATGAAGGGGAGCGTCATGTTCTTCAGTGGCGGAGTACAGCTTGACCGGAACGCTCACCAGGCCAAACGTGACGGCACCATTCCAAATTGATCGCATCGCGCCTCCTCTTCCATCCCGACTATCGCCGAGAAAACTTTGACTGTCACGACTCCTGTGAAAGCTGTGACGGACATGCGACTGGAACATGGTCGCATGGCTGTGAATGTGAGCGCATACTGAACAGTCACGTTCAGTCGAAGGAGCGTTCAAAGGTGAATGAAGCAGTTGAGCCCGACCAACGCTGATTCGCTCGTGGTAGCTGGGCATCGCATCGCATTCACCAATCTCGACAAGGTGCTGTATCCGGAAACAGGCACGACCAAGGGCGAAATCCTGAGCTACTACGCCTCGGTGGCTGGGGTGTTCGTGGAGCACGCTTCCTGGCGGCCGGCAACCCGAAAGCGCTGGGTGCATGGCGTTGGTACTTCAGCGAAGCCAGAGCAGAGCTTCTTTCAAAAGCGAATCGACACCGACGCGCCTGTTTGGATCAAGCGCTTTCCGATCGAGCACAGCGATCACGTCAATCTGTACCCATTGGTCAATGACGCCGCGACCTTGTTGTGGCTGGCGCAGCGAGCAGCGCTTGAGATCCATGTAACCCAGTGGCAGTTTGGCCCGCGCGGCAAGCGGCGCAATCCTGATCGGCTGGTGCTCGACTTGGATCCGGGACCGGGCGCGGAGCTTGCTGAATGCGCAGCCGTGGCGCTCGCCGCTCGCGCTCTCCTTCAGGGCAGTGGCCTGGATTGCATACCCGTCACCAGCGGCAGCAAGGGCATTCACCTGTATGCCGGGCTGGACGGCAAACAGACGTCTGACGAGGTCTCCCTCCTTGCGCACGAGATCGCTCGGGCTTTGGAAGCCGAACTACCAGACCTGGTGGTGAGCGACATGAAGAAGTCGCTGCGCGATGGCAAGGTGCTGGTGGATTGGAGTCAGAACAGTGGTGCCAAGACAACGATTGCACCGTACTCATTGCGCGGGCGATCAATGCCAACTGTCGCTGCGCCCCGCCTGTGGAAGGAGATCGATGCATCGCTGACGCATCTGACCTTTGATCAGATCGTGCCAAGACTTGAGTCGTTCGGAGATCCGCTCGCGCAACTTGTGTCGGCCTCAGTTGCCAAGTCAGTGAAGTCAGTGAAGTCGGCTGAGCCACTCGGGGGAGAGTCAGATCGACTGGCCGTGTATCGATCCAAGCGAAATGCAGAACGCACGAGCGAACCGATCCCGGACACGATCCATGTGCGAAAGTCGGGCAAGCCGGTATTTGTGATTCAAGAGCACCACGCCAGTCGCTTGCACTTTGACCTGAGGCTTGAGCACGAAGGAGTGTTGGTTTCATGGGCGATACCCAAGGGAATGCCAACCGACGGAAAGAAGAACCACCTCGCAGTTCAGACTGAGGATCATCCAATGGAATACCGCACCTTTGAGGGCAGCATTCCCAAGGGTGAATACGGCGGCGGTGAGATGCGCATCTGGGACAGCGGTACCTACGAGGTCCAGAAGTGGAATCAAGGCAGGGAAGTCATCGCCACCCTCCATGGATCAGTTGATGGCGGACTGGGCGGCAGCCGCACGTTTGCGTTGATCCACACTGGCAAGACTCCCAAGGACGCCAATCGCTGGCTTATCCACCTGATGGAGACAAGCCCGGAATAGGCGTGAACACGAATTCGGAGAGGGGCTCGAAGTTGATTCCTGTTGCCCCGATGCTGGCCGAGCCTGGCGACTCCTCGCAATTGGCTGCCCAAGGTTGGGCGATGGAGATGAAGTGGGACGGCATCCGCGCCATTGCCGAGCTTTTCGGCGGAGGCGCCCGACTGTGGTCACGCAATGGAATCGACATCTCGGTTCAATTTCCGGCAGTGCTCCAAGAGATGGGCACGCTCGCATCGAGAAACGCCATTGTGGATGGTGAGCTTGTCGTGTTCGACTCGGAAGGTCGTCCCAACTTCGAATTGGTTCAACTCAGCCGCAGTCAGACTGCAAGCGAGGCGAAGCTCAAGGCCCATTACATGGCTTTCGATGTGATGTCAGTCGACGATGTGCCGATTGTTGACCTGACGTATGACGAGAGAAGGAGAGCGCTCGAAGCACTCAGCCTCGATGGTGCCTATGTGCATGTTCCACCGATCGTTGGAGATGACATCGACCTTGCAGTCGCGAAAAGCAGCGAATTGGGGCTGGAAGGCGTCGTGGCCAAGCGCCGCGCCTCCAGCTATGCCGCCGGTCGCCGGTCGAGCGATTGGATCAAGATCAAGCACACCCGTACCCAGGAGGCGGTCGTGGGCGGGTGGCTTTCGGGCAAAGGCCGGCGATCACACACGATCGGCTCGCTCCTGCTCGGAGTGCCATCTGGCGGGGCCAAGCTTCGCTACATCGGTCGCGTCGGCACCGGCCTGAATGAGGCGGATCTGCGGCAGATTGCCTTGATGGTGCAGGAGAGTGCGTCTGCGAGTTCGCCATTCACGGATGTTCCGCTCGCGGTTCAGGCTCAGGCGAATTGGATTGAGCCGCGCTTAGTGTGTGAGATTCAGTTGTCTGGCTGGACACAGTCTGGGCTTCTGCGCCATCCCACATGGCGTGGATGGCGATTCGACAAACAGCCATGGCAAGTTGTGGTGGAGGGCTGATCATCAGGCAGAGCTCTTAAGCTTCGATTGAGCTCGCACTCTCCTCAGATGCCGCCTGGGCGGCCCGCCCGGCAGCCATTGCCGCACGTCCCGATGGAACCGAGATGGCGATGAGCATCACCAGAATTGTCGCGACTCCACCGATGATGAGCAGCAGCTGCACGCTGATCACATCGGCCATGGGGCCGAAGATGACCATGCCGATCGGCGTGGCCAAAGCCATGACAATGCCGACGTAGCTGAACGCGCGCCCCTGCATCTCGGGCTCGACCGTCTCCTGAACCAGAGTCATGAACGGAGCTGAGAACAGCGGAACCAGCAGTCCGAAGGCGAACATGAATCCGTAGAAGACCCATAGGTTCGGGCTCAGGCCAAGGGCGATTGTCACCAGCGCAAAGCCAAAGGTCGAGAACAGGATCAGCCCAATGCGGCTTCGCTTGGCAAGAACAGTGGACACAAGCACGCCGCTCAGCAGCATGCCGACGCTAAAGGAGATCTCAAGAACGGTAAGCATCCACACTTCGGTGCCGAAGCTTCTGGCAACCATGAGCGGCGTGACGAAGCTCGGGGCAACGGTGAGGGTGAAGATGATCGCGAAGACCACGAGCAGCCATCGCACTACAGCGTGTCCCCAGATGTAGCGCGCGCCTTCGACCAGATCTGCGCGGTAGCTGCTGGTCTTCTCGTTAATGGCAGTCAGCGTTGGCACGGTAACGACGGCGAGGATGCCGATGCCGATCACTGCAGTGACGACATCGATGAAGAACGCCGGCACAAGTCCGAAGATGCCGTAAATGGCTCCAGCCGCAGCAGGCGCCAGCAGCATCATTGCTGACTGAATCGTTTGGAAGACGCCGTTGATCCTGAGCAGCTGTGATTCGGGAACAAGCTGAGGAATGACTGCCTGCACTGCAGGCTGCTGGAATCCGGCACCAACTGATCGTGCGGCCACAGCAAGCAACAGAATCCAAAGATCAGTCACACCGTTGAGCATCAGGATCGCCAAGCCAAGAGTGACCAGAGCAATGGTGCCGTCGGCGATCATGATCAGGACCTTGCGGTTCATGCGATCGGCAAGCACACCACCGAAGATCGACACAATGCCTTGCGGCATGAAGGCAGCGACTGCGTACAGCGCGACTGAAAGCCCTGATTGGGTCTCGAAGGTGACCCACCACATGACGACGTACTGCACGATCATTGAACCGAACATCGAGACGGTCTGCCCACTGAGGAACAGGGTGATGTTGCGCTTCCAGTGCGGGTGACTCAACGCTGCTGAGTCTGAGGCCTCGCTTATGGGGCCGTTGTCGTCCACGAATACCTCATCTGCAATCTATGACGTTCGAACAGCAGAGTATCTGTGTGCTCCGACACTGCACATGAGCGGAGCTGGAGTCAGTGTGAAGCCTGCTGCGCCAAGCTGTCAGTGAGCTCAAGGATGCGATTCCATGCATCTGCGCTGGCATCAGCCCATTCTTCAAAGGCTCGATCGAAGAATGAGTGAGGTGCTCCGTCGTAGACCACCGTGATGACTTCGGCGCCGCCTGAACGCATGGTCTCTGCGAGTGCGAGTTGTTCTTCAACAGGCGTGAAATCCGCTCCGGCCAGGAACATGTAGGTGAGCTTCTTTGCATGCTTTGCTGAGCGACCAACAAAGTCGGGCCGCCCGTAGAAGCCGACGACTGCTGCAAGGTCAAGGTCGCTGGATGATTGACGCCAGGCTTGGCCACCGCCAAAGCAGAAGCCGACGCTGATGATCGGCATGTGCTCGCCGTGCTGGGCGTGAAGGAAGTCAATGGCTGCCTTGGCGTCCAGGATCAATCCGGCCGGAGCCGCTGCGTTAACGTGTGGCTGCCAGTCGAACTCCTCGGGTCGCCAGCCGTCTTCGGCGAGTCCAGCTGTCCGACCGAAGTAGTCGATGGCAACCGCTGCCAGACCGGCTTCGGCGAAGCGCTCGGCCAGTGATCCGTAGTAGGGATGCAGGCCACGGACGTCCGGCAGGACTACGACGCCGACTTTTGGTGCCGCTGCCGAGGCGTAGAACGCTGAGAACTCGTTGCCGTCCTCGCTGGTCAACGTGAACTTTCGCGCTTCGGCGATCGGCTCGGATCTGGGTGAAGCTGGCGGATGGCTGTTGTCGTCATGGCACATATTGCGATCGTAGTTTCATCAGATCATTGTGGTGGGGCTTCGGCGTATTCAGAGCCTTCAGTTGAGCATGCTCGTCAAGCAGTGCAGTAGCGTCGCTTCATGTATCGCAAGGGTGATGTCGCAGAGTCGATACTGCGACCGTTGCGCAAGGCTTGTCTGGAATTGCCTGAAGCATTTGAAGAACCTGCTTGGCTGGGCACTCGTTGGAAGATCCGCACGAGGACATTCGCGCACGTCCTGCGAATTGAGGATGGCCGCCCGGAGTCGTACTCGAAAGTCTCAGGAGTCGATGAGACAGCCGTCGTGCTGACCTTTCGAGCTGCTGAAGACGAGGTCGCGGCGCTCTCTGCGAGCGGCCTACCCTTCTTCCTTCCAGGCTGGTGGCCCAACATCGTGGGCCTGATTCTGGATGGCACCATCGACGATGAGGAGATTGCGGAGCTCATCACTGACAGTTACTGCATTCTGGCTCCCAAGAAGTGTGCTGCTCTCGTGCATGGCGATGCGTGAGACTGATCCGGTGACGCCATCTGAATCGGTGCGATGGGACCCGCAGGTCTATGCCCAATTCGAGCGCGAACGCACGCAGCCATTCGTTGACCTTGTCTCTCGAGTCACCACGGACTCGCCCAAGCGGGTAGTCGACCTTGGATGTGGCGCGGGATCGACCACCGCGCTCCTGGCTCGACGTTGGCCAAATGCTGAAGTGATCGGGATCGATTCATCGGTTGACATGCTCCATCAGGCGTCTTCGATGCCAGACATTCCATCGAATCTCTTCTTCGAACAGGGCGATATTGCTCGGTGGATGCCGTCGTCGGGGGTTGACGTCATCGTGAGCAATGCGGCTCTGCAGTGGCTGCCTGAAAGCTTGGAGTTGCTGCGGCAGTGGTGTGAGGCAATGGACTCAGGTGCGACTTTTGCCATGCAAGTGCCGCACAGTGCCCAACTGCCTTCACATGTACTGCTCAATCGGCTTGCCAAGTCAGATCGTTGGCGAGACCAGCTCGGCGAGGACATCCGTGTGGGAGGGCGGGTCGCGGCCCCCTCGGACTACTTGGAGTTGATGTTGGCCTCCGGCTTGGATGCTCAGGCTTGGGAAACGGAATATCTGCACGTTCTGGCTGGGCCTGAACCGGTGCTGGATTGGGTTCGCGGCACCAGTCTTCGGCCAGTACTCGGCAAGCTCGGACCAGATGATGGGGAGCTGTTCGAGCAGCAGTACGCAGCGCTCTTGCGTGAGGCATACCCTCGCACGGCTTTTGGAACTGTCTATCCCTTCAAGCGCATCTTCGCGGTGGGGACCAAGCGGTAATACGCGAGATTCAGCCTGACCAGACCCCAGAACTCCCGCGGCGATGACTGTCAAGCAAATGAGTGTCGATCATGCCGATGCTTTCCATCATCGCGTACATCGTGGTGGGCCCGACGAAGGTGAATCCCTTCTTCTTCAGGGCCTTTGACAAAGCGATGGAGTCGGCAGACTGGGTTGGAATCTCATCGATCGTCGTCGGCTTGGGTGTCTGAGTCGGCTTGAATGACCAGATGAATTCGGCGAGCCCGCCTTCTGCCCTCAGAGCGATCGTTGCCTTCGCATTCGTGATGGCGGCATTGATCTTGGCCCGGTTGCGCACGATGCCGGAGTCGGCCATCAAGCGCTCACGGTCCTTGTCTGTGAATTGGGCAACCCTGTCGGGATCGAAGTTGCAGAAGGCGGCACGAAAGGTCTCGCGCTTGCGCAAGATGGTGTCCCACGACAGCCCAGCCTGGAATCCCTCAAGGCTCACTCGTTCATACATCCCATGCTCATCGGTGATGGGCATGCCCCACTCGGTGTCGTAGTAGTGCCGACGCAAAGGATCGGTCGCCGCCCAGACTGGACGCCGAAGACCGTCCTCGCACAGCACCGTGCCATTGCGCGGACCTTGCACTGCCTCGGTCATGCTGCGCTCTCCAAATCCAGGAGAATCCGCTTGGCTGGCAGGCCACCGGCGTAGCCACCAAGGGATCCGTCCGATCGAAGAACCCGATGACAGGGCAGCACAATCGGCAGGGGGTTGGTGGCGCATGCACTGCCGACAGCACGTGAGGCCTTGGGATTTCCAACCGACTCAGCCACTTCCTTGTAGCTCTTGGTGCTTCCGTAGTCGATTTGAACGAGATGCTGCTGCACCAATTGGCGAAAGCCCCCAGTCAGTGACAGATCCAAGGCCAGGTCGAAGTGCTTGCGCGCCCCGGTGAAGTACTCCATGAGTTCAAGCTCGACGTGTTCCAATCGTTCAGGCGCCAGCAGCATGCGCGGACCGAGCCTCTCGCTCAAATCCACCAGTACCTGCTCGAAGTTCTCGTTCTCAAATGCAATCTTGACGAGCCCGGCATCAGATGCGACCAGCATGAGCTCGCCGATGGGTGATTGCATGAATGTGTACGAGGCATCCAGCAGGCCCTCGATGGCCGACAGCTCAACCAGGCGTGAGTGGAGTCGATCGATGCTGGCTTGATCCGGTTGCGTGGCTGTGGTGATGGCGTCGAGAACTTCGTTGTCGCTGCTCATCGCGTGACCTCCTGGGCTGAATTCTTGATGATGCTGGCACGCAGCGCCTTGATGCCGTCAGAACTGGCCTTGCGCACCGATTCGGTGGTGCCGCCGAGAATCTCGGCAATCTCTTTGAATGGCAGTCCTCCGAGATAGTGGTAGGCGATGGCCAGCCGCTGCTTAGGCGGCAACTGTGCAACGCTGATCCAGATTTCGTGATCCTGGGCCTCAGGCAAGCCGATCGTTGAGTCTTGGTGGGGGAGCGTCTCACTGGGAGACGCATGCGTGGATCGCGACCTGACTATGTCAATGGATCGGTTGTGGGCAATGCGCACCAGCCAGGCCTGCACATTTGCCTCGGGTGGCAGTGTTGGGTACGCGCGCATGGCCGAGATGAACGTTTCAGCCCAGGCGTCGTCAGCATCGTTGGGACCTGCCACAAAGCGGCACACGCGCAGGACAGTCGCCGCGTGCTGTGCGACCACGTGTTCGAAGGGCTGCTTCATGTCCATCTCTTCGTAGACGTGTGAACTCGGGCATACGTGAGGTCAAGGCGGAAATCTGTAAGCCCCATGCCAGAGGATTGCCTTGCAGGATTGCCTCTGGAGATAGCATCAATGAGTTCGCCCGCCATTGAGAGGATTCTCCATGAACCGCATTGCCAAGGTCGGCACGGTCTTCGCGACACTCATCGTGGCCGGTGGGCTGGTCGCCCCAGCGATTGCCGCCCCGCAGTCAGAGTCCTATTTTCTCAAGCGCACGGACCGACAGACCATCGATCTTGGAGCCACGGGCACATCAGTCGGCGACATGGTCTTTGCCAACGGGAGTGTGAGCAAGAAACGCGGCGGAGCAAGCGTTGGCACCTACAACTTCCGCGGCATCACTGTTGCTGTTTCGATCCCCGGCGGCCGCGAGAATCGAGATGCGCTGACGCAATTCAATCTGAAGTCAGGAACGGTGTTGATGGAGCGCATCAACAGCGTTGCAGCCGGCACCTTGCCGGATACCACGGAGATCTATCCGATCATTGGAGGCACTGGGAAGTATGCAGGTGCCGCCGGCACTGTCGTCTTCTCAGTTCTGAGTGAATCTGAGTACAAGGCGGAGTTCCGCTTCACGCGCTGATTCAGCTCTTCGCAACTACCCGATATGTCGCCAGGCTCGGATCCGTGGCATATGCAATGCGCACACCTGCTGCACGTGAAATGGCAAGGCCTTCGATGATCGCCTTGGTCAGAACCTCTCCGGGGGCAACAACTGCCACACCTGGGGGATAGGGGGCAATCAGATCGGCGGAGATCCGGCCTTCGGCCTGGTGGCTTGAGACGGTCTCGGTATCGGCGAAGTATGCATCGCGCAGGGAGATGCCCACCTGTGGCACAACTGACCAGCTCAGGGCGGTCGCGCTCTTTCTGGGTTCGGACTGCAGCGCCTTCAGAATCGGGATCAGCGCATCGCCCAAGGTGACGAAGTCCTCGGCACTGTCGGCAATGGTGGCAAGGAAGATCACGGTGTCCTGATCGGCCATCTCAATGCGAATGCCGTACGGGAGGAGTGCTTGTTCGATTGCAATGCCTGTGGTGCCGAGTTCGTATGCGCGCAACACCAGTTTTGTTGGATCGAAACGGTGATCGGCAAAGTCCCGGGCATTGGAGAAGATCTGTGGAGTGAACTCGGCCTGCACTCGCGCTTTGAACAAGGCAATGCTGACGAGCAGATCGTCGAGCAGTGCCTCACCTCGGGTTTCCAACAGCGCACGGCAAGCATCAATGGATGCCAGTGGTGCGCCGGCTGGGGATGTGGTGTGCGTGGTCTCGAAGCCATGCTCCAGCCGATCGGCATTGAGGTAGGTGGTGCGGGCCACGACAAGTGCTGATGCGCTGTATCCCGGCATCGCCTTGTGCATGCTCGTGATGAGCGCGTCTGCTCCCAGTTGCATAGCGTGTTGCGGCACCATCGGATGAAATCCAAAGTGCGCTCCCCAAGCAGCGTCCACGATGACTGGCGTTTGGTATTGATGCGCGAGCTCAATCAGGGCGTGCAGGTCTGACATCGTGCCGAGGTAGCCAGGCTCGGTGAGCAGCACTGCAATGGGCTGTTGCTCGAGCGCGGCTTGCAGAGTCTGGACGGTGATGCCGGTTGGCACTCCAGAACTGTGCGAGGTTTCTGGAGACATCCAGATCGGCTCGAGTCCTGCGAGGACCATGGCGCTCAACACCGAACGATGTGCTGTACGCGTCACAGCGACTCGATCACCGGGCTTTCCCAGCGCAAAAATCACGGCTTGATTGGCGTGGGTGGAGCCGCCGGTGGAAAAGCGAGCGAAATCCCCACCCCACAGTCGCGCTGCGAGCGCCTCGGCTTGCTCCAGGACCTGCCCGGTGAGTTTGACTTCGTCGAGCCCGCCGTAGAGCGGAGTGTCGACGTCAACGACCTGCCCAAGGCCGGCATCCAAGCGTGCAGCTTGCTGCTTGTGACCCGGGATCGTGAAGGGAGTGTGCTTGGTCTCAAAGTAGGAGAGATAGGCATCGAGCAGAGGAGCGCTATCGCGCAATTGGCTCACTTTCCGAGCCTAACTTGCCGAGGGATGAGCACTCGAGCGAAGGCTTACTATTTGCGCATGACGGTTGAGACCACCCTCGTGCAAGAGCGCCGCCTGGTCACTGCGATCCCAGGTCCGAAATCACTCGAGGCGTTGAAACGTCGAACGGCCGCAACTTCAGCCGGCCTGGGCATTGCAATTCCGGTGGTGATTGCCCGTGCTCAGGACGCGATCCTTCAAGATGTTGACGGCAATTGCATCATCGATCTTGGCTCAGGCATCGGGGTCACCAACGTTGGCAACTCTGCTTCGCGGGTGGTGGATCGCGTTATTGAGCAGGTGCAGTCCTTCACGCATACCTGCTTCACCGTTGCCCCATACCTTGGCTACATCGAAGTGTGTGAGGTGCTCAATCGCATCACGCCTGGCGACAACCCCAAGAAGAGCCTGTTGGTGAACTCTGGCGCCGAAGCTGTTGAGAATGCAGTGAAGATTGCACGGCACTTCACCAAGCGGCAGGCAGTCGTGGTCTTTGAACATGCTTTCCATGGACGCACCAATCTGACGATGGCGCTGACAGCCAAGAACGTGCCTTATAAGGATGGCTTCGGTCCATTCGCGGGCGAGATCTACCGCATGCCAATGCCATATCCGTACCGTTGGGTCGGAGATGCGGCGTCGATCACCAGTGATGCCCTGGACCTCATCACGCAGAAGATCGAGAAGGAGATTGGCGCGCAGAATGTGGCGGCAATTCTGATCGAGCCCATTCAAGGTGAGGGCGGATTCATCGTGCCGCCCAAGGGCTTTCTGCCTGGGCTCGCCGATTATGCGACGCAGAACGGGATCGTCTTCATCGCCGATGAAGTGCAGTCGGGCTTCGCTCGCACTGGCGATTTCTTCGCCTGTGACGATGAAGATGTGGTGCCTGATCTGATCGTGATGGCCAAGGGCATCGCGGGCGGCTTGCCGCTGGCGGCGGTCACTGGTCGAGCAGACATCATGGATTCAGTGCATGCAAGTGGCCTCGGTGGCACGTACGGCGGCAACCCGATCGCGTGCGCTGCCGCACTTGGCACCATCGAAACCATTGAAGAAGACAACCTGGTTGATCGCGCAAATGAAATCGGCGCGATTCTGGAGTCTTCGCTGCAGGCACTTGCAAAGCGATTCCCCATCATTGGTGAGGTGCGTGGGCGCGGAGCGATGCAGGCAATCGAACTGGTGTACCCCGGTACAAAACAGCCAAATGCTGAGGCAGTGTCGTTAATCATTCAGTACTGCCAAAGTCAGGGAGTGCTGCTGCTCACGGCCGGCACATTGAACAATGTGATCCGATTCCTGCCACCCTTGGTCATTACTGACGAGCTGCTGCTCGATGCATTGAGTGTGCTTGAAGAAGGCTTCGCCAGACTTTAAGTCTTGACTTCTTTCAAAGGCCAAAGGAAGAGCGAAGCCCAGGCCATCACGCCTGCCAATACCGTCGCGCAGAGCCGCAACAACAAAGTCTCGCCACTTGGCTGCCCGCTGAGAAACAGCAGCGGCACAACGAATGATGTGACGCCGACAACGGCAATTGCGTAGTTCGCATTCATGTATGCCACGCATAGGGCTGACGCGAGCATGCACGTGATGGCAGTCCAAATGCCATGCAAATGAAGGATGTTGAACAGGAAGCCGATGATCAGCAGACCCACGATCGTGCCGACAATGCGTTGGGCGATTCGCGTCGTGGTGCCGTCATGATCAGGCTTGGTCATCCAAGCCACGGTCATGGGCAGCCAGTACTGATCTGGCAGTGAGCCGATGTTTGAAATCACGGTGGCCATAGTGACGGTGACTGACAGTCGAAAGGCATGTCGAGTGAATCGGTCATTCCACACGAAGTGCGGTCGCATCTGCACCCAGATTGATGGAACCTTCTGCACCGCAAGTCCAAGCTCGCGTGGATGTGCGGCGATGCCGACGATGATGGTCACCAAGGCTTGGATGAGCCCGCCGAGTCCAACAGCCAGTGCATTCTCCACTGCTTCGAGCGGGGTATCGGGGATGCCGAAGAAGACGATGAACACCACCAGGGAGAGCAGCCCGCCGATGCCTGCCCGAGGACCGGCCGTGCCGCTGTAGCCGGTGATCAATGCGACAACTGCGGTGCCGATGATGCCTGCCCAGAGGATGTCCGAGAGCAACCCGGCGATCAGGCAGCTGAGCATCAGCCACAGGGTCGTCCAGAGCATCGTGCGCCAGCGTCGACCGAACTCCTCGCCAGCCTCTGACAGCCCTGAGGCCAGCGCTCCGAAACCCATAGGCAATGCGAGATAGGGATTGTCGACATGGATGCTGAAGGCCACGAGTGCTCCGATGACCAATCCCACGCGAATCGCGGCAGGAACATTGATCTTTGAGATATCTGTCCCGGGCAGGTGCAGCACGCGTGAATTGTGTCGTGATTGCGCTCGCGTCAATGTTCGGGCTCTGATTCCCAATCAGACATAAGCGACACGCCCACAAAATGTAGGTGTTGGGACTTGCCGTGACCCCCATATATGGTGGCACCGCTGGTTCGGCCCGTTCTCCAGATGGGTTGGCGCAAGAGGGAACCTGGTGAAAATCCGGGACTGCCCCGCAGCGGTAAGTGGGAACGACAGCTGTCAATGAGCACTGGAACCGATGGTTCTGGGAAGCGACAGCCAGTAGGTGATCGCCTCGGTGATCTCGCCCATGAGTCCGAAGACCTGCCAGCGCCCTGCATGCGCCGCGTGCAGGTAGTCCGCAGCCTTCGTGGGAGAGGCGCAGGGACATGCACCGGACCTGTGTTCGGTGCTGGCTCTCATCTCCTTTGTGCAGTTGCGGACTTCCGGTCCGAGCTCCGAGGAGAGAGCGATGACAGCGACAACGCTGATTGAAAGTGTCCCAACTGATCTGCCGAACAACACACCCCAGCGCCGCCAGCAGATGCAGGTACGCAAGCGCAATGGCGATCTGGAAACCGTTGACGTCAACAAGATCGTTCGTGCGGTCGAGCGCTGCGCAGTTGATCTCCAAGAAGTCGATCCGCTGCGGGTAGCAACCAAGACGATCAGCGGGCTATTCGACGGTGCGACCACTGTCGAACTGGACCGCTTGTCGATTCAGACCGCGGCTGAACTCGTTGGTGAGGAGCCGCAGTACTCGCTGCTCGCCGCACGCCTGCTCTCGGCTGTGATCGATAAAGAGGTCCGGGGTCAGGGGATCGCTTCGTTCAGCCAGAGCGTGGCGATGGGAGCACGCGAAGGCTTGATCTCCGATGAGACTGCAGCATTTGTTTCCAATAACGCTCGCAAGCTGGATCACGCGATCGATTCAATGCGGGATCATCGCTTTGAATACTTCGGCTTGCGCACGGTCTATGACCGCTATCTGCTGCGTCATCCTCTCGACCGTCTGGTCATTGAGACTCCGCAGTACTGGCTGCTGCGGGTGGCGTGCGGCCTTTCCACCAATCCGGGCGAAGCCATTGAGTTCTACCGATTGATGTCATCCCTGGCCTACTTGCCCAGCTCGCCGACCTTGTTCAACTCAGGCACGCGTCATTCGCAGATGTCCTCCTGCTACCTCCTGGATTCACCGAAGGATGAACTCGACAGCATCTATGACCGCTATGCACAGGTGGCCCGCCTGTCGAAGTTCGCAGGCGGAATCGGGATCTCGTGGAGCAGAGTTCGTGGTCGCGGTGCGCTCATCAAGGGCACCAATGGCCATTCCAATGGCATCGTGCCCTGGCTGCGCACCTTGGATGCCTCGGTTGCGGCCGTGAATCAAGGCGGTCGTCGCAAGGGCGCGGCCTGCGTCTACTTGGAGCCATGGCATCCGGATGTTGAGGAGTTCCTCGAACTGCGCGACAACACTGGTG
>JAUSQD010000021.1 GCA_030652695.1 Actinomycetota bacterium
GTGAACGTGATGGCCAGAATCTCACCAGGTCGGGCGTCGCCTGTGGCAAGCAGATGTGCAATGCGTCGGGTCAGCACTCGGGTCTTGCCCGAGCCTGCCCCTGCGACGATGAGCAGCGGTGAGCCACGATGTTCAACAGCGTCCCGCTGAGCCGGATTGAGGTCCTTCAAGAGGAGTTCGGCTGGGGTCACCGAAGCATCGTAGAGGTCTGCTCCGACAGCCTTATTTGACGAAGCCGACCAAGCTCGCGTTGAACCGTGATGCCACTGTTGAACTCACTTGCACGCGGCCATCAGGTCCCACGGGAGCAAGGATCAGCGCGGCATACTTCTTGTTCGCCATCACCGGAGCCGACCGGGTGCCTGGTGGCGCGCCATTGGAGGCGTAGACCGCCAAGGTGCCGTCGGCTGTGGCCTTCTTGGTCTGCACCCGCAGCAGCACCGCCTTGAGCTTCTTCATGCCCGGCAGCCCGAACTGCTTGGAGACCTTGTAGCTCAGCGGAGCGGCTGGGTCCACCGATCCGGAGAAGATCACCTTGGGGGCCAGCGGAATCACCGTTGGTGGACTGTCGCTGGTTGCATAGCCGAGCACCTCAACGCGCAGCTGCACGGTCGAACTCGGGGACGAGCTCATCACCACCGAGCTGCCACTGACCGGCACGATCATCACCGATTTCTTCATTGCCGATTTCGGGAACTTCAATTTGGCTGAGTCAGCGCCAGCGCTTCGACCGATACGCACGAAGCCTCGCTTGGATGCATCCCTGGCCGTGACGAAGACCACCGCGCTGCGCGCTTCAGCAGGCAAGCCAGCAAGGCTCACCGTTCGGGATTCGCCAGCCTGAATCGGGCCATCGGTGACGGTCTCATAGCCAAGCACTGAGCCCACCGGGTGGAAGTCACTTGGCTCAGGCTCCAGCGGCGGCGCACTCGCCGGGGTGTTGGTCTGGGCTGGTGCCTTTTCAGGCGATGCAGCCGGAGTCGGGGCGCCGGTGTTGCCGCTTGGCAGTTGCGCAGCAGCGCCCGTGCCATCGGCGCGGTAATAGCCCAGGACTTCCACCACGAGATCAGTTGCGCCCTGAGAGGTGGCCAAGGCGATCGTGCCGTCGGTGGACACCGGAACGGTGACTTCACCGCTTGCATCGGCATTCATGCCGACTTCGACTGCTGGCTGGCTGGTGGACTGACCAGGTGACCAGACCCGAATCGTGGATTTCACATTTGAGCCCTGCGCTGTCACGCGCACGCGCACCGATCCGACGTTGGTCGCAGGTATCCCGCCAACACCGGTGATCTTGGGGAAGATTCGATGCGAGTCGCCAGTCCACCTGTCCTGTTCAAGACGGCAGCGCATCGGCACGCCGACGCCAGCGCGGGTATCAAGCACGCGCACCGCCCCGACAGAGATCAACTCACCGCGGGCTTCTGGGTACTTCGTGCTCGCACCTGAGGTCACCCGCGGGCAGTAGGGCGCGGTGACCGGCGTGCCGGTCCACATCGAGGTGATGCCGGCGGCTCCGTCCCAGCTCAGCGAGATGTGAATGTGGTTGCGATGGCAGGTGTTGTCCGAACCAGGGGCGGGGCTGGCAAAGCATCCCTTGAGCTCAACCCAGCCTCGAGCAGGGTCATAGCCTCGCCAGATGCGGTCATTCCAGCCGACGTACATCACTCCCATGCGCATGGCATTGGCGTACGGCACTCCATTGGCATCGGTGGCCAGGAGCCAGTTCAGAAAGGACTCGGCGTTGGCGCGATCCTGGGCATTGCGGACATTGACCATCCAGTCGATTGCCCGGCCTTCCTTGTGCTCGCTTTGGGCGCCGACATCACAGCCCCGAGGTACATAGGCCTGTTGCGAGCCGCCGTAGGTGGCGCGGATGAGATCGACCACTCGCTGGGCACCAGGCTTGATTGAGGGATCGCAGACCATCTGGCCTTCATAGGTCGGCGCGATGTCTGCCTGCGGCGGGACGGCCACCGGCAATGCCGGCACTGCGGCAGGTGGCAGGCCGGTTCCGGGGACCGGAGCGCCGGCGACCACTCCTGTCCAGTTTGAGGAGGTCCACCCCGAATCAGCGGCCTGCGCGGCCGGGAGGAAGGAAGCGAGTAACGTGCCTGCCAACAGCCCGGTCAGTGCGACATGTCTGCCCACACGACGGCGTCGTTTGGGCAGGGCAAATCGCCCGTGGCGGGGAAGCACGCGCTCATGTTGTCACGGATGAGGCCAAAGTGACGACTGTGGCGGGTGCTCACAGAGTGATTTTATGCTGTGATCGGGATCACAGCTGAGAGTGAGAATCGATGACTGCCACATTCGCCCGTGCCCTCGTGGTCACGGCCCACCCTGATGACGTGGATTTCGGGGCCGGCGGCACCGTTGCCAGCCTGGTCGCCGCAGGAACCGACGTGACCTACTGCGTGGTCACCTCAGGCGACGCTGGCGGCTTTGACCCGGCTGTTCCACGCTCGGAGATCCCCAGAATCCGCCAAGAGGAGCAACGGGCAGCTGGCGCGGTGGTCGGCGTGACTGATGTGCGCTTCCTGGGCTATATCGATGGCGAACTGACGGTTTCCCATGACTTGCGCCGAGATCTGAGCCGCGTGATCCGCCAAGTTCGGCCCAATCTGATGATCATTCAGTCCCCTGAGCGCAATTGGGCTCGCATCCCGGCCTCCCATCCCGATCACCTGGCAACTGGCGAGGCCTCGATGTATGCGATCTACCCTGACGCGCGCAACCAGTTCGCCCATGTCTCACTGTTCAACGATGAGGGCCTTGATGCCTGGACCGTTCCCGAGGTATGGGTGATGGCCGCGCCTGATCCTGACTTCTACGTTGACGTGACCGACTTCTTCGAACAGAAGATGGGTGCCCTCAAGGCCCACGTCAGTCAGACCGCTCATCACGAGGATCTCGCGGGATTCATCCGCACCTGGCTCACCGGAGCAGCCGCAGCAGGGGGCCTGCCTGAAGGTCGCCTTGCCGAAGCCTTCAAGAAGGTGCTGATTCCCTAGCGAAGCATTTGCGCAGAGACATTCCGTACTCGTCGCACAAATGCCAGACTGCGCGCATGAATACCGACGCAGGCGACATCCAGCACCTGATTGCGCGCTACCCCGTCGTTGGGGATCTTGGCAAGGGAACCGACGTCGTGCGGCTCTACACCCCTGACGGCAGCCTGGAGCTCCCCGATGGCCGCGAAGCCAAGGGTCACGACGCGCTCAGAGATCTGCTTCGCGAATTCCATGCCGCAGTCAAGAGCGACCCACGCAGCGTCTCAGTTCGCCACCATGTGACCAGCCATGCCTCACAGAGTGCTGGCATCGACAGGGCAAATGCCACGACCTACTTTCTGGTGACCACCAGTGCAGGCGTCGATCACTGGGGACAGTGGGAAGACTGGCTCAAGCGCACCCCCGAAGGTGGCTGGCGACTGCACAGTCGCAAAGTCGTCATCGAAGGCGCAGTCGAGGGCTCATGGAGCGCCTTCGCCTATCCCGCCCGCTGACACCCGCCCGCTGACACCCGCCAGCAGTCAATCTGGTCAAGACCTTCCATGGCAAGAAGGGCTCGATCGTCGAAGCGGTCAAGGGAGTCGACCTGCAGGTGGCCCAGGGTGAGGTCTTCGGATTCCTTGGACCCAACGGAGCGGGCAAGTCCACGACCGTACGGATGCTGACGACGCTGACCACAATTTCGGGCGGATCTGCGCAAGTCGTGGGGATCGATGTTGCGTCTGATCCTGATGGCGTTCGACGAAAGATCGGCGTGGCGCTGCAGGAGGTCGGCCTTGACCCCCGACAGTCCGGGCGAGAGATCCTGATCTTGCAAGCACGATTGTTCGGCCTCTCACATGCTGAAGCCACAGCCAGAGCGCGCGAACTCCTGGAACTCGTGGAGCTCACCGACTCAGCCGACCGGCGAACCAAGACCTACTCAGGCGGGATGAAGCGACGCTTGGATCTGGCCAGTGCGCTCGTGCATCGCCCCGAGGTGCTCTTCCTCGACGAGCCGACCACCGGTCTGGATCCGGCAAGCCGTCTGGTGGTCTGGGAAGAGGTCCGAAGGATCAATCAGCTCGGAGTGACGGTGTTTCTGACCACCCAGTATCTGGAAGAGGCCGATCAGCTGTGCTCACGACTGGCGATCATTGATGGCGGAACCATCGTCCGAGAAGGAACACCGGCCTCGCTGAAGGCTGACCTGAAGGCCAAGCGCGGTGACGGCATTGAGCCGACACTGGACGACGTCTTCCTGGACGTCACAGGCCGTGGCCGAGAACGTGGCGCTGGCGAAGTTCGGGAGGTGCAGTGATGAATGCTCTGAAAGTGCTCGGAGGCCGCGGCCTACGAGAGGCATGGCGCACTCCCGATGCTCTCCTGCCCACGCTGCTGATCCCGC
This sequence comes from Actinomycetota bacterium, assembly GCA_030652695.1. GTDB lineage: Bacteria > Actinomycetota > Actinomycetes > S36-B12 > S36-B12 > UBA11398. The sequence continues at coordinate 4,402 of JAUSQD010000021.1, forward strand.
TGTTCTTCCTCGTGGTGAATGTGGGACAGGCAGCACGCATCTTCCCCACTGACACCACACCGTTCCTTCGAGGGCAGAGCTATGCAGCCTTCCAACTGCCGGCAACGATTCTTCTTGCCGCAAGCTTTGGCACTGCAGCGCTGTACCTCGTGGAAGAAATCGAGAACGGCTACTTCGACAAGATTCGAGCAACGCCGGTATCGCGCACATCGATTGCCCTTGGGCGCCTGATCGCCGAGCCAATCAAGATCGCCATCATGACGATCGTGATCGTGCTGATCGCCATTCCATTTGGAGTGTCGGTCTCCAGCGGGATCATCGGCCTGATCCTGCTGGTGATCCTGGCTGCCGGGTGGGCAACTGGCTACGCCGCGTTCCTGCAGTTCGTCGCACTGAAGACTCGCAGTGCCGCAGCAACAAATTCCGCAGGCCTGGTGTTCTTTCCTCTGCTGTTCCTCACCCCAAACTTCGTGCCACGCGATCTGCTCACCGAGCCGATGGAGATTGCCGCAACGTTCAACCCCGTCACCTACGTGATGGAGTCGATGCGATCACTCATCCTGGAGCCACTGAACTGGGCCAATGTCGCACCCGGCTTCCTCGTCGTCAGCGTGTTCGTCGTCGCGATGCTCGCGATCAACGTGCAGGTCGTTCGCTCCTACGACTGAGCAGGGCTCAGCCTGCAGCAGTGTTCGACTTCACCCCAAAGTTCGTCACGTATGCCGAACCGAAGCCCTTGGTGACCTTGCCAATGGTGAAGCTGCCATCTGCTTGGACGGTGGCCAGGTTGCCTTGGGCAAACTTCCTGGCCTTGCCCTGACGCCAGAACGACGTCACGATCTCGCCCGGCATGCCAGTGCTCTGGCCGGTGATGACCAGACCGGGCTTGCCGTTGACCGTGCCCTTGGCAACCTTGATGGTGATCGTGCGGCTCACTGCTGGGCCAGAACCGGGCAGTGGGACGGCAGCCGCATTCGGCGTTGCACCCAGGGTGCACTGAGCAGTGTCAGTTGGCAGGCAGGTGAACTTCACCGGGCCACTGGCCAGGGCGACGGGACCGGTCGCATTGATCGGCTGACCCAGCCAGTTCTCTGCAGTGGCTGTTGGCTGCTTGGTGTAGGTCACCCCGCCATCATTGGCCGACATCGCCAGATAGAAGGCTCCGCTTGGTCCGGTGAAGTAGCAGCGGATCACGCCATTGAGCTGATCACAGCCCTTCAGAGTCGAGCCACTCAGCCAAGAGCGAGTGGTGTTGTAGGCACCAATCGTTGTCGTGGTGCCGTTGAACATCTGCACGCCGAGCAACGAGAAGGAGGTGGCCGTCCACATGTACCAGTAGGTGGAATCAATGCCCAGCCGAACGGAGTCAACGAAGGTGCGCGCGACAAACTGTCCGCTGGTGTTGGCATCGAAGTCGGAGTGCGGAATCGGACCGGGACCAGCGAGGCCGTAGTTGATCTCGGTGTCCCAGACCTGCTTGTTCAATGCAGCCGGGTCATTCCCCGTTGCAGCAATCAGCACTCCGCGCCATTCCAGCACATCCTGATAGCGATCCGAAGGTCCCTGATTGCCAGCGGGATAAGTGTGAATCGTCCAGGCGTCAATGGGATAGTTCACCGGCTTGAGTGCGGCTGCGTATGGACCAAAGAAGGTGGCCACTGAATTGGAGAGTCGGGTTGTGGTCGAGGCGGCGATGACCTGGGTGTTCGGGCTGATCGCCTTGATTGCCGAATAGGCCCGGGCGGTGAGATCGGCCATTTCCTCTGGAGTACCAGTCCAGAAGGTCTGCAGATTCGCCTCGTTCCAGACTTCAACTGCGCCGATCCGCGCCCCGTAGCGCTGCATGATCGCGGTGACATACGCGGTGAAGGTATTGGGGTTCGACGGTGGCGATGCGGTGCCGGCACCCCAACGGGGGTCACCCGCGGACGGATCCTTGGCAGCCCAGGTCGGCGTGAGCCCCAAGACCACGAGCGGCTTTGCGCCAGCTGCTTCAGTCTGGGCGATGCGCTGATCCATCACGGTGAAGTTAAAGACACCTGGGGCCGGATTCACATCGCGCCAGGCCATGCCCATGTCCCACAGGCGGATGTAGGAGGCAGGAACCCCCGGTGAGCCAGTGACCTCAGGTGCAAGCCCGAGCGAGAACTGCGCCCCACCCACGGGCACATCGACTGCTTGCGCAGCCGGAGCGATTGCCGTTGCAACGAGGGCGAGGGAGGCGACGCCTAAGGCCAGCTTCTTGGAAATGCGCATGCGCAGAATCTAGCCTGCGCTCATTGGCAGGCTCCACGCCCTACTGCCAGAAAACAGCCACCACGACATTGACCAGGGTCAGCGCGCCGATGATGCCCCAGAGTGCGACCTGTGGGGGCTGGCGCTTTCGGCCATTGAAGGCCAAGACGCAGATGATCAGCACGATGCCGAGCTTGACCGAGATCTTGGTCATGTTCAACGGGCCTTCATCGGTCAACTGATCGGATTCAACAATCCCGACCATGAGCACGCCGGTGACCAATTGCGTGAGCGCACCATGAAGCATGGCTGCGTTGACGCCCTTGCTTGGCGAGGACATCTGCACGATGAAGCCGCCAAGCAGACTGGCCAGGCCAACGAAGTGCAGGACGAGCAGCAGATTGAAAAGGAATTCCACTCCTGCACCGTATTACTCAAGGCTGCCAACACCGCGGTCCCCCACGCCACGATCAGCTTGCAGCAATGCCATCGAAGACCGCAGCGATGAGCTGATCGGCCAAGTCCGGTGTCAGCGATTGGTGACCGACTAGAAGCCGAAAGAACAGTGGGCCGTAGAGCATGTCCAACACTGTTTCGATTTCCAGCTGGTTATCAATCTCGCCATCCAGGACAGCTTGCTGGATCAACACTCGGCACTGCTCGCGGCTCTTGAGAATCACCTGACTGCGAAAGGCCTTTGCCAGTTCACTCTCGGTGTCCGCAGAAGCCATCATCAAGGTGATCTGTCGACCACGCTGGGTGGCAAGGGTTTGGATCACCGTGCGCAAGTGATCGGCAATTGCCGCGCGCGCAGTCAGCGGTGCACCGATCTCAACATCGACGGGTGGCTGCGCCATGAAGGCCGCCATTGCCAACTCCTGGGCGTTGGCCCAGTTCCGATAGATCGTCGGTTTGCTGACGCCTGTCTGCGCGGCCACTCGATCAATGGTCAATCGCCCAAGGCCTTCATCCATCACGATGCGATAGGCCGCCTCCAAGACCAACTGGCGTGCGGCCTGACTTGGCGGGCGCCCAGGCCGCGACTTGGCAAGGCCTGGCTGCTCAGCGTCCATGGCTCGGACTCCTCATTCTTGACTCATTTAATTACGTATCGTATCGTAA
>JAUSQD010000037.1 GCA_030652695.1 Actinomycetota bacterium
CTGGCCGAAGCCGGACTGCCAGCGCCCAAGCACGGCACGGCTTCGTCCTTCCCGCAGGCCAAGGCCATTGCCGATGAAGTCGGCTATCCGGTGCTGGTGCGCCCGAGCTATGTTCTTGGCGGCCGAGGCATGGAGATCGTCTATGACGACACCATGCTCGCTGACTACCTCGAACGCTCAACTGAGATCAACGCTGAGCATCCAGTGCTCGTTGATCGCTTCCTTGACGACGCGATCGAGATCGATGTCGATGCGCTGTATGACGGCACTGAGCTCTTCCTTGCAGGCGTGATGGAGCACATTGAGGAAGCCGGCATCCACTCCGGTGACTCGGCGTGCGCCTTGCCACCCATCACCTTGGGGCCAAGTGACATCGCACGCATTCGCGCATCAACCGAGGCGATCGCCGAGGGCGTGGGCGTGCGAGGGCTGCTCAATGTGCAGTACGCGCTGGTCGCCGACATCCTGTACGTGCTCGAAGCCAATCCACGCGCATCGCGCACAGTGCCATTTGTCTCTAAGGCCACCGCAGTGCACGTGGCCAAGGCGGCGGCACGAGTGATGATGGGCGAGAGCATCGCTTCATTGCGCGAGATTGGGATCCTGCCCATTGATGGTGATGGCGGCACGATGCCCTCGGGTTGTGCGGTCTCAGTGAAGGAAGCCGTCCTTCCCTTTGGACGATTCCATGGAGTCGACACCATTCTTGGACCTGAGATGCGTTCCACGGGTGAGGTGATGGGCATCGATGACACCTTCGGGATCGCCTTTGCCAAATCACAGGACGCTGCCTCAGGGGGGCTGCCAACTTCTGGCACTGCGTTCGTGTCCCTGGCCAATCGCGACAAGCGGGCAGCCATCTTCCCGCTGAAGAGACTCAGTGATCTGGGCTTCACCATCCTGGCAACTTCTGGAACGGCAGATGTGCTGCGCCGCAATGGAGTGCCCTGCGAGGTGATCCGCAAGCAGCATGAAGGTCGCGGACCCAACGGCGAGATCACTACCGTCGACGCAATCATGAATGGCGACATCCAGTTGATCATCAACACGCCATATGGAGTCGGCCCTCGCCTTGATGGCTATGAGATTCGCACCGCTGCCGTGATCAAGGGCATTCCATCGATCACGACCGTTCAAGGCCTGGGGGCTGTGGTGCAGGGGATTGACTCCCTGCAGCACGAAACCCCCACGGTTCGCTCCCTGCAGGAGCACGGGGCCGATCTGAATCGCCTTCGCCAACGAGATCGCGATAGCCTCGCCGCCTCACTTAAGGATGCGTAGCCGTGCCCCCATTGCAGCTCACCGGTCAGGTGCTCGACGTGCGTCGCGCAGGCATGTACACCGTGCTGTCGCTCACCGCACCAGGCCTTGCTGAACGCACCCGCCCTGGGCATTTCCTGAACATTGGCATCGGTGGTGAAGAGTCGGCGCTGCTCCTGCGTCGAGCCTTTGCGATCTATCAAGTGCAATCGCGCGGCGTCTACGGCGGATCCGTCGATATCGTGATCGGCCCGCACGGCAAGGGCACCAAGTGGCTGGTGGATCGACGCCGTCACGACAACCTCAGCATTGTGGGACCGCTGGGCCGACCGTTCACTTTGCCGAAGAATCCCGCCAACTGCATCCTTGTGGGTGGCGGCTACGGAACCGCCCCGCTGTTCATGCTCGCTGATCAACTGCGCGAACGCGGTTGCCGCGTTGATGTGATCGCCGGTGCTGCGACTGAGGAAAAGCTCTTCGGCACTCTTGAGATCAAGCGCGCTGCCTCAACGCTCACGGTCACCACTGATGACGGGAGCATGGGCACCCGAGGTCGCGTCACCGATGTCCTTGAAGATGTCATCGAGCGATCAGCTGCGGATGTCATCTATGCATGCGGTCCGATGGGGATGCTCTCTGCAGTTGCAGCGATAGCTGCTGCCCGCGGTGTCTACGTGCAGACTTCAGTTGAAGAGGCGATGGCCTGCGGCATAGGCGTGTGCATGACCTGCGTGCTGCCAGTAATCGGCGAAGACGGCATCACGCGCATGGTTCGCTCCTGCGTCGATGGTCCAGTCTTCCGCGGCGATCAAGTGCGCTGGGCTGATGTCGGCACGATCCCGGCCGACGCCCTTGGTGCTCCGACAGGTGGTCAGTGATGTCACGCGCGCTCATCACCAGTGGTCCACTTGACCCCACTGCATCACTTCCTGCTGTGGACATGTCGACTTCGATCGGCAGCTTTGAGACTCCGGCCCCCGTGTTCACCGCCTCTGGCTGCGCTGCAGCTGGCAAGGAGCTGGATCAGTTCTTTGACATCACCTTGCTGGGTGGGGTCGTCACCAAGAGCGTGATGATGGCTGCCCGCTCGGGCCGGGCGACGCCACGGATGGCTGAAACGCCCAGCGGCATGCTGAATTCCATCGGGCTGCAGGGCCCCGGCATTGATGCCTTCATCGAGCATGACGTCGCGTGGTTGCGCCAGCGTGGGGCTCGCATTGTGGTGTCCATTGCTGGCGGCAGCGTTGATGAATACGCCAAATTGGCCTCCAAGCTGCGACCGGTCGAAGGCATCAGCGCGATCGAAGTCAATATCTCCTGTCCCAATGTTGAAGATCGCGGGCATGTCTTCGCATGCGATCCCACTGCTGCCTCGAATGTGATTCAGGCCGTGCGGCGAAACTCCGACATCAAGACGCCGATCATCGCCAAGTTGTCTCCTGACGTCACCGACATCGTGAGCATTGCCAGTGCCGTGGAGCGAGCTGGGGCCGACGCACTCGCGGTCATCAACACCACTTTGGGCATGGTGATCGATCTGGACACTCTGCGGCCCGCGCTTGGCGGCATCACTGGTGGGCTCTCGGGTCCGGCGATCCGACCGATCGCTGTGCGGTGCGTCTGGCAGATTCATCAGGCACTGCCGCATCTGCCGATCCTTGGCATGGGTGGCATTCGCAATGGTGAGGATGCTCTGCAGTTCATCCTGGCTGGCGCGAGCGCGGTTTCCGTTGGCACCGTTACCTTCCATGACCCTTCTGCGCCTCTTCGAGTGCAGCAGGAGTTGGAGGTTGCGCTGGCCGAACGCGGCTTTGCAACTCTGCGCGAAGCCATTGGCTACGGGCACCGCGGCCCTGACCTGCCTGAACTGACTGAGGAAGACGAGTGACGAACACTGCTCTGGTGACCAAGGCTCCCATCGCTGTCGCTCTTGATGCACCTGACCTCGCCGTGGTTCGCGCCTGGTCGCGGGCTGTGGCGCCGGTTGTGTCAACCCTGAAGGTCGGGCTCGAAGTCTTCTGCCGCGATGGCGCCGCCGCGGTGCATGCTGCACGGCTTGGCGCGTCAGAGGTTGGCTCGGCAGATGTGCAGATCTTCCTTGACCTCAAGCTGCATGACATCCCGGCGACCGTTGCGGGTGCCGCGCGCGCAGTGGCGGAGTTGGAGCCGGCTTTCCTGACGGTGCATGCCTCCGGTGGCGCGAACATGATTGAGGCCGCGGCTCTGGCGCTGCCTGACACTCGGATCGTCGCCGTCACGGTGCTGACCTCGATGGACGATGCCACCTTGGAGAGCATCGGGATGGCAGGCCCGTCAATTGATGCCGCCGTGCGGCTTGCGGTGCTGTCGGTCAACGCCGGTGCTCGCGCCATTGTCTGTTCCCCCCTTGAGGTAGCGGCCATTCGCGCTGCCGTGCCCGCTGACATCGTGTTGATCACTCCAGGTGTTCGACCGGTCGGCTCGGCAGTGAACGACCAAAAGCGCATCGCCACTCCGCAGGAGGCGATCGCCTCAGGCGCTGATCTGCTCGTCATTGGTCGCCCGATCACTGCAGCACCTGATCTCACCGAAGCTGCGTGGACCATTGCTCAGCAGCTGCGAGCAGAGGTCTAGGTGCCCGCACCAGTTCGCACTCCTGAGCAACGAGCTGCAGCCCTTGAAGCGGCGCTGCGCACCCGCCGAATGCGAGCAGATCTGCGGGTGGCACTCAAGGCAGGCGTGACCGATCCGCTGACGATTCTCGATGCCGACACCATCAATCCCTCATACGCGAGCTTGCGCGTGCGCTGGCTGCTTGAATCCCTGCCGGGCATCGGGCCAATCCGTGCTGAGCAGCTGATGCACGAACTGGGCATTGCCCCGACCCGTCGGGTCGGCGGCCTCAATGACCGCCATCGGGCGCTCCTGGTTGAAGCCTTGGCGAAATGAGTGCCCCCCTCGTCGTGGTGTCCGGGCCATCAGGAGTCGGCAAGAGCACAGTCGTGCAGCAGGTATTGGCTCTGGCCCCTGAAGTCTGGCTCTCGGTGTCGGCCACGACCCGCAAGCCTCGGCCCGGCGAAGTCGATGGTGAGCACTACTTCTTCGTCAGCGATGAGGCCTTTGATCGGCTGATCAAGGACGACCAGCTGCTGGAGTGGGCACCGTTCGCCGGAAATCGCTATGGCACCCCGCGCGGAGCTGTGCAGGAGCATCGCGACGCAGGGATACCAGTGATCCTGGAAATCGAACTTGAGGGCGCGCGGCAGATGCGCAAGGCCGCCAAGGACGCCCGACTCGTCTTCCTCGCGCCTCCGTCATGGGAGATCTTGGAAGCACGGCTACGTGGCCGAGGCACCGAGTCAGATGAGTCAGTGCACTCCCGCCTCGCGGCGGCTGCGGTCGAAATGGCTGCTCAGGGGGAGTTTGATGACGTGGTCATCAACACAGACGTGCGGCTCGCAGCCGAATCGTTGGTAGCATTCCTGCATGACATCCGCTAGGCCTGAGGGCATCACGCATCCTTCGATCGACTCCCTCCTTGAGAAGACCGACTCCAAGTACTCCCTGGTGATCTACGCATCCAAGCGTGCTCGCCAGATCAATGCCTACTACTCCCAGCTCGGCGAAGGCCTGCTTGAGTACGTCGGACCACTGGTCGAGACCCACCTTCAGGAGAAGTCGATCTCCATCGCCCTGCGTGAAATCGATGCCGGCCTGCTCAGCTCAGAGCCCATCGAGGAGCCAGTCTGACCCCGAACACTTCCGAAGCCGGTGCACCCATTGCGGGTCGCCGGCTTCGTGTCGTACTGGGGGTGGCCGGCGGCATCGCGGCCTACAAGGCTGCCGAAGTCCTGCGCGGTCTCACCGAATCCGGGCATGACGTCACGGTGGTG
>JAUSQD010000042.1 GCA_030652695.1 Actinomycetota bacterium
CATGCCCACTATCTGGCCAAGGGAGGCGATCTGCCGCGCATGATCGCTGAGATCTACGGCAAGGTCGGCGGCTGCTCACGCGGCCGCGGAGGCTCGATGCACCTTGCCGATCCCTCTGTCGGCTTCATGGGAACCTCGGCAATCGTGGGCAACAGCATCCCCGTCGGGGTCGGCCTTGGCATGGCCTTGCAGATCAAGCAGCAGCCCAATGTTGCCTTTGTCTTCCTTGGTGATGGCGCCACCGAGGAAGGCGTCTTCTACGAATCGGCGAACTTCGCTGCGCTGCGCAATCTCCCAGTGATCTTCATGTGCGAGAACAACCAGTACTCGGTCTACTCCGGCCTGGAGGAGCGTCAGCCTGAATCGCGCAGCATTGCTCAGGTGGCCAGTTCACTTGGGGTGTTGTCCCGTGAGGTCGACGGCAATGATGCGCGCGCCTGCCACGCCCTCGTGGCCGAAGCAGCGCAGTTTGCTCGTCAGGGCAAGGGCCCGGTGCTCATCGAGTTTGAGACTCATCGCCACCTTGAACACTGCGGACCGAACTGGGACGAGGATCTGGGATACCGCAAGCCAGGTGAACTCCAAAGCTGGCTCCAGCGCGATCCGATCGAGGCGCTGATAGCAGCTTCCGAGGTTGACACCCAGTGGCTGGAATCAACCAGGTCAGCAATTCGCGAGGAAATCGAGGCGGCATTCACCTTTGCCCAGAACTCGCCGTACCCAGATCCAGCTGAGTTGGCCGCCGATGTCTACGCCTGAGTCGCGCGAGCCAAGAATCCTCACATTCGCGGCCGCCATCAACGAGGCAACGCATCAGGCGATGGCTGCCGACCCCACAGTGCTGTGCATTGGGCTCGGCGCCACGGATCCAGGTGGAGTCTTCGGCACCACCAAGGGCTTGATCGACGAGTTCGGGCCGAGCCGAGTGTTCGATGGTCCGACTTCTGAGAATGCGATGACCGGCATCGCCGTTGGCGCAGCGCTGGCTGGGTTGAAGCCAGTGATGACTCACCAGCGGCTGGACTTCTTTCTGCTGGCGATGGACCAGTTGATCAACTCGGCTGCCAAGTGGCACTACATGTTCGGCGGACAATTTCAGGTGCCGCTGACGATCCGCTTGATCATTGGTCGTGGATGGGGCCAAGGCCCCACGCACTCGCAGAACCTGCAGGCCTGGTTCGCCCACATCCCGGGTCTCAAAGTTGTCGTGCCTTCATCACCTGTCGATGCAAAGCAGCTGCTGCTCTCCAGCATTCACGATCCCAACCCGGTGCTGTTCCTGGAGCACCGCTGGCTGCACAACATTGCTGACGATGTCCCCATTGAGGCAACCCCAGCACCCTTGGGCAAAGCGCGCCTGGCAAGGACCGGCGACGACCTGACCATCGTGACTTCTGGCTATCTCACTCTTGAAGCCATTCGTGCCGCCGACTACCTCAAGTCCAGAGGCATCTCCTGCGATGTCCTGGACTTGCGCACCCTGCATCCGCTGGATTGGCCTGCGGTGCACGCATCCGTCGCCAAGACCGGCACACTGCTCGTGCTCGATAGCGGTGCGCTGACCGGCTCCATCTCCGGAGAGATTGTGGCGCGCGTGGCGTCGCACCAATTCTCGCAGTTGAAGCAGGCGCCACGCAGGCTCGCGCAACCCGACATTCCAGAGCCGACGAGTCTGGGTCTGATTCAGGGCTTCCATGTGCGAAGCACACAAATCGCCAGCGAGGCGCTGGACATGTTGCACCTGCCACTCGCAGACGTTGCCGAGGTGCTCGCAGCACCTGAACCTGCTGACTCTCCGGGCGACTGGTTTCGTGGCCCCTTCTAAGGCGAACACCGACAACTGGTTCATCGCCAATCCTTCATGGCAGAGCTCGCAGAGTCGGCGTGGATTGCTGCTTGATCGCGACGGAGTCGTCAATCTTGATGTGCACTTTGCTCACCGACAAGAGGACTTCGTCTTCCTGCCCGGCATCTTCGAACTGTGCCTGCTCGCCGTCTCGCGCGGGTACCTGCCGATCCTCATCACCAATCAGTCCGGGATCGGGCGTGGCATGTTCAGTGAAGATCAGTTCCGCACCGTGACTTTGTGGATGTTCTCGGTCTTCTCCGAGCAGGGGATCCAGCTCGGTGGGCTCTACTACTGCCCTACACATCCAACCGAAGGCCTCGGAGCGTGGAGACGAGACAGCCCAATGCGCAAGCCGGGTTCCGGGATGTTCGACAGGGCTCTCACGGATTTCAATCTCAAGCCAGAGCTCAGCATCGCGATCGGTGACCGTCCGCGCGACGCCATTGCTGCCGCAGGGGCTGGCATCGGCACCAACCTGATGCTGTCGACCATCGGTCTGGATGGTGATCTGCCCAATGGGGCAGCAGTGATCAGCGAACTCGCAGATGCTGTCCCATTTCTCACTCTTCGCTAGCCGCTATTCTCAAGTCAGCAATGACGGACCCACATTGAAGGAGTCACCCCCACATGGAACTGGTCCAAGGAGCAATGTCTGACTTCGCACGACAGAAGTTGGGCGAGCACACTGCGTACACAGTGGATGGGCCTGGATTGGGACCAGTGAACCGGGCGACATTGATGCGCGATCCCCGCCACCTTGGCTTCACCCTGGCCAGATACAAGTTTGTCTCCAAGATGCTGCAAGGCAAGGGTTATGTCTGCGAGATCGGCTGTCACGAGGCCACAGGCTCCTTGGTGGTGGCTTCTGAAGTGCAACACCTCACTGCCGTGGATGTCATGCAGGATGTCATCGACTTCTGCCACGACGAGTACGACAAGTTCGACCTGAACATCACCTTCGAGGCCTGCGATGTCTTCGAAGGACTCCCCTCTTCGCCAGCAGCCTCCGGAAAGTACGAGGCGGTCTATTGCCTGGATGTGCTCGAGCATGTCGACCCGGCTCAGGAGCACGCATTCCTTGCCAGCATGGTTCAAGGCCTAGATCTCAATGGTGTGGCCATCGTCGGCATCCCATCGCTTCAATCGCAGGCCTATGCATCGCCAGTCTCGGCGGTTCAGCACATCAACTGCAAGACCTCAGAAGAACTCAAGGTGTTCATGGAAGGGTACTTTGAGAATGTCTTCATGTTTGGGATGAACGACGAGGTGCTGCATACCGGCTTCAGTTCCATGTGCCACTACATCTTTGCCCTGGCGGTCGGCCCGAAATGAAGGCCTCTGACTTCCTGGCCCGAGAACTGCAGGCGGCTGGAGTCACGCATGTGTTTGGGGTGCAGGGCGGCTCCGTGGTGCACGTGTTTGACTCCCTTGAAGCAACCGACATCACGGTGCACTACTGCGTGAGCGAATACTTCGCCGCATTCGCTGCCCTCGCCCAGAGCAGGGCAAGCGGCAATCTGGGCTGTTGTGTTGTCACCACTGGGCCAGCTGGCACCAATGCCCTGACGGGACTCCTGTCCGCCTGGCAGGACTCTGTGCCGGTGGTGTTCGTCAGCGGACAGACCCGCAGCGGTCATATGTCGTACGGCACCAATGTCCGACAGATCGGCTCACAGGAGTCTCCTATCTGCGACGTTGTCCGCCCAATCACCAAAATCGCCACGGCGGTATCGCAGGCGAGCGAACTGCCCAAGGCACTTGAGGCAGTCCTGGACACTGCACGCCAGGGAAGGCCAGGGCCTGTGTGGCTGGACATCCCCGTTGATGTGCAATGGGGCGAGGTTGCCGACAGCCCACTTGCAAGGACCAATCCCCACGACACTCGCGCAGGCGCCAATGATGCAAGGCAGGCGGCCGCAGACATCATCATCGAGTTGGCGCAGGCAACTCGGCCAGTGGTCTGGGTGGGTGCTGGCGTTCTGCGTGCACAGGCCGTGGACGCGTTTCGCTCCTTTGTCGAACAGGCAGATCTGCCCTTTGTCACCACTTGGCAGACCAAGTGCCTGCTGGGCGCCAATCATCGCCTTGATCTTGGAGTTGTCGGACCCTTTGGCCAGGCCGGCGCAAACGCCGCAACCTACGACTGCGATCTGATTCTGGGACTCGGCACACACTTCAGCGTGAACCAGACCACGAGCAACTCAGCGGCATTCACCCCGCAGGCACGCAAGATTCTCGTCAACATCGATCCCTACGAGCTCAGCGGACTGCAGGTGCCCGCCGCAGTGCAATTGCAGTGCGATGTGAAGGAGGTGCTGACTGAACTGACTGCCGCTCTGCCAGCAGATGTCACAAGTTTTTCAGCATCCGAGCAAGACGTCTATCGGTCGCGCAATCGGGCTTCGGCAGCCTTGGACTCCTTGGCTTTGGCCGCCATTCCCCTCGTGAACTCAAATGCTTTTCTACGCGATGTGTTCAAGGCGGTGGACGGCAGTTACGAGGTTGTCATCGATGGTGGCGGGACGGCACTGTACGCCGGCTTCCAGGCCTGCTACCAAGGCGAGCTCCGCGGAATCCACTGCTCCACTGCGATCAGCGCCATGGGCACGGCATTCGCAGAAACCGGCGGGCTTGCCGCAGTCTCAACGGCAGACCATCTGTTCGCGATCATCGGCGACGGCAGCTTTTGGATGTCCCTGTCGGATTTGCCATCGCTGAACCAACTCGATCGCCCAGTCACGGTCATCGTCGTCAACAACGACGGGTACCTGGCAATCCGTCACACTCAGCAGGAGTTCCTTGGAGCGCGTTTCTACGGCACCGACAGCAGCGGCCGTTTGCATCTGCCTGAAATCGGGCCGACGGTCACTGGGATCGGCGCTCAGCATCTGCTCGTCACTGCCAAGAATGTGCCTGAGGCTGTCGCGCTGGCACGACAGAAGCGTACCCGCGGACTGCTCGTGCTTGAAGTCAAGACTCCACGAGATCAAGCGCTGCTGTTCCGACAGGTCTTTGTGGACAATGGCGACGGGACTAAATCCCCACTGCCGCTGCGCGAGATGGCGACCTAGCTGTTCCAAGCGGGCGCTGAGGCGAGCGCCTGCAGCTCAGCCTCGGCAATCGGATACTCATACTCTTCAGACGGAAACTCACCTGCGCGCACTTCCAGGACGTACTGACGAATGCACGCAGTCATGAATTCCAGCATCGGAGTCTCGCTCTTGACCACCCGTGAGATGAACTCGTTCTCCAGGCTGGCAATCGAGCCTTCATTGGACGCGATGGCTTCCATGATTTCGCGTCCGTAGTTCTTGGCGAACTTTGGACGGAAGTCCGGATACTGCCCCAGCACGTCATGCAGGATCAGCAGTTGACCGCCCAATCCGCATCCGGCTCCGATGCCCAGAAAAGTGCCAGCCACCAGCTGATTCAATCGCGCACTGACCTCCTGCGGGATGGCCTCAAGCAAGATGGCAGAGGCGCCGGCCGCAAAGAGCGCACGAGCATCGTCGATGAGTGCGGCAAATTCAGACTCGGCTTTTCCGTGCACGCGATAGCCCGCAAGATTGATCGGCGACTGAGGCGTCACTCCGATGTGGCCAACGACAGCGATCCCGGCATTGACGATTGCACGCACACGCGACTGGACTCGTTGCCCACCTTCGAGCTTCACTGCATCGACACCGGCAAAGCGGACGAAGTCAATTGCCGAGCGCACGGCCTCTGCATCGCTGGGCTCATAGGAGCCAAGGGGCATGTCGCCAATGAGGAAGGTATGCGGGGCGCCGCGGCGCACAGATTCAGCCATGCGCAACATGTCTGACATCAGCACTGAACGCGTGCTTGGGAAGCCGAGCTCGACCATGCCGCCAGAATCCCCAACAAGGATGTAGTCCACGCCAGCCTGCTCAAGTGCCACAGCCTGGGTGTAGGAATATCCTGTCAGCCCGGCAAGCGGGGCATCATCGGATGCATGGTGTGTCAGTCGCGAGACAGATAGTCGTGACACAACGAATCCTTTGTCTGGGCGGCAACAGGCTGCGTCCGAATGCTATACCTGAACGTGAGGTCCCAGCCTCGACCACGGGGTGCACACCTGCCCTGCACATTAGGCTCGCGCCATGCACAATCGCCGTCACATGACCATCAATGAGTAGCGCCCTGCCGAAGCGCGCATTCATCGTTGGCATCTCCAGCGACATCGCGGCAGACATGTCGCTTCGACTTCTTGCGTCAGGGTCACATGTTCAGGGGACATTTCGCACAGCCAGCGATCAGACCGACGAACTCATCGCCAAGGGAGCTGCGTTGATCCAACTGGACTGTTCAGACAAGGCGGCCATCGCATCATGTGTCGCGGACCCCAATATCGCTGAACAGTGGGACTTGTTGATGCTGGCACCGGCCACCATGAATCCCATCGGCCTGTTTGATGAGTGCGATTGGGATGAATGGGAGCAGTCGTTCGCTCTGAACTCCACACGACAGTTTCAGTTCATCCACGCATTGCTCGGCAGGCGAGATCGCGCCAGCACTCCATTGGTGTTCCTCTGGAGCGGGCCCGGCAGCAACGGGTCCGCCGTTGCCTACTCAGCGATCACGGCTGCCAAGATCGCGCAGATCAAGATGTGTGAGCTGCTTGCCGCTGAGTATCCCGATGTGTGTTTCGTCGTCGTGGGTCCTGGGTGGGTGCAGACCAAGGTCCATCGCGAGACTCTTGACGCAGGGGCCGCGGCCGGTCACAACCTGTCGCGCACTCAGGATCGCCTGCAATCACGTCACACGACCAGCTTCGACGAGATCTGGGACTTCTTCTGCTGGGCAGCAGCCCAGGAGACATCGGCCATCTCCGGTCGCAACTTCTCAATCCGCAGCGACAGTTGGGGTATCCCCGAACTGATCGATCATCTTCAGGGCAATGAACACGCATTCAAACTTCGTCGAGCTGACAACGATTGGCGCCCCGGCCAGACGACAGTGTCCTACGAGCCTTCGAGCTACGCATGACCGCAGCGGCCTCTGGCGCGCCCGATGCAGAGCCAAGCAAGGCAAAGAGAATCGCCAACCTGGTGTCGATCGCCCGCAAGCTCGGTGTGCGCGAGTCTCGTGACATTGTCGACGATGGCTTCACGCACATGCTCAGCCGTTTGCGCGTGCACTCACAGGCAGCGCGCAAGGGCAGTTCACATTTTGTTGAGGCCCGCGCCTACCGGGAGTTTCAGGCAGCGCAGAACACTCACGGTCAGCTGTATGCGTCCGGCAACTTTGAGGCACACCCCCAAGCTGTGCTTCATGCCGCAAGTCTGCTGAAGCAGGCCCGAGTCGAGCTAGGACTAGAGGACTTCCCGATTCGGATCCTGGGCGGCGATGTCAGTCACTCCATCGGTCACATTGCCATTGGACTGGGCACGCGAGTCAAACTCAGAGCTGTGGGCCTGGAAGAGACCCCGCGACCAATCGTGATCGCAAGTCAGGTGCCAAACAAGCACTACCTGGAGTACTTCCGGCCGCACTTCCCGATCTCCTACGTCTCCACCTGGGTGGCCAGCGATCTGCGCAATCGCCTGTGGCCATTGTTCGCCAGCATCGACTGGGTCGACACGGCGCGCGGGCCCTTGATGCTCTACGAGGCGTCAACTCTCGCCGATGCAGGGTGGGAGGAACTCACCGACCGGCCACTTCTGGAATTGACCAAGGAAGATCGCGATCGTGGCGCCGATTTCCTGTCGAGCATCGGACTGTCCGCCGAGGACTGGTTTGTGACTCTGCATATTCGCGACAACCCCAGAAGTGGACAGGGCTACGGGCGCAATGCCGATGCGGACAGCTACCTGCTCGGCGTGCAGGAAATTGTGCGGCGAGGAGGCAAGGTCATTCGCCTTGCGCCTCCAGGAGCCAAAGCCCTGCCGGAGATGGATGGCCTGGTTGATCTCGCCGCGATGGGTCCAAGACCAGACTGGGTGGACGTCTTTCTGCTTGGCGCCTGCGCCTTTCTCATTGGCACCACATCTGGACCACACATGGTCGCTTCCACATTTGGCAGACCAGTGCTCCTGACCAATGTCACGGGATTGGCGCTTGCTCCAATTCCCAGCAGGACTCTTGTCCTGCCGAAATTGGTGCGCAGAGTCGCAAGCGGCGGTGTCTCCACTCTCTCCGAACTCCTGGATCTCGGGGCGGCGCATGTTGATGGCTTCCTGACCGGAGTTCTTGCCGAGCCGCAGGATCCCTATGCATGGGTCGACAACTCCCCAGAGGAACTGCTTGTGGCAACCATCGAAATGCTCGACGGCGCGTACGACCAGGCACCGAGCCAGATGCAGGCCGAATTTCAGCAGATTCTGCGTCAGCACGGCAATCTGCGGCCTGCTCCTGTCAGTGAGTCATTCCTCGCCCGTCACCGGTGATTGCCGGACGCGCACAAGTGCTTGCCAGAACGCGTGCACGAGCCAAGTTCTCCGCCGATCCGATGTCAATGACTGGGCCACCGGCCCGCACCACATTGATTCGGCCCAGGAGGGCCGGGATGAGATGCAAGCTGAGATCAATGGGCACTTCAGGCAAACGCATCAGGTCGTCGATGATGTCCGGGGCAACGACCATCGTTGCCGCGCTCGCCAGATTCGTAGGCGGAGCGGCGACCTTCTCGTGAAAGCCGACGACAGTGCCCCGTTCGTCGAGATCAACGACACCACAGCTCGAAGGATCCTCGGCTTCAAAGACGAGCATGGTCATGTCGATGCCAGCCGGTCGTGCATCAAAACCAGCAATCAGCGGCGCAAGACTGAACTCAAAGAAGTTGTCGGCATGCAGCACCACACCCGCTTGCCCTCCAAAGAAGCGCCAATGCGTGCGCAGTGATCCAGCCGTGCCCAGCAGCACTGGTTCGTGCACTAACTCCACAGCCTCACTCCACGGGCTGTTGCGCACGCACTCTTCGACCTGTTCTGCGAGATAGTGCGTGTTGATCAGAAACTCACTGACTCCTGCTTCGTGTAGTTGCCGCACCAGGCGCAGCACAATCGGCTCACCTGCAATGTCCATCAGGCACTTGGGAGTGTCCGCGGTCAACGAGCCGAGGCGTGTTCCAAGGCCGGCGGCAAGCAGCAGCGCTTTCACCGCTGCAGCACACCTTGGAGTTCAGTCAGCAGGAGCGGGGTATTGCCGATGCGTGCAACTTGAATGGCGGCGGCAATCGAGCCGAGCACAGCTGCTTCCATCGACGTGGCTCCACAGGTCAGCGCAAGCGCGCTGGTGACCAGCAGGGAGTCTCCGGCACCTGACACATCGACGGGGCGGCGGTTGAGCGCCTCGATCTGGTCAGTGGTCGCGGGGACGTTGTCATGGTCCTGCCCGCGAACGAGCACTCCATCGCTGCCGAGAGTCAGAAAGACCAACTGCGAGTCAGCGAGCTCACGCAGCTGATCAGCAAGCACTACAAGCCCGTCATCTCCATTACGGGTCGCTAGCCGCGCTTCACGCTCCGTTGGAGTGATGAGGTCGGCGCCCTTGAAGCGAGCGACATTGCCCACCTGCGAAGACGACTGACTGTCGGCCACGATCAAGGTGCCAGCCTCTCGAGCACTCGCAATCACTCGATCCACCACGCCCTGTGGCAGGCAGCCGTAGTTGAAGTCCGAGAAGATCAGCAGGTCTGCGTCTGCGAGCTGCTGTTCGATGGCGATGGACATCTGCTCCTGCAACGATGCCGCGATCGGATCCTGCTGCAGATAGCTCACACGCAGCAGAGTCTTGCCGCCCGCGCGGAAGCGCTGCTTGCGCGTGGTCGGCCGACTCTCATCCACCAGAAGATGACTGGTTACTCCGTATTCGCCGAGAGCCTCGACGAGATAGCCAGCAGCTTCGTCTTCGCCTACCACCGTGTGCAAAACGGCACGACCGCCCAGGCCAACAGCGTGAGCAGCCACAATGCCAGCGCCACCAAGGAATCGCTCTGAATCCACCGGTGTCACGACAACGGTCGGATCCTCCTGGGACATGCCCAAGGCATGACAGGAGACAAACTCATCGACAATCACGTCACCCACGACCACGACTTTGCGCTGCGAGAACTGATCGAGAATGTCCATGAGCCGCTGCGCAGAGATGTCATGGCGGTTCATGAAGGTGCGCGGAGCGGAAATGTGCTGGTAGTCCAAACCCTTGACTTCACGACTGATCAGATCGTCGCTATCCAGAAAACTGGTGCCCGAGCCAAACAGGAGTCGTCCGCCATAGGCCTGCACCGCTTGCTCTTCCTCGTTCCACTGCTGCGCATGCTCGCGACCCTTGACCACGATGTCTGGCTTGAGCTCGGCAATGACCTCCGACACAGGGCGGGCAACCACCAGGGTTGAGTCCACAAAGCGCAGACTGCTGACGCCATCGAGTCGATCATCAAACCGCACGCTTGCTGCGGAGCCCGCGAGTTCATCACTCAAGACGCCCACGACAAGGGTGTCGCCGAGTTCCTTGGCGAATCGCAGCAGGCGCATATGGCCCGGGTGCACGACATTGAAGATTCCTGAGACGAAGACAGTGCGCGCGCCCGCCATCAGAACTCTCCCGCTTCACGCAGGTCAATGCACGGTCGCACCACGATGCCCCCATCAAGGTCAGCCAAGGCCTGGTTTATCGAATCAAGTGTGTACGAAGCGTCCACGAGCAGACCAAGGTCAATCCCAGAGTCGGCGACGATCGCAGCAAGCCGTGGGATGTCGACATCTGGTTCGGCCGAGCCGCCCCATGACCCGCGGATCTGCTTGCCATTGATGAGCTCAAATGGATCAAGGCTGATGCGTTCACCAGCGGGCGGGTGCGAAGCAAAGACCAGAGACCCGCCCTTGGGTTGCAGGCAGGCGAAACCGAGCTCGATGCTGCTGACCGTGCCGCCGGACTCGATGCACTCCTGCACACCACCATCGCTGACCTGCTGAACAGAGAGAACAAAGTCTGGATCCATCGGATCAAGTGCGTGCGTTGCCCCCAGGCGCAATGCCAAGGCGCGCTTTGCGGGTGAGGGATCAGCAGCAATGACCAGGGCAGGACCAAGTGCCAGCACGCCGATCAATGCTGACAGTCCGACTCCGCCGAGCCCAAGGAGCAGCACCGAAGTTGGCTCATCGTGGGCAAGCTCCTGCAGGGCCATCCCTGCACCGGTCAGCAAGGCGCAGCCGAACAGAGTCGCCTCGGGTCCGCTGACTGACGCTGGTTTAAGAAAGACTCGATTCTCGGATGCAATGGAGTACTCGCCGAATGTCGTCACGGGCCCGGCGTTGATGTGGCCAGAGGGCGCCTGAAACTGTGGCCCGCGCACATCCAGTCCCTTGCCCTTGATCCAACCCAGAATGACCTCGTCCCCGGCCTCAACCTTGGAGACACCTGGGCCCACGGCAACTACGCGGCCAGAGCCTTCATGCCCCAGCAGATGCGGCAGCCAGGGATCCGCGCCGCGCATGCCACGCACTTCCATCAATTGGCTTCTGCAGATACCGCTGTAGTCAAGCCGCACCAGCACTTGGCCCATGGCCAACTCTGGGGCCAGTAGCTCTTCAATCGCCAAGGGCTCCCCACTGCTGCGAAGCACAGCCGCGCGATACCTGAGCCCTGTCACGTGAGCCTTTCTCCAAGATCCACTTCTGGGCCAGTCCCGGTGAAATTAAACACCCAGACCAGCCAAATCCCCTCGATAAGATCACGCGACTGTACTGGCAGGAGAACTGTGGCCCGGAAAAGAATCGCCTCCACTCGGAGTCTGCACAAGCATCGCGCCCGTCTTGCTGGCCAAATCGTCAGCGGAGTGCTCAGTTCGTCGGCGAGTTACGTCGGCACAGTCGTGCGTCTATTGGCCAAAGGACAACTCACTGCCCTTGCTCGGTACGTGCGTGTGCAAGGTGAGTCGCTGCACGAGCCCTACAACCTCAATGAGGATCCAGGCCTGCTACCGGATCCTGAGCGCTCTTTGCGCGCGCATCGCAACAACCTCTGGCATGCGGCCTATCGCGGAAATTTCACCGATGCCGTCTCATTCTTTGCTCAGGCTGACTCCTTGGAGGACTCGGCCATCCGAGCCCAGGGATTGGAACCTGGCGACTTGCGCCTGCTGGGCGGCAGCATCACCGCCTCGATCGGACACTCAGCTGTCGGATTGGCTGCGCGGGCCAGACTCAGCGCATTCGGACAGAACCCGACCGATCGTTACCTTCTCCTGTCCGGCGGTGCCGCCAATGTGGAGTACCTGCGCTTCTGGTCGCGCTACTTCCCACTAGTTGAGACTTCTGCAGCCGAGTCACGCGCGATCGAGCATGCCTTCTGGCCGATGATGGAGGGCTTTCACACCGTCCGCACCAACGACGGCTCGATCGATGTCAGGACCATCGATTCACAGACTGCCATCCAATGGGAAGCCGAGGGGCGCGAGCCATTGCTGCGTCTGGAAGAGCAGGACTTTGAGCGCGGATATGCACCGCTTGCCAAGTTCGGATTGGCGCGAAGTGACTGGTTCGTCTGCTTGCACATTCGCCAGAGTCCGGTCGACAAGCCGGGGTATGCACGCAATGCGGCAGTTGAGAGCTACATTCCAGCGATCAACTCCATCACGGAGGCAGGCGGCTTTGTGATGCGCATCGGTGCAGACCACACCACGCCCCTGCCCACGCAGGATCGAGTGATCGATCTCGCCCACCACAAGCCCTATGAACCCTGGCTGGATGTATTCAGCATTGCGGCCAGCCGATTCATGATTGCCACCACTTCGGGGCCGATGCATGTGGCACCCACCTTCGGGGTGCCGGTGCTCGCCACGAATCAAACTGCCATCGGCACGGCCGGCTACCTCGCCCAATCCCTCGTGCTGCCCAAGAGGATGCAACTGGGCGATGCAGCTCCGCTGAACCAGAGGCAGATGCTCGCCTCACTGCTCGGTTTCAGCGGCAGCTACATCCAGGACCTGACTGACGAGCAGGGCAGATCCGGATACCACTGGGTGGACAACTCCGCGCAGGAGATCAAAGCTGGGGTCCAGGAGATGCTGGCCGGCTGGCAAGCACAGGAATCAGATAAGCAGGCCGCATGGCGCCAAGGGCTCATCGAGGCTGGAAATCCTGGATCGTCCAGAATCGCGCAGTCCTTCCTGGATCTCAATCCCGACCTGCTCTAGATCCAAGCCGAAGAAGCACGACTCTCAGCGCGCGATGCCAGACAGCTCAGCTTGGCGCTCAAAGGCCGGATTGCGATCACGTACTTCAGCGAAGGTGCCGATGTCACGCACGTGCCCCTGATCAAGGAAGACCACGCAGTCCGCATGCCGAATGGTTGCCAGTCGGTGGGCGATGGTGACCGTGGTGACATCACGGCTCAGGGAATTCAGCGCTTCAGAAATGAGCGACTCTGTCTCGCTGTCCAGAGCACTCGTGGCCTCGTCCAGGACCAGTAGTCGTGGCGAGGAGTACAACGCGCGTGCCAGACCCAGCCGCTGTCGTTGACCGCCACTGAGCCGAACCCCGCGCTCGCCCACGACAGTGTCGATGCCATCGCGCTGATCGGTGAGAAAGTCGGCCAGGCTCGCACGCGCCAGCGCTTCCCACACCATGTCGTCACTGATCACATCACTGGGCAGCCCAAGGGCCACGTTCTCGCGCACGGATCCGTTGATCATGGCCACGTGCTGCGGAACGTAGGCAATGGCCCCAGGCCAGCGGGCGATCACCTCTTGGGGTGACATTCCTGAAATCAGCACCCGGCCGTCTTGTGGACTGAGCACACCGAGAATCACATCGGCCAGAGTCGATTTGCCCGCTCCTGTGGCGCCAACGATCGCGATGCGCTGCCCGGATTCGATCATCAGACTGACATCGATCAACGCCGGTGAAGTCGCGCCGGGGTAGATGACGCCGACTGCCTCCAAGGAGATGATCGGCTCGAAGCCTGCATCGCGCTCGTACTCCTTGCCGGAGTCCTCCGGTACAACAACCGTGACCGCGGACTGGGGCGCTGCATCGAGTTCGCGCACGAGCCTCAGCAATCCGCCCGCCTGCCCAACACCGTTGCGAATGGCCAGATTGACCATGTTGATCCGCAGCATCGAAGGAAGCACCCGAGACCCGGCTGCCACAAAGAGCACCACTGTGCCAACCGCCTGCACGACTCCCACACTGGCAAACTGCCAGGCAACCAGAGCCACTCCCCCGATCACCAAAGCCGCTTCGTAGGCGATCTTTGGCAGTTGCATCAAGAACAGCGAGTCGCCTGAGGCCTTGCCAGCCATTCGAAAGCACTCAGCGATGGACTCGGTATACGCGCGACGCCGACCAAGCACCACGATTTCGCGATAGGCCACAATCGCCTCTTGCAAGCGCTGCTGCCCGCGGACTGAGGTCGATGCATTGGTTTCACCGACGCGCTCTGCCCAGGCTCCGAGCCCCTTGTGTATCGCGTACCCCACCAGGGCGAAGTAGGCAGCAGCGGCAAGAGTGACGACGGGATCGATCAACACGAAGGTCACAAACAGCACTAGGAGCAAGGTGACTTCACTCAGGAAGCTCGCCAGCGCACCCAGCATTGATGTGATGAGCGTGCTCACTCCAGTTGAAATCGCGTACACGATCTCCTGGCTTGAACGCCGCTCAATCATCAGCAGCGGCTGAGCCATCACGCGTTCAACCAGTCCAGCAGAGACCGAGCCCTGGCGCGAGCCAAGGAAGCGATAGACCCGGCGCATGAGGTATGCCGAGAGCACGCTTTTGCTGAGCAGAAACAGCGCAGCAAGTGCAGCGCACCAGGCGGCGAGTGATGCCGGAGCGAGATCTTCCAGGCCGAGCTGAGTCAGTACGGAATCAAATGCGCTCGGCACACCTGTGCCCTGCATCGCTGAAGCGGCCAACACACCGACGACACCAAGCAGCAAAACGCCGATGACATCCAACAGCGATGTGGTCATCTGCGCAGCGACGACGAAGCGATATTTGCGCCGGTCAGTCGGAGAGAGGAGTCCCAGCGCAGCGGTCAGCGCGCCTCGCGCACTGACGGCCTCTTGCTCGATGCTCAAAGATTCATCCAGTTTGTGCCTTCGCCTGCCGAGAGCAACTGAATATGCCCCTGAGTGTTCAGCAGCAGGCGGGCACCGAGCAATGCTGTCGGCTCGCGATAGCAGTCGTGAGCTTGCAACAGGATCGAGCAGGTCGCCTGAGCACTGGCCGAGGCAAGATCATGCATCTTGGGCACTGACTCCTCATCGACGATCCAGGACTCAACCAGCGGATCGTGGAAGCGCACCTGTGCACCGGCCTTGCGCAACTCTCGTGCGACACCGAAGGCCGGGCTCTCGCGCTGATCTCCGATATTGGCCTTGTAGGTCACCCCGAGCAACAGGATGTCTGCACCCGCCAACGACTTTCCGTCAGACCGCAGCAACTGCTCAGTGCGGTGCACGACATAGGCCGGCATGCTGGCATTGATCTCTTGGGCCAATTCGACAAAGCGCACGCTTTGCCCAAGCTCGGTGCGCACGCGATGGCCCAGGTAGTTCGGATCGATTGGGATGCAGTGGCCGCCCACGCCCGGACCTGGCCGAAATGCTTGAAATCCATAGGGCTTGGTCTCGGCGGCGGCGATGACATCCCAGAAGTCGATGTCGAGCAGGTGGCTGATCTTTGCCAGTTCATTGACCAGCGCAATGTTCACATGGCGGTAGGTGTTCTCCAGGAGCTTGGCCATCTCGGCTTCCTTGAGACCCTTGGTCCGAACGACCTCAGTGGTGACAGTCAGGTAGAACTCGACTGCGCGATCCGTGCAGGACTCGGTCAGTCCGCCGACAATCTTGGGAGTGTTCTGGAAATCCCACTCCTTGTTGCCTGGGTCGATGCGTTCTGGGCTGAAGGCCAAGCAGAAATCAGCCTTGGCTATCGCGCCCCTTGACTCCAGAATCGGCTTGACGATCTCTTCGGTCGTGCCGGGGTAGGTGGTGGATTCCAAGACGACCAGCGGCTTGCGCGCCGCATCGAGCTGCGCCGCGACAGTGAGCGAAGCAGCTCGCACTGCGCTCAGATCAGGACTGCCATCGTCAGACAACGGTGTGGGAACACAGATGATGAACACATCGATGTCGGTGAGTGTGCTGGCATCGGAAGTTGCGATAAATCCCTGACTGACCCAGCTGGAGATCTCGACCGAGGCGACATCGTCCACATGCGACAGCCCACCATTGAGATTGGCCACCACGCGATCATCTGTGTCAAAGCCAAGAACGCTGTGCCCAGCCTTGATGCATGCACCGACAAGGGGAATGCCCACGTAGCCAAGTCCAAGGACGGCTACCCGCAAGGTCGTCACTTGTCCCCCAAGTTTCTCAAGCCATTGTCATTGCAGAGTATGGGCGTGATCACGAGACTTCAGCCATCACACACGCGCGAACGTCATTACGGTGCCGAGCACATGCGATTCGGAATGCTCAAGGGCATCCCAAGCGGACTTCACCTGTTTGCACGTCGTGCGGCCGCTGCCCACGACCAACACCATGCCGTCAGCGATGGCGCCGACTGCCAGCGCATCTCCAGCAGGAGCCATCGCGGGTGCATTGATCACCACGAGATCAGCAAGAGTAAGCAGCTCGTCGTGCAGCTCCTGCATGCGCTGCGAAGTCAGCAGCCCCAGCGAGTCAGCGACATAACCCCCGCATGGCAACACTGTGAGCATCCCTCTGTGCCACAACAGCAGCGCCTCTTTCAGCGGCACTTCACCTGAGAGCACATCAGGCAAGCCAACAGCCGATTCAATGCCCAGATAGGCACCGACTTTTGACTCGTGCATATCGGCATCCAGCAAGATGACCGACATCCCTGCCTGAACAAAACTCATCGCCAGATTGATCGCGGTGGCAGTCTTCCCGGCTCCATTGCGTGCGCCAGTGAAGACCACCGAAGCTGGAAATCCCTTGGAGGCCTGCACATCGTTGTGGATGAGCGCGCGCTTCAGGTGTTGGGTGATCTCCGTGCGGGGAGTCATCAGGATTTCATTGAAGGACGGTGATGCCGAGGCGATGTGGCCAAGATTCTCCGTGCGCACACAGTCCAGCAATGTTGCCTGAGTAGTGATGGGGTGGTCACGTTTGATGAGATTCTTCAATCGCACCCAAGGTCCATACGAGACATCCTCAGGCTCGGAAGCCAGCAGAACCGAGTCGTGCACCGGCAGCGGCATCAAGGGATCACCAGCCGCGCTCGCTGCGGTCACCACGATCATGGACTCCGACAGCGATCGAGCAGCGCTTGCCACGTCATCCAAAGTCGCCGTGTGATTGTCATCGCCGTGGGTGTCGGGGATGTCATCGTGCTGGGGATCCCAAGAGGCGAGCATGCCGCGAGCAGCGTCCATCTCCTCGGCCAACCACTGCAGACGCTTCAGCATGCCCTCTGGCAAGGGCTCGGCACCAGCGGGCACCGTGCCTGCGCTGACGTGTTGGGCTACCCATTCCGCCAACCGTGCGCCCTGGCGCAAGGTGAAAGTGCGAGAACGGCTCGATGGGTCCATCCGCGCCAGCCACGCGCGCTGCGAGCGGTCGGCCGTGAACAGCAGATCAGCTTGAGCCAACAGCTCCTGGGTGACCTGGCGGGAATCGCCAATGGCCCCGGTCAGGCCCACATAACTGGCCGCCTGCGGACACATGGCATCACCCACTGCGGCGTAGGTGCCAGCCCAGCTGACATACACGGCCGGGCGCAGGCTGACCAGAGAGGTCCGCAGGACATTTGCAGCCAATGGAGAACGGCAGACGTTCGCTGAGCAGGCCACGAGGACCTGGAAGGATCGCTGCACACTGGATCTTCCCATCCGGCCTTGCCCAGACGTAGACCCCACTTCGAATGGGAGCGCAAGCGTCCCCCTGCAATCCGATGCAGCGCACTAGAAACCGCAATGCGGACGCACTATTCCTAATAGTGCAGTTCACCCATAGCGTGCTTATTGAGCTCCATTCGGACGCTTGGGCAAACACGCGTCAAGGAGAACTCACATGAAGAGATCCAAGAAGTTAGCGGCAGCGTTCACCGTTGCCACCGCAATTCCGCTGGTAGGCCTAGCCCTAGCCATGCCAGCACAAGCAGCACCAGCCGATGTCCTTGAAGCAGTAGGGGTTCCAGCAACCGGCCTCTGCACGGATGTCGTCGCACCATCTCTGAACTGGGCTGGCGTTGCCAGCGGCAGTTGGGGAAAGGGGATTGCTGTCGGTCTGATTGACACTGGTTGTGTCGTTCAGGCGGCTGCCTGAACGACGTTGTTGGTGAAGGCTAGTTCGAACTCGACTGGCGTCAGGCGGCCGAGTCCGCGCTGACGTCGCCGGCGGTTGTAGGTGTGCTCGATCCAGTGGACGATCGCGTAGTGCAGGTCCTCGCGAGAGCGCCACTGCTGGGAGTTCAAGACGTTGCGCTGGAGCAGTGCCCAGAACGATTCCATCGCAGCGTTGTCGCCGGCCGAGGCTACTCTGCCCATCGATCCCTGCAGTCCCGCAGCCTTCAAGACAGCCTGGAAGCTCCTGGCTCGAAACTGAGATCCACGATCCGCGTGAACGATCACGACACCGTCGGGCTCACGCCGGGCGATCGCGGCGCGCAGCGCGGCGACCGATAGGTCCGCGGTCATCCGGTCCGCGATCGCGTAGCCCACGATCCGGTTGGAGAACAGGTCCTTGATCGCGCAGCAGTAGACCTTGCCCTCGCTGGTGGGGTGTTCGGTGATGTCGGTGACCCACTTGAGGTTCGGGTGGGTCGCGGTGAAGTCCCGCTGGATGTGGTCGTCGTGAACTGCCGGACCGGGCTTCTTGCCGCGACGGCCCTTGCGCACCGTCGTGGACCAGAGTCTTTGCTGAGAACACAACCGCCAGACGCGACGTTCCCCAACATCGATGCCCGCGCGCTCGAGCTCATCAGCCAGGAACCGGTAGCCGAACGCCGGATCATCACCGTGCGCATCGATCAACGCGTTGATCACGTACGCGTCCTCACGTTCGCGGTCGCTGACAGGTTGCTTGCACCAGGCGTAGAACGCCTGGGTCGAGAAGCCGAGCACCCCGCAGGCCAACCGCACCGAGAAACCCTCGGCGGCCAGGTCACGGACCAGCGGGTAGATCATTTTGGGAGCGAACTCGCAGCGAAGTAGGCCGCAGCCCGACGCAGGATCTCGTTCTCCATCTCCAGGCGACGCTTGTCGCGGCGAAGCTGGACGATCTCGGCCCGCTCCGACGTGGTCTGTCCGTCCTTGACTCCGTCGTCGACGTCGGCCTGGCGCATCCAGCGCCGAACGGTCTCCTCCGCGACACCGAAATCGATCGCTGTCTCCGCGACGCTCAAGTCACCACGACGGGCGACCGTGACCACGTCCCTCTTGAACTCCGGTGGGAACTTCTTCGGCATGACGACATCCTTCCCGAAGGACCACGTCCCTCGAAAGAAGCGTCAACCCAACCGACAGCAATCCCAAGTCATG
>JAUSQD010000116.1 GCA_030652695.1 Actinomycetota bacterium
CCTTGCCCTTGTAGGGCTCCGGCGGACGAATCTTGCGGATGTTGGCGGCGACTTCGCCGACCTGTTGCTTGTCGATGCCCTGGACCTTGACCTTCACCGGGCTCTCGACCTGGAAGGAGATGCCCGCAGGAGCAGGGACGAGCACTGGATGGCTGAAACCGAGCTGGAACTCAAGATCAGTTCCCTTGGCTGCAACGCGGTAACCAGTGCCCACGAGTTCGAGCGACTTCTCGTATCCGGTCGTCACACCGATCACCATGTTGGCAATCAATGTGCGGCTCAGACCGTGCAGTGCGCGCGAGCGACGCTCATCATTGGGACGGGTGACGGCAAGAACGCCGTCTTCCTGGGTCACTTCGATGGGCTCAGCAACGTTGAAGCTCAATGAACCCTTGGGGCCATTGACCGTGACGAGCTGGCCGTTGATCGTCGCAGTGACTCCCGCAGGGAGAGTGATGGGCAGACGTCCAATACGTGACATCAGATACCCCTACCAGACGTAGGCGAGGACTTCCCCACCTACGCCTTTCTGCTTGGCCTGGCGGTCTGTGAGCAGACCAGTGGAAGTGGAGAGAATCGCGATGCCGAGTCCACCGAGCACGCGTGGAATCGCAGTGTTCTTCGCGTAGACGCGCAGACCGGGCTTGGACACCCGGCGCAGGCCTGCGATTGAACGTTCGCGGCTGGGACCGTACTTCAGCTGCAGGGTCAGGGTGCGCCCCACAGCATCTTCGGTCTCGCTGAAGCCGGCGATGTATCCCTCGCGCTTCAAGATCTCGGCAATGTGCACCTTGATCTTGCTGTGCGGCATCGCCACTGTGTCGTGATATGCAGAGTTTGCGTTGCGCAAGCGCGCAAGCATGTCTGCAATCGGGTCAGTCATTGTCATGTGTTTGGCCTAAGGCCTTCCTCGTTGCGGTTTCCGCCGTAGCGGACCTTCAGCGTCGTTGGTTACCAGCTGCTCTTGGTCACGCCTGGCAGTTCGCCAGCATGTGCCATTTCACGGAGACAAATACGGCAGAGGCCGAACTTGCGGTAGACAGAGTGCGGACGTCCGCACTTGTTGCAACGTGTGTACGCGCGAACCTTGAACTTCGGCGTCTTCTGCTGCTTTTGGATGAGTGCTTTCTTCGCCATGGCTCAGGCCTCCTTGAAGGGGAATCCGAGAAGGCGAAGCAGTGCGCGGCCTTCATCATCGTTGGTCGCGGTCGTCACCAGTGTGATGTCCATGCCACGGGTGCGATCGATCTTGTCCTGATCGATCTCGTGGAACATCGACTGCTCACTGAGTCCGAAGGTGTAGTTGCCATTGCCATCGAACTGCTTCGACGAAAGACCGCGGAAGTCACGGATGCGAGGCAGCGCGACGGAAAGCAGACGGTCCAGGAATTCCCACATGCGGTCTCCGCGCAGTGTGACGTGCACACCAATCGGCTGACCCTCGCGCAGCTTGAACTGGGCGATTGACTTGCGAGCCTTGGTGGTCTGTGGCTTCTGACCAGTGATCTCGGTGATGTCGCGGATCGCGCCTTCGATGAGCTTGGAGTCGCGAGCGGCTTCGCCAACGCCCATGTTGACCACGATCTTTGTCAGACCAGGGACCTGCATGATGTTGGTGAAGTCGAACTCAGCCTTCAGAGCCGGCACCATTTCTTCGCGATACCGCGCCTTGAGGCGGGGAATTGCTGGCGCCTCAACACTCGTGGTGGTTTCAGTACTCATGCTCAGATGTCCTTACCTGTGCGGCGTGAAATGCGCACGCTGCGCTGTGCTTCGTAGGTTGAGCCATCCGGACGACGCTTCTCGACGTCTTCACGGCGGTAGCCAACGCGAGTGGGGCGACCATCCTCAGGATCGATGACCATGACATTGGATGCATGGATCGGTGCCTCGGTGGTGACAATGCCGCCGGTCTGCGCACCACGAGCGTTCTGCCCGATCTTGGTGTGCTTCTTGACACGGTTCACGCCTTCGACAATGACGCGGTTGGCATCAGGAAGGACTTCAATGACCTTGCCCTTGACCCCGCGGTCCTTGCCAGAGATGACCTGCACAAGATCGCCCTTGCGGACGTGCAGCTGCTTCGTCATTACAACACCTCCGGTGCGAGCGAAATGATCTTCATGTACTTCTTGTCACGAAGCTCACGGCCCACAGGTCCAAAGATGCGCGTGCCGCGAGGCTCGCCATCTGCCTTGAGGATGACAGCAGCGTTCTCGTCAAAACGGATGTATGAACCATCCGGACGACGACGCTCCTTCTTCGTGCGAACGATGACAGCCTTGACGACGTCACCCTTCTTCACTCCACCACCGGGGATGGCATCCTTGACCGTGGCCACGATGACGTCACCAATACCGGCGTAACGGCGACCGGAGCCACCGAGTACACGAATGCACAGCAACTCCTTGGCACCCGTGTTGTCAGCGACACGCAGTCGCGACTCTTGCTGAATCACTTCATTCTCCTGATCGTCTGCCGGTTCTCAAATAAGAGCCTGGCGGAACTGACTACTTGGCCTTCTCGAGGATTTCCACGACGCGCCAGCGCTTGGTGGCTGACAACGGGCGGGTCTCCATCAGAAGCACGCGGTCACCGATACCGGCTGCGTTTGCCTCGTCATGTGCCTTGAGCTTGTTCGTGCGTCGCACGACCTTGCCGTAAAGCGGGTGCTTGAAACGGTCCTCGACCGCAACCACCACTGTCTTGTCCATCTTGTCGCTGACGACCAGACCCTCACGGGTCTTGCGGTAGCCGCGCTTGACGTCATTCACACTTGCCTCTTTCGCACTCATGCAGCGCCACCCTCAATTGGGGTGATGCCCAGTTCACGTTCACGCAGGATCGTGTAGATCCGCGCGATGTCCTTGCGCACGGCGCGAAGACGGCCATGGTTCTCGAGCTGTCCGGTTGCGCCTTGGAAGCGGAGGTTGAACAGCTCTTCCTTGGATTCGCGAAGCTTGGCTGTCAGCTCCGTGTCATCAAGATTGCGCAACTCACCGACCTGGGTTCCTGCGGCCATCAGTTCTCACCTACTTCATCGCGCCGAACAATGCGGCACTTCATCGGCAGCTTGTGCATGGCGCGAGTCATCGCTTCCACAGCCACCTTGTCATCGGGGTATGAGAGCTCGAACATGACGCGGCCTGGCTTGACGTTGGCCACCCACCATTCGGGCGAGCCCTTGCCGGAACCCATGCGGGTCTCAGCGGGCTTCTTCGTGAGGGGACGGTCTGGGTAGATGTTGATCCAGACCTTTCCGCCACGACGGATGTGACGCGTGATCGCGATACGAGCCGACTCAATCTGACGGTTCGTGACGTAACCATGCTCAAGTGCCTGCAGGCCGTAAGCGCCGAAGGTCACCTCGGTGCCGCCCTTTGCCACACCGCGACGAGTCGGGTGGTGCTGCTTGCGGTGCTTGACGCGACGAGGAATCAACATGGCTCAGGCCTCCGTACCGGCAGCGGCGGTCTCAACAACGGCCTCAACAGGTGCTTCGACAGCGACCTCGGCTGGGGTTGCCTCAGGGTTGGCCTCGATCGCTGGGGCATCACTTGCGCCACGACGCGGACGAGCAGTAGCCGGACCACGCTGACCAAGACGGGCAGCTGCAGCTGCAGCTTCGCGCTCGGAGCGGGTTGGCAGGGCGTCGCCCTTGTAGATCCAGACCTTGACGCCGATGCGACCGAAGGTGGTACGGGCTTCGTAGAAGCCGTAGTCAATGTCGGCACGCAGGGTGTGCAAGGGAACGCGACCTTCACGGTAGAACTCGGTGCGCGACATTTCTGCGCCACCAAGACGACCTGAGACCTGCACTCGGATGCCCTTCGCGCCACTCTTCATCGTGCTCTGCATTCCCTTGCGCATTGCGCGGCGGAATGACACACGGCTGGAGAGCTGCTCAGCAATGCCCTGGGCAACGAGCTGCGCATCGATCTCGGGGTTCTTGACCTCGAGGATGTTCAGCTGCACCTGCTTGCCGGTGAGCTTCTCCAGATCGCCACGAATGCGATCGGCTTCGGCTCCACGGCGACCAATGACGATGCCTGGACGAGCGGTGTGGATGTCGACGCGGACGCGATCGCGGGTGCGCTCGATCTCGACCTTGGAGATGCCAGCACGCTCCATGCCCTGTGAGAGCACCTTGCGGATCTTGACGTCCTCGTCCACATAGTCGCGGTAGCGCTGTCCGGGCTTCTGCGAGTCAGCAAACCAACGTGACTTGAAGTCAGTGGTGATGCCGAGGCGGAAACCATGCGGATTTACTTTCTGTCCCACGAGCGGGTCACCCTTCCTTCTGGTCTGACACAACCACAGTGATGTGGCTGCTGCGCTTGCGGATCTGGTAGGCCCGACCCTGTGCGCGTGGACGGATGCGCTTCATGGTTGGACCTTCGTCCACATATGCCGCGCTTACGACGAGCGAACGGGCGTCCATCGCATGGTTGTTCGTAGCATTTGCAATCGCACTGTCGAGCACCTTGCCAATTGGCTCTGATGCTGCCTGTGGTGCGAATGCCAATACCGCCTGGGCGTCGCTTGCGTTCATGCCTCGAATGAGGTCAATCACGCGGCGCGCCTTCATGGGCGTGACGCGGACGTACCGCGCCTGGGCCCTGGCTTCCATCGCTATCCCCTTGCTTCGTCGTGTCGTTCGGTAGTGGTCACTTGAGTAGCGGCGCGGTTAGCGACGCTTGGCCTTGCGGTCGTCCTTGACGTGGCCCCGGAAGGTGCGCGTCGGTGCAAACTCGCCAAGCTTGTGTCCGACCATGTTCTCGGAGACAAACACCGGCACGTGCTTGCGGCCGTCATGCACGGCGATCGTGTGACCCAGCATTGCTGGCACGATCATCGAGCGGCGCGACCAGGTCTTGATCACTGTCTTGGTTCCGGCTTCGTTCTGTGTGTCGACCTTCTTGATCAGA
>JAUSQD010000052.1 GCA_030652695.1 Actinomycetota bacterium
AGGATGTGCTCGGTGCCGATGTAGTTATGACCCAGCTGCAATGCCTCGCGGAGTGACAGCTCCAGAACCTTCTTGGCGCGCGGGGTGAACGGGATGTGACCGCTTGGAGCCTGCTGGCCCTGGCCGATGATTTCTTCGACCTGGCTGCGCACTGCTTCAAGGGAGATGCCCAGACTCTCCAGGGCCTTGGCGGCAACGCCTTCGCCTTCGTGAATCAGGCCAAGAAGAATGTGCTCGGTGCCGATGTAGTTGTGGTTGAGCATGCGCGCTTCCTCCTGCGCAAGCACCACTACCCGCCGGGCCCGGTCGGTAAACCGCTCAAACATCGCAACACACCCTTCTTCGTTTCCTGCTCAGACTCAATCCTTGCGACAGGCGTTCCCCGCAATGCCTCAACTGTAATCTGCCATCGATTACAGCCGTATGACGCGGACTGTGTAGATAAGAGAACCACGCTCAGGGCCAGAACCTTCCCTTTCGGCTGTACGCCAGGCGCGAACAGCCACGATGTAATGAGTTTGAAACGCGCCTGTACGAAGATGGGTGCATGCCTGACGGCGCAATCGAGGAATCATCGGACGCCCGACTGAGAGCTCATATTCGTGAACTCGGGCAGCTCCTGGGTCAGACCATGGCCCGTCAGGAGGGTCAGGACCTCCTGGATCTGGTCGAGGAAGTCCGACATGCGGTCAGGCGAGATCCAGTCCAGGCGCGAAATCTTCTGGAATCCGTGGATCTGCCCACGGCTACCCGCTTGGCTCGGGCCTTCTCGATCTACTTTGATCTGGCCAATATTGCCGAACAGGTCGAACGCTCCCGGGGGGTCGCTGACCTGCGTCTGCGCACCGGTGGCCCCATGCAGCAAGTGGCCTCGGCAGCCAAGGAGGCCGAGGCCTCTGAAAAACTCGTGGCACATCTCACGGAGGTGCTGTCGGTTCGCCCCGTGTTCACTGCGCACCCAACCGAGGCAGCACGCCGATCAGTCCTGGTGAAACTGCGGCGCATTGCTGCGCTCCTGCTCCACGATGACGAGCGCGGGGATGCACTCCCACATCGCGAGGCCATCGCTGAGCTGGTCGATCTGCTCTGGCAGACAGATGAGCTGCGCCATGACCGACCCCAGGTGATTGACGAAGCCCGCAATGTTCTGAACTACCTGACCGACCTGAGTCGAGGACCTCTTGGATCAGTGCTCGACGATCTGACCAAAGCTTTGAACTTTCTTGGCACGTCGCTCCCCGCACATGCACAGCCGCTGACCTTCGGATCCTGGATCGGCGGTGACCGCGACGGCAACCCCTTCGTCACCCCAGAAGTCACCGGCGAAGTGTTGATGTTCCAGCGCAACCAGGCTGTGCAGGCATTCATTCCACACATCGACAATCTGATCGACGAGCTATCGATCTCGGAGAGAATCAGCGGACCGTCCACGGTGCTGCGCGAGATCGTTGCGGCGGATCTTCTGCTGCTCCCGGAGTTTGACAGCAGATATCTGGTGATCAACGCGGACGAGCCGATTCGCTTGAAACTGCGCATCATTCGCCTTCGTCTTGGCCTGACCACCAATCGCAGACATCGCCCTCATCAGCAAGGACGCGACTACGGCACAACTGAAGAGCTGCTGGTTGATCTTCTGCATGTTCGTGACGCAGTCATGGACAGCGGCAGCGTGCGTGCGGCCTTCGGCGGACTCGATCATGTGATTCGTCTGGTCTCTTCTCTCGGGTTGAACCTGGCAACCCTGGACATCCGTGAACACGCTGAGCAGTACCACCACGCGATCGGCCAACTGCATGATCGGGTTCATCTGACTTCAGCTCCATACGCGAGCTTGTCCAGAATCGATCGCCTGCAGGTATTGAAGAGCGAGTTGTCCTCGCTGCGGCCCTTGGCTCCAAGCCCACCTCCGCTTGATGAACTTGGCCACCGCACCTACGACACCTTCGTGGCGGCCGGGCAGGCCTTGAGGCAATTTGGCGAAGGCGCAATCGAGTCGTGCATCATCTCGATGACACAGGGCGCTGATGACGTCCTTGCCGCTGTCGTCCTTGCTCGCGAGGCGGGCCTGGTTGACCCCGTTACGCGCAGTTCCAAAGTGGGCTTCGTTCCGCTGTTGGAGACGGTGGATGAACTTCGCGCCGCGGGCACCATCGTCGACACACTCCTGAGCGACCCCGTGTACCGCCAGCTGGTCGCTTCACGCGGCGATGTACAGGAAGTGATGCTGGGCTATTCGGATTCGAACAAGGACGCTGGCATCACAACTTCCCAGTGGGAGATCCATCTCGCACAGCGGCGACTTCGCGACATCGCATCGGCCCACGGCGTTCGACTCCGCCTGTTCCACGGCCGAGGTGGCACGGTGGGTCGCGGTGGTGGGCCGACCTATCAGGCCATCTTGGCTCAGCCCTGGGGAGTGCTCGACGGGGAAATCAAAGTCACCGAGCAGGGAGAGGTCATCTCCGACAAGTACCTCTTGCCAACCCTGGCCAGAGACAATCTGGAGCAGATGGTCGCCGCCGTGATGGACGCGACACTGCTGCATCAATCTCCTCGAGTTTCCCTGGAGCAGCGCACGAAGTGGGATGCGGTGATGGACCTGGCCTCGACCTCGGCCCAGCGGCAGTACCGGGCGCTCGTGGAGCATCCCCTGCTCCCGCGCTATTTCGCGGCCTCGACTCCGGTGGATGAGTTCGGCGGCATGCACCTGGGCTCGCGCCCATCACGTCGGCCAGACACCTCAGCGGGGATCAGCGGACTGCGAGCAATCCCGTGGGTCTTTGGCTGGACCCAGTCGCGCCAGATCGTCCCGGGCTGGTTTGGCGTCGGATCTGGACTGGCCGCGGCACGCGCAGCTGGCTTTGGCGAAGAGCTCCCGAGCATGTACGCAGGGTGGGAGTTCTTCAGAAACTTCATCTCCAATGTTGAGATGACACTGGCCAAGACTGATCTGACAGTGGCACAGTCCTACATCGACGCCCTCGTCGATCAGGAACTGCGCGAGTCCTTCGAGCTCATCCGAACTGAGTTCGATCAGACGGTGGCCGAGGTCCTGGCCATCACTGGCAGCCCAGAGCTGCTCGGTAGCAATCCCACCTTGCAACGCACCTTGGCCGTCCGCGACACCTATTTACTGCCGCTTCACACCTTGCAGGTCACACTTCTTGACCGAGTGCGCACGGACCGAGCGGCAGGCACCGTGATCGACCCCGCTCTGACTCATGCGCTGTCGGTCACGATCAACGGCATCGCGACCGGACTTCGCAATACCGGCTGATGCCTGTGGCAAGTTGATTCGCATACTGCTGCACGCCAGCCGCTGAGGACATCTGCGCAGCATCTCGCGCATTGCGCATGTTTCCCAGTTCAACAATGACCGCGGGAACATCATTGAAGTTCAAGGTGGTCTGATCAGTTCGCACTGACAAAGGACTCGACAGATACGTCGTCGGCGTGGCCCCCGCCTGCTTCATTCCAGCGATCATGCTTGTCGCCAATTGGCGACTTCCAACCGCAATGTCTTTGGTCCAGCCCTTGAGACGGCCAGGTGCAATCACATGGAAGCCACGACCCTTTGCCGGTGCACCATCGCCATGGATGCTGACGAAGAAGTCGGCATTGACCTTCGCACTGAGGCCGGCCCTGTCCCAGACGCAGGGGCCCCATGCATTGCGCGAGTTGACAGTGCGCGTCAATGCAACTTGCGCACCACGGGCTTCCAGTTGCTGCTTCAGGACCTGACTGACACGCCAGGCAAAGGTGGCTTCGGGCAGTCCCTTGTTGGTAGCCGTGCCAGTGGTGTTGCACCCCTTGACCAGAGTGCCATTGAAGCGCTTCTGCTTCATCTGTGAACTGAACTTCGGGTTGCTGTTGCCGAGTTGATGTCCAGGGTCAAGGACAATGACTGCGCCGCTGAGCGAGCCATCCGCGGCGAGTGCTGGGACCGAAAGCCAGGCGCCAAGCAACAGCGCGACCATGGCAGCTGCCAGGCGCTTCACAGCTCCAGGAGCATTCGGTGATTGCCCAGGGTATTGGGCTTGACCCGCTCCAGTCCGAGCATTTCCGCCACGCCTTCGTCATAGGACTGCAGCAGCTGTTGATACACCGCTGGGTCGACCGGGGCACCTTCGATTTCCTTGAAGCCATGGCTGCCGAAGAATCGAGTTTCAAAGGTGAGGCAGAAGATCCGCGTGATATCCATCTCGCGAGCCCGCTCGATCAGCGCAGTCAGGATTGCCGAACCGACTCCTGATCTCGTGGTGGTGGGACGCACGGCAACCGTGCGCACTTCAGCGAGGTCCTCCCACATGATGTGCAGAGCACCACAACCGATCACTTCGTCGCCATCCTCGGCAACATAGAACTCCTGGATCTGCTCATACAGGGTGACGGTGGCCTTTGCCAACAAGATCCCACGCGAGGCGTAGTACTCCACCATCTCGCGAATGGCAGGAACATCACGCGGGTGCGCCGGACGAACGAGCACGGGACTCCTCTTGGCAATCAGGCCTGTTCGGGCTTGACGAGTGGGAAGAGGATCGTCTCACGAATGCCAAGTCCAGTGAGAGTCATGAGCAGCCGATCGATGCCGACACCAACCCCACCTGACGGCGGCATTCCATGTTCAAGTGCACGCAGAAAGTCTTCGTCGAGCTTCATTGCCTCAACATCCCCGCGCGCGCCAAGAGCAGCCTGCTCGATCAAACGCTCCCGCTGTACCACCGGGTCAACCAACTCCGAGTATCCAGTGGCCTGCTCATATCCATTGATGTAAAGGTCCCACTTCTCGACCTTGCCATCTTGGCTTCGGTGGTCCCGAGTCAGCGGTGAGGTATCGACTGGAAAATCGATGACGAAGGTCGGCCGACCACCGAAGCGCTCGATCACATGGTGCTCAAAGAGCTCTTCAACGATTTTGCCATTGACCCATGTGGACCCCACTTCGATCTCCACAGCATTGGCCAGTTCGATCAGGCGTTCGCGTGGAGTCTGTGGAGTGATCTGCTCGCCTACCGCCTCCGACAGCGATCCATACAGCGAGACCATGGGCCATTCGCCCGAGAGATCAAGTTGAGTGCCGTCGATGTGTGTCGCAACGTGCGAGCCGAAGACTGCGAAGGCGGCTTCCTGAATCAGCTCACGAGTGGTGTGGGCCATCTGGATGTAGTCGGCGTAGGCCTGATAGAACTCCAGCATCGCGAACTCTGGGGAGTGCGTGGAGTCCGCGCCTTCATTGCGAAAGTTGCGATTGAT
The DNA here is from genome assembly GCA_030652695.1 of Actinomycetota bacterium. Classification (GTDB taxonomy): domain Bacteria; phylum Actinomycetota; class Actinomycetes; order S36-B12; family S36-B12; genus UBA11398. The sequence continues at coordinate 5,254 of JAUSQD010000052.1, forward strand.
CTCAAATACCCGCTCCATGCCACCAACGACCGCCCGCTTCAGGAAGAGCTCAGGAGCGATGCGCAGGAACAGCTGCATGTCAAAGGCATTGGACGTGGTGATGAAAGGGCGCGCGGTGGCACCGCCATGCATGGTCTGCAGCATGGGTGTTTCGATCTCGAAGTAGCCGCGGCTCTCAAGGCTCTTGCGCACCTGACTCACCACGGTGATCCGTGTCTGCGCCATCTGCCGAGCCTCTGGGCGCATGATCAGATCCAGATAGCGCTGACGAATCCGGCTGTCGTCGTTCATCGGCTTGTGCGCAACCGGCAGCGGTCGCAGCGACTTGGCAGCCATCGCCCACGAGTTGGCCAGCACTGAAAGCTCGCCGCGCTTGGAGGTGATGACTTCACCTTCAACAAAGACGTGGTCGCCCAAGTCAACCAGAGCCTTCCATTGGTCAAGTGAATCTTGCCCAACATTGGCCAGTGACAGCATCGCCTGGATCTCGGTGCCATCCCCTGCGCGAAGAGTCGCGAAGCACAACTTGCCGGTATTGCGCACGAACATCACTCGCCCAGCGATCCCAACGATCGCCGAGGTCTGGGTGTCGATCTCAAGCTCGGGAAACTCAGATCGCACTGCAGCGATGGTGTGCGTGATCGGCAAAGCGACCGGATAGGGATCGCGACCCTGGTCAGCAAGACGCTTGCGCTTGTCCAGACGAATGCGCATCTGCTCTGGCAGGTCGAGTTCTTCGTCGTGGTCGGTGGTCACGACAGGCAAGGCTAGCGGCAAGGCATACGCTGCAAGCATGCTCGTCGAAGCCGCAGCGCAGGCGCCGTTCAATCCCGTCGCCCCCATCACCACGGTCATCTTCGATGTGCACTCCACCCTCATCGATCAAGGCGATTCGCGCGAGTGGCTGGATCTCGCGCTGGCAAAGTCAGCACTTGAACTGACGACGGCTGCGCACGCTGAGCTCGCGGACTTTCTGGACAGAGTGTGGGAGAACGCGCGCGTTCTGGACCCCACAAGCTCGCGCGATCTGTCCTCTGAGGCGCATGAGCGAGTCTTTCACTCGCTCCTTGCCCAAGGGCCACAGTTGGATCCGCGCTTGGGCCAGGCGCTCTACGACGTGATTCTGGAAACCTGGCACGCCTACGACGACGCGGTGCCAACGCTGGCAGCACTGGTGCAACTCGGTGTCCGCGTGGGGCTTCTCTCCAATGCCGCGCTCCCACTTCATGCTGTGCTTGACCGTGAAGGCCTCTCGGCCTACGCAGATGCCACAGTGCTGTCCTGCGAGGTTGGGGTCGTGAAGCCAGAGCTGGCCATCTTTCAGGCGATGCTCGATGCACTCGGCAGTACAGCGGCCCAGACTCTGATGGTTGGCGACAGTGGGCACGACGATGTCGGCGGCACCGGTCTGGGAATGCGCACCCTGGTGCTTCCGCGCACACGCGGGGCATCACATGGGCTGGCAGTGGTGATCGGCTTGGTCCGGGCCAGTCAGGATCTAGCGAACTGAATTTCGCTCGAACACCAAGCGAAGTCCGATGAGTGTGAGATCAGGTTCATGATGCGTGATGGTGCGTGATTCATCGATGACGATGGTTGCCAGTCCGCCTGTGGCAATCACCGCTGTGACATGGTCAAGCTCTTCGCTGATGCGATCGACCATGCCGTCCACCTGACCGGCGAATCCGTAGAGCGCTCCTGATTGCAAGGCTTCCACTGTGTTCTTGCCGATTGCTGCACGTGGGCGAATGAGCTCGATCTTGCGCAAGGCCGCGGCACGCTGCGCTAGCGCATCGAGGGAGATCTCAATTCCCGGGGCGAGCGCTCCACCAAGAAACTCTCCCTTGGCCGACACGACATCCAGATTGGTCGAGGTGCCGAAATCAACGACGATGCTCGGCCCGCCATAGAGCGCAAATGCTGCGACCGTGTTCACGATGCGATCAGTGCCAACCTCTTTCGGGTTGTCCGTCAAGACCGGCACGCCGGTCTTGGTGCCAGGCTCCACAATGACGGTTTCGATATTGCCGTAGTAGCGAGCCAGCATCAGGCGCATCTCCCGCAATACCGAGGGCACAGTGCTGCACAGTGCGATGCCGGTAATCGGCGCATGGCCGTCGAGCAGCCCTCGGAATGTCAGTGCGATCTCGTCAGCGGTGTCACGGGCGTCGGTCTTGATGCGCCATGAGGCGGTCAGATCCTCGCCATCGAACATGCCGATGACTGTGTTCGTATTGCCTACGTCAATTGTGAGGAGCATCAGTCCGCCTGTCTGAGATCCGCGCCGATATCAAGCACTGGCGCTGAGTGGGTCAGCGCACCGACAGCAAGGTAGTCGACTCCGGTTGCCGCGACATCATGCGCCACGTCGATCGACAGACCGCCCGAAGCCTCAAGTCGAGCTCGCCCACCGACCATGGTGACCGCCTCACGGGTCTGCTGCAGGGAGAAATTGTCCAGCAGCACGAGATCAGCCCCCGCTTCAACAACCGCTGCCAGTTGATCCAGGGAGTCGACTTCGACTTCGACGGGAATGCCGGGAAAGTTCTTGCGCACCAATGCGAAGGCTTCAGCAACACCACCGGCTGCGAGCACATGGTTGTCCTTCACCAAGGCAGCATCCGACAGAGACATCCGGTGATTAATGCCTCCGCCACAACGAACCGCGTACTTCTCAAGAGCCCGAAAGCCCGGGGTGGTCTTGCGCGTATCTCGAATTGCAGCCCCGGTGCCCTGGATGGCCTCAACCCAACTGTGTGTCAGGGTCGCAATGCCACTCAAGTGACTCAGGAAGTTCAACGCTGGTCTCTCGGCTTGCAGCAGTGAGTGAGTGGAGGATCGAACCGACAAGACCAGCTGCCCCGCCTCGACTTCGTCCCCATCATTGCTCGCAAAATCAATGCTTACGTCAGCGTCAGCGCAGACCATCATGAATACCGCTGCTGCGACAGGCACCCCAGCCACCACGCCTGGCTTGCGCGCCACGAAATCAAGGATCGACTCTTGATCTGCTGGCACCGTGGCAACCGTGGTGACATCAACGCCTCCATCAAGATCCTCATCGATTGCCATCGCAATGAGCGTGCACACAAGAGTTGGATCAAGGCGAGCGGCGACCAGCATTTGCGAGATCGTCGGGCCGAGCAGTTCGAGCTCAGACATGCTCACCCTTCGTCTTCATAGGCTGCGCCTGATCGCGACACCTTGCGAGTGCGCAGTGTTCCATCACTGTTCAAATTGGTGACCAGGCGAAGACGCCAGTGCTCATCGTCCAGCATCGGATAGTCCTCACGCCAATGTGAACCGCGAGTCTCAGTGCGCAGTGCCGCGTGGTGCGTGACGACCGACGCCAGGGTATGAATGTTGGTCGTCTCCCAGTCCTCGGTGCTCGGTCGCCCCTCCTCAGATGACGCAAGAGCCGAAAGCTCCTTGGTGGCAAGTTCGAGCGAGTGCTCGCTTCGCAGCACACCCACATGAGTGTCCATGGTCTTCTGAACGCGACGACGAGCCTGGTGCGCGAGCAGGCGCTGTCCATCGTGTTCGGGCAGGATCGGCTCGCGCACGACTCCGGGGTGTGCCGCCATTCGCGCACCGATGCGGCCGGCAAAGACCAGCCCTTCCAGAAGCGAATTGGATGCCAGCCGGTTGGCCCCATGGACGCCGGTGCACGCGACCTCCCCGCACGCATACAGACCCGGAATCGAGGTGCGGCCATGCAAGTCTGTGAGCACACCGCCGGAGACGTAGTGCTGCGCTGGTCCCACCGGAATCAGATCCGTGACGGGGTCGATTCCGCGCGATCGGCAGGATTCCAAAATGGTCGGAAAGCGACGCACCCAGGTGTCAGCCCCCAGAGCCCGGCCGTCGAGCCAGACATGGTCGGTGCCGGATTCACGAATCCGGCGCATGATGGCCTTGGCAACCACATCACGCGGCGCCAGGTCGGCCATCTCATGCACCTTGGCCATGAAGCGATCACCTGCAGAGTCGATGAGGAATGCGCCCTCACCTCGCACTGCCTCTGAGACCAATGGCTGTTGTCCCTGCGCGAAGGGCCCAAGCCACATCACAGTCGGATGGAACTGCACGAACTCCACATCGGCAATGTCAGCACCTGCACGCAGTGCAAGCCCAACTCCATCCCCTGTTGAGACATAGGGATTGGTTGTCTGGCGGAAGACCTGGCCAAAGCCACCTGTGGCCAGCACCACTTGTGGCGCAAGTGCGGCGCCGACGCCATCTCGTTGACCCTGTCCCATCACGTGCAAGGTGATGCCCTGAGCTGCGCCCTGAGCGTCGGTGATCAGATCCAATGCGAGGGCGTTCTCCACAAGTTCGATACCCGCATCACGGGCAACGGCCTGCACCAGCGCTCGGGAGATCTCAGCGCCAGTGGCATCGCCACCCGCATGCGCAATGCGATCTCGGTGGTGCCCACCCTCACGCGACAAGGCGATGGCACCGCCTGAGTCAGTGTCGAATCGGGCACCCAGGAGCATGAGCCCGCGTACCGCACCCGGACCTTCAGTGACCAGTACTCGAACGGCTTCTTCGTCGCACAGCCCGACACCAGCAACCAAGGTGTCCTCAAGATGTTCAGCCGGGGAATCGTCCTCGGCCAAGGCCGCCGCAATGCCCCCTTGCGCCCACTGGGTTGAACCCTCGTTGACGGTGGCCTTGGTGACCAACAGCACCGAGAGTCCAGCTCTTCGAGCATGCAGGGCAGTGGTGAGTCCAGCAACACCTGAGCCAACGACTATGACGTCGGCTCGCACCGTCCAACCAGGTTGCGCCGCCGTCAGTTGGACGGGAAGCACGCTCACCCGACGCCACCAACCATGCAGGGCATGTTGTCAATGAGTCGAACAGAGCCAAGAGTCGCGGCGATCAACACCCGAGCCTCGCCCACAGATGCTGGGCCCAGTTCAGGGTTGGTGATGACGAGGTAGTCGAGCAGGATGTCGGGATGCTCAGCGAGGACTGCATGTCCTGCGCGCTCTCCAGCAAGGGCACCATCGTGCGTGGCAACTTCTGCTGCAACCGCAATTGCTCGCGACAAGGCGACTGCACTGGCTCGCTCCTGCTTGGTGAGGAAGCGGTTGCGACTGCTTCTGGCAAGCCCATCTTCTTCACGAACTGTCGGAACCCCCACCACTGTGATCGAAAAGTGCAAGGACCTCACCATGGCCTTGATGAGCGCCAGCTGCTGGTAGTCCTTCT
>JAUSQD010000086.1 GCA_030652695.1 Actinomycetota bacterium
AAGTCCTTGCGCAGCACCGGGATGTTCACGGCAGCACGGACGGCTACGAGATCGGCCAGGCTGCCATTGAATCGGCGTTGCTCGGTGAGCACTGAAATTGCTGCGGCTCCACCATCGGCATAGGCACGGGCAAGGGCAGCAGGGTCCGCAATCTGCGCCAAGGCACCTTTACTCGGGCTGGATCGCTTGACTTCAGCGATCAGCTGCACGCCTCCAGCGCTGAGCCGTGGAATGACCTGAATCGCAGGCTGCGCCCTAAGCGCCATTTCCTTCACGGCGCTGAGCGGAGTCTGAGCCACTCTCAAGGCCAAATCCTCGCGCACTCCAACGATGATTTCGGCCAGCACGCTCACAGCACCGATTCTATGTGGCTGGGCACGCGTGCCCGCTCATGCCTCAATCGAATCCGACAGCTGGCTCAGACTCCTGAACCCAAGTAGGGGACGAAATTGCGGACGACACCAAAGGCAATGAGCACCACGAGAGCAAGAATCAACAGCCGATTGCGGAATCGAAACTGCCGGTAGCTGACCTTGGGATATCGCCCACGAATCGCACGACTCAGCCAAAGGCCCCACAGTCCGATCACGATCGGCACGATCGCAATAAGCAGCAGATTGTGATCCAAGGCCGCAGGTACATCACCGTGCATCAGCGCGTACATCCCACGCATCCCCCCGCACCCGGGGCAGTCGATGCCCAACAGTGCTCGTGACGGGCAGACGGGGTAGTGACCCGACTCATTGGGATTCACCACGGACAGGTACGCGCAGGCACCCACGGCACCGATGCCCACCGCTACTGGAGCCACGAGTCGGCGCCAAAGTGGCCGAGAGTCGATGCGCTCGGGCATCACGATGCGATCAGGCGTGTCCACCTGAGCCGTCTCCATGGGTTCAGGGTATGTCGGATTCGACTTCAAGAGACAGCGGAGGAATGAACACGGTGAAGCAGGCTCCGCCTTCTGGCGCAGTCGTGACGCGCGCTGCACCGCCCAGTCCTTGAGCAAGCCTTCCGACAAGGGCCAGTCCCAGCCCAGTGCCTACCGGCCGAACCCCGCGGTAGCGCTCATACAGGGCGCCGGGCTCAAACGCGATCGACATGTCATCTTCAGTGAGCCCAGGTCCAGAGTCGCGCACTTCCACTTCAATGCCTTCAGCTACCGAGCGCATCGCCAGGACGACAATCGAGCCGGCAGGTGACACCCGCAAGGCATTCTCTGCGAGGTTGTCGATGATCTGACGGAGCCGCATTGGGTCGGTGATGACGAGTGCGGACTGCTCTGGAATCTCAGAGGCGAATCCGACTTCCTCTCGCTCACAGCGCGAGCCCCACACCTCAGCCGCGTCACGCCCGACCTCTGCGATGTCAACGGTTGAGGGGTGCACGCGGAAGTCCACTGCGCCCAGCCGAGCCAGATCCAGGAGATCGCTGACCAAGCGATCAAGCCTTTGCGCCTCGGCGGCAACAGTTGCGCCAGTCTTGGCGACGTCTTCGGGGGCCACCACGTCATCAGCGAGTGCTTCGGCGTAACCCTTGACTGCAGTAAGCGGAGTGCGCAGCTCATGCGAGACCGACAGCAGGAACTCGCGCTGCCGGCGTTCGGAAATATCAAGTGCCGAACTGAGCGAGTTCAGCGCAATCGCGATCTCGGCAACTTCACTTGGACCTTCAAGTGCAAGCCGAACTTCTCGCGAGCCCCCTTGCATTTCATAGGCAGCGTCTCTTGCGGCTCTCAATGGGCGCACCATGCGATTGGCTGCGAAGAAGCCAATCGGGATCGCAATCAGCAGGCCAATGACCAGCGCCAGGAGGAAGCGCAGGAGTCCTTCCTGCGCGGAGCCTCCGGCCACCGCAAGGGGCTGCTGCAGTACGACTGCTCCCCCATTGGCGAGCACGCGGCCTTCGATGAGCACTTCACCGCGACGAGTGTCACCTTGAATTGAGATCGTTCCGTGATTCAGCAGCTGGCGAATGTCAACAGTGCTCATGCCCGGCACCAGGGCATCGGAAGACAACACCACGTAGCCCGTGACTTGCTCCGATTGCAAGGTCGCCGCCAGGGCAGCAGGAAGAATCTGGTCGTCCGATGGGCTGGACGGTCCGCGATCAATCGCCGTGGCCGTCAGGTCGGCAAGGCGAGCCAAGGTCGCCCGCGATTGGGTGACTTCAGCAGATCGCAGCATCGGGTACGAAATGACACCCGCCACGATCACCACAATCGCAGCCACCACACTGGTGAGGAGAACTGTGCGGGTGACCAGGCTCGTGCTGTGGTGCTTGGAGTTGCTCACGGACTTGCCTCGGCTGAGTAGCCGACTCCTCGCACTGTGCGGATGATGTCGTGATCTCCGAGCTTGGATCGCACTTGCGCGACGTGCACATCCACGGTGCGGGTTCCGACGACAGCTGCATAACCCCAGACTTCGCTCAGCAGTTGATCGCGGCTGTAGACCCGACCGGGGTTGTCCATGAGGTGCGCCAGGAGATCAAATTCAGTGGCGGTCAGCATCATCGGTTTTCCGTCTACGAGCACCCGACGGGTCACCGGATCAAGTTGCACAGGCCCCAGACTCAAGGGACCAGGTGCGTCAGCTGCATGCTGGGCTCGCCGAACCACGGACTTCACCCGCGCAACCACCTCGCGAGGGCTGAAGGGCTTGGTGATGTAGTCGTCGGCGCCCAGTTCAAGGCCGATGATGCGATCGACCTCGTCGTCGCGAGCGGTGCAGAACAGGATCGGAACCCAGTTGCCCTCTGCTCGCAGTTGACGGCAGACCTCAGTGCCATCGATGCCGGGAAGCCCAACATCGAGCACCATCGCAATCGGATGCAGAGTCCGCGCATAGGACAGGCCATCAGGTCCGGTGGTTGCCACGTGCACGCCATAACCCTCGCGCGAGAGATACATCCGCAGGAGATCAGAGATCGCTCGCTCGTCCTCTACGACAAGTACCAGGCCTTTGGCTGACGTGCTCTCACTCATGCGCTTAGCGTGTCAGAGAGATGACCAGAATTCGCCAGCCAAGGGTCGGCACAGGTCAATTCTGGATCAGGGTTTGGTAAACGCGATTGGCAGCAGAGAGCTAGGCGTGAAGGCTTTGCCCAAGGCCCATCATCTGCATGACCTTGCCGACGATGCCACCGACCGCGACAAGTGCCACGCCAACCCAGAAGACCACCCAGTTGCCCATCATCACGCCGAGGGTCCCGACGATGGAGGCAATGATGATGATCGTGACAGCGGTCCAGGCCGCCTTCGTATTGCCGTGACCATGGGCGATCGGGCTAGGGGCATCAGTCATGGACGTATCTAAGCAGGTGACTGGGGCGCATCAGGATCCGACATCGTTGGGTCCTGCCCGGCATCAAGGGAATCCCACGGTGAAGCCGGACGCTGACGGCGAGCTCCCTGAGTCTCGTATTTCGAGCCCAGTGCCGCCCATGGGCGACTCCAGGCCACTGCCATGAGTCCGGCGGCCGCGATCACCAGGGCGCACAAGCCCATCGCGATCCACCAAGGGCGAATCTGCACATCGACCAGTGACTCGCCAGCGGCATCGACCACGGGATTCAACCCGAAGTCCACTGCCAGCACTCCGATCAGCGCGCCAGCGATCGCGACGATCACACCCACCGCTTGCCGAAGCCAGCCGCGCAGCGCGATGTAGCCAAGAGAGCCGGCCAAGGCCAAGACCGCCCAGGCGGTTGCCTGCGGCAGGAGTTGCGAACCACTCGCTGCAAATGTGCGAGTACCGACACCGGAGAGCACTGAAATGCTCGCCGACACCCACTGCAATGCGCAGGTGCCCAGGACACCCAGCGACCCAAGGATCAGCAGAGTCAATGCAAAGCGACGAGACCTCACGAATCAACCGGGCGAAGGGTCGAGGCGATCGCAACGGCACGCAGCACAGCTGCGGCCTTAGCTCGGCACTCGGCCTCTTCAGCCTCGGGCACTGAATCTGCGACCAGGCCCGCGCCGGCCTGCACATAGGCGATGTTGTCTTTCAAGACCGCCGTGCGAATGGCAATTGCGGTGTCGACATTGCCAGCGAAGTCGAAGTAGCCCACAACTCCGCCGTACAGACCACGCCGAAGAGGTTCGAGCTCGTCGATGATTTCCATTGCGCGTGGCTTGGGTGCCCCACTCAGGGTGCCCGCAGGAAAAGTGGCCGCCAAGGCGTCATAGGCGGTCTTGCCGTCGGCAAGATCTCCGGTGACAGTGGAGACCATATGCATGACGTGTGAGTACAGCTCAACCTGCATGAACTCAACGACCTGCACTGATCCAGGCGCGCTTACGCGACCAAGGTCATTGCGCGCAAGATCGACCAGCATCAGGTGTTCTGCGCGCTCCTTTGCGTCAGCGAGCATGTCGTCGGCCAGTGCAGTGTCCTCTTCAACATTGGTGCCCCGAGGTCGTGTGCCAGCGATCGGATGGACGACGCAGTGACCCTGTTGCACGGTCACCAGTGCTTCAGGCGAAGAGCCGACAATCTCAAAGGCTGTCTTCTCGCTGAGTTCAGATCCCGATTCTGGGATGCGAAGCAAGTACATGTACGGACTTGGGTTCGTCGTGCGCAGGATGCGATAGACGTCAAGTGCAGGCGCCGGACATGGAGTGGAGAAACGCTGCGACAACACGATCTGAAATGCATCGCCGGCCCGGATGTACTCCTTGGCTCGCTCCACATCGGCGATGTACTTGCCATCGGGTGACCATGACTTCACTTCAGGGACGGCGTGCGGATCAAAGGTCGACGGCACATGTGCGTGACCAGTTGACAGTGCTGCCTGCATGGCGTCCAACCGCTGGACAGCGTCGGCCCATGCTTCATCGACTCGGTCACCTGAAGCGTCGTAGTTGATGGCATTGGCAATCAGCAGCACTGAACCTTCTGCATGATCGAGCACAGCGAGATCAGTTGCGAGCAGGAAGGCCATATCGGGAAGCCCGAGCTCGTCTGGATTCTCATCGGGAATGCGCTCCCAGTGCCGAACCATGTCGTAGGCCAGATAGCCAACGAGCCCGCCCGTCAGTGGCGGCAGACCAGGCAGCGGTGGCGTCTGCAACAGCGCGACGGTGTCGCGCAGTACATCAACGGGTGAACCTGTGGTCGGAACCCCCTGCGGAACTCGACCCACCCAGTGCGCGGAGCCGTTCGCATCAGTCAGCATCGCTGCCGCGCGCACACCCACGAATGAATAGCGAGACCAGTGCTTGCCCTGCTCGGCGGATTCAAGCAGGAAGGTGCCAGCGCGATCTCCGCACAATGCCTGGAAGAGACCAACTGCAGTCTGGCCATCAGCCAGCAGCCGACGCACAACGGGAATGACGCGACGGTCACGGGCGAGCTCGCGGAAGCTGTCAAGATCCGGTGCGACCACGCCTGTGCGCGAACCCAGGATTGCGGTCACGGTGTGACGTCCGAGCTTGGTGCGATGTCCACGCTGGTGGTGTCAAAGCAGGTGCGAGTGCCGGTGTGACAAGCCGGACCGGTCTGATCAACTTCGAGAAGCAGAGTGTCCCCGTCGCAATCAGCAGCAATGCTCAGCACCACTTGAGTGTTGCCTGACTCCTCGCCCTTGGTCCACAACTGAGCGCGACTGCGCGAGTAGTAGGTGGCCTTGCCCGTGTCGAGAGTGCGCTCCAATGATGCACGGTTCATCCAGGCCATCATCAGCACCTGACCGCTGCCTCGCTGTTGGGCAATAGCAGGGACGAGTCCGTCGGCGTTGAATTGCACGGCGGCAAGAAGTTCCTCTCGTGATGACATGGCCACATTCTGCCCGTGAGTCATGATGCTCGTATGAGCACCTCAACCTTGGTCCACGCCGAACGCAGTAATCTGGCCGACCTGCTGCTTGCAGCCGGCCCTGATGCACCCACCCTGTGCGCCGGATGGACGACTCGTGATCTCGCCGCTCACCTGGTGATCCGCGAAGGACGCCCAGATGCCGCAGCCGGCATCGTCATCGCGCCTCTGGCCAAGTGGACGAGCAAAGTCCAGGCCGACACCGCCTCGCAGCCGTACCAGGATCTGGTGGCTAAATTCCGCGAAGGTCCCCCGCGCTGGTCACCCTTTTCCATTGCCAGTGTCGACTCTGCCGCCAACATCGTGGAATTCGCCGTGCATGCCGAGGATGTCCGCCGAGCCGAAGCCGGCTGGGTTGCGGGCAATGCGGATCCCGAGCTGAGCGACGTGCTCTGGTCGCGCCTTCCGCACATGAGCAAGCTCCTGCTTCGTTCGCTTTCGATGGGGATCACGGTTCGGCGCACGGACACCGTGGGCGAGCCCGCATCGATCAAGACTGGCTCCCCTGTCCTGACGATCACCGGGACGCCGATTGACATCATGATGCTGCTGCACGGGCGATCCGCCGTTGACGTGCAGATCGAGGGCGATGAGCAGACGGTGGCTGCATTCAAGGCAGCCAAGCTGGGGCTGTGACGCCCTGACCTAACGACCCTTGGGGCCCTTGCCAGGCTTGTCCTTGGGGCCCTTGCCGTCGTTCTTGCCATTCCCATTGGTATTGGCCGCCGGCTCGCTGACCGCCGGCGTCGTTGGCGTGGGTGCCATGGTTGCAGCCACTTCAGACGCCACAGGTGTTGGCGTTGGCGTGCTGATCGTGCTGGGGATTGATGGGGTGACCTCGGTGTCAGTGCCGCCGGCGCGGGCGATTGCCATCCCCGCCAGCAGGACAAGCAGGCCGACTCCAAGTGCTGCAAGCAGCACGAGTGGCTTGCGCCGCGGATGCTGATCTATGGCAACCGTCTCACCATCGACGACCGGCTCGTACAGCCGCGTGTGATCCAAGGGCTGAGCTGGCAGATCAACGGCGGCGAGGGTCACAGGGGTCAAGGTGACCATGCGGAGTTGAGTTGGCTCGGCTTGACTGTCTGAGCCCAGGGCTGCAGCGCTGGGCGAGATCTCCTCCATCACGTCGATCTGCGACGGCGGCAGGCTCAAGTCCAATTCGACCGCCTGCAGGGTCTGGGCAAGCGCAAGTGCCGAACCCGGACGCAAATCGGGATTCCTCGCCATGGCCTGCATCAGCAGGCGCTCCATCTCAGCTGGCACATCCTCACGGCCGATGGCCTGCGGATCGGCATTGAGGATCCGGTCAGTCACCGCCTCCAATGTGTTGTCGCCCCCGACAATCTCAAAGGGAGCTCTGCCGCACAGCAGGCTGTAGATGAAGGCGCCAAGAGAGTAGACATCGGCACGGAAATCCAGCGAGAGTGTGGGGTCAAAGGCCTCCGGTGGCGACCACGGAATTGAGAGAGCCACCTCATTGTGCTCACCCGTGCTTGCCGAGGTGGAGACTCCAAAATCCGAAAGCCCCGGGCGGTTGTAGCGACTCGTGAGTACGTTGGCGGGCTTGATGTCGCGATGAATGATGCCAATTCGATGCGCCGACTCAACCGCTGAGGCGATGTGGATGCCTACCTGGAGGACTTCAGCCAGCCCGATGCGCTCACTGCGAGCGCGCAAACCCAAGTTCGCACCTGGGTAGTACTCCATCACCAAGTACGGGCTGCCATCGTCAGTGATGGCTGCATCATGAATGGTGACGATGTAGGGATGGGCCGAAAGGGCCGCCATCAGATCGGATTCGATCTCGAATCTGCGACGGCCTTCAGCTGTGAGGGCTGCAGTCGTGAGCACCTTGATCGCCACCTCGCGACGGGGGCGCAATTGCTCATACAGGTAGACCGTCGAGAAGCCGCCCATGCCCAAGACTCCACGGAATTCATAGCCGTCGATCTGGGGCGCCGCAACCGGGCCCGAGGAAGTGCTCACGCCCCACCCTACGAGCAGCTCGCACACGCGGTCACATACAGGGATGGCAGAGGGCGTCAACTGGACGCGGAGGGCATGAATTCATACCCTCAACGACATGACCGTTCTGATCACCGTCGATGGGCTCGCCGAGGCAATCCAAGGCGACAAGCCGCCAGTCCTGCTCGATGTTCGATGGGCCACGGATGGCCCATCCGGCTTCGACGAGTATCTGAAGGGTCACATCCCAGGCGCAGTGTTCGTCGACCTCGACACCGAGCTGTCTGGTCCCGCATCGCCCACAGCAGGTCGGCATCCCCTGCCAAGCCCGGAGCAATTGCAGGCTGCAGCCCGTCGCTGGGGCATCAATGCCGGCGATGCCGTGGTGGCCTACGACGGCGACGGCAATCTGATCGCAGCTCGAGCATGGTGGCTGCTGCGCTGGGCCGGCTTCACCGATGTCCGCCTCCTGGATGGGGCACTGCCCGCCTGGATCGCGGCCGGAAAGGAAGTGTCCACCGACACAGTCCAGCCAGCGCCTGGCACCGTGGAGTTGAGCTCGGGAGCTGTGCGGACTTTGGATTTGGAAGAGATCGAGGATTTCACCACACGTGGGCTGCTGCTTGATGCCCGCGAGCCAGAGCGATTCCGGGGAGAAGTGGAGCCCCTTGACCCCAAGGCCGGGCATATCCCGGGCTCACGAAATGCGCCAACGCGCGCGAACCTGGATGCCGACGGCAGGTTCCTGCCGGCCGATGTCCTGCGCGAACAGTTCAAGAGTCTTCGCGTGGACGGTTCGCGACCAGTTGGCGTCTACTGCGGTTCTGGCGTGACTGCCGCACATGAGATCGCCGCCCTTGAGATCATCGGCGGCTACCGCACTGCGCTGTACGTCGGATCCTGGTCACAGTGGAGCAATCACGATCTACCAGTGGCTGTAGGCAGGTAGGCCAGACAGACTCGGTGTCAGCGAACCGCGAAATCAGCGGCGGCCAGTGCCTGCTTGACCTCGTCAATGCGCATCTGACCAAAATGGAAGACACTGGCGGCGAGCACGGCATCAGCTCCGGCAACCACCGCAGGCACGAAATCATCGAGCTTGCCGGCGCCGCCACTGGCGATGATGGGCACGGTGACTTCGCGCCGCACCATCTCAATGAGGGAGATGTCGTAACCCTGCTTGGTGCCATCAGCATCCATGGAATTCAGCAGGAGCTCCCCTGCGCCGCGTCGCGTGCCTTCAACGCACCACGCAACCGCATCAAGCCCAGTGCTGCGTCGCCCGCCGTGTGTGGTCACTTCGAATCCACTGTCAGTGCTGATGCCTTCCGGGCATCGGCGCGCATCAATGCTGAGCACCACGCACTGCGATCCGAAGCGCGTCGCTGCGTCACTGAGCAGATCGGGATCAGAGATTGCAGAGGTATTAAGGCTGACTTTGTCCGCCCCTGCGCGCAGCAGTCGATCAAAGTCGTCAACTGCACGCACTCCACCGCCAACGGTCAGCGGGATGAAGACGGACTCGGCAGTTCTGCGGACCACGTCATACATCGTTGAGCGATCCGAGCTTGAAGCGGTGATGTCCAGGAACACCAACTCGTCTGCGCCTTCGGCGTTGTAGCGGGCGGCGAGTTCAACTGGATCGCCGGCGTCACGGAGGTCAAGGAAATTGACGCCCTTGACAACTCTGCCTGCATCCACATCCAGGCAGGGAATCACGCGAATGGAAAGACTCACGGCTGCGCGGGACCCCATTGGTATGGGTCATACCGCGCCTGCGATGCAGCGAGCGCCTCAGGCAAGGTGAAGGCCTGGTCATAGAGGGCGCGACCGATGATTGCGCCCTCGATGCCGTGCGGCACCATCTCCGCGAGTTTGTGAAGATCTTCCAGGCGATGAATGCCGCCGGAGGCAATGATCGGGCGACTGGTTGCCTCGCACACTTCCTTGAGCAGGTGAAAGTTCGGGCCGTGCATCATCCCGTCCTTGGCCACATCAGTCACGACGTAGCGGTGGCAGCCAGCAGCATCAAGACGAGCCAGGGTCTCCCAGAGATCGCCGCCCTCTTGCGTCCAGCCACGCGCAGCAAGGGTGTATCCGCGGACATCAAGACCCACGGCGATTTGCTCACCGTGCTCGCGAATGACCTTCTCTGTCCACTCCGGGTCCTCAAGCGCAGCCGTGCCGAGGTTCACTCGCGCGCATCCGGTGGCCAATGCAGCCTTCAAGGAGGCGTCATCGCGGATGCCACCTGAAAGTTCGACCTTGACCTGATGGCGGACATCGTGGACGACATGAGCGATCAGGGCCGCGTTTGCGCCGCGACCAAAGGCCGCATCAAGGTCCACGAGGTGTATCCACTCCGCTCCCTGATTGACCCAGGCACGCGCAGCATCAATAGGTGAGCCGTACTCCTTCTCGGTGCCTGCCTTGCCCTGGGTCAGGCGAACGGCTTTGCCATCAGCAACGTCGACAGCGGGCAACAGGACCAGGGGAGCTTGTGCAGACACGGAAGGAACCCTATTCGACGGTGAGAAATCGGCAGAAAAGCGGCAGGCCAGGGGGCTAGCTCAGCGAGCGAACCCAATTGTTCAGCAGGTGGAGTCCGGCGTCCCCTGATTTCTCCGGGTGGAACTGGGTTGCGCACAGCGGGCCATTTTCAACCGCTGCGACGAAGTCCTCGCCATGGTGGCTCCAGGTCACCTTGGGGGCTGCCTGCCGCTCGTTCTGCACGACCAGATCCCAGCTGCGCACGGCATAGGAGTGCACAAAGTAGAAGCGCTCACCGGCAACCCCATCAAACAGCAGTGAGCCCGGCGCTATCTGGACGGTGTTCCAGCCCATGTGCGGC
>JAUSQD010000090.1 GCA_030652695.1 Actinomycetota bacterium
GCATTTGTCGCTCGCGCTGCTGACCTCAAGGTCGGAGCGGTCATCGTCGACCATCAGCTCCAGGCCAATTCGCAGGAGATCGCCGAGGCAGCTCAACAGGCGTGCTTGGCATTTGGCCTGGACCCGGTGGTGATCGCTCGAGTTGACGTGGGGTCTGAAGGCGGACCGGAGGCGGCTGCCCGGACCGCTCGGTATGCGGCTCTGGACTCCCTGGCCGCCAAGCACCAGGCAGCTGCCGTCCTCCTTGGTCACACGCGTGAAGACCAAGCCGAAACAGTGCTGCTTCGCCTGGCTCGCGGATCGGGCACTCGTGCAATCGCGGCGATGCGTCCCGTTGCCGGGCTGCTCCGCAGGCCGTTACTTGGATTGCCCCGCGACGTGGTCCGTGCGTCGGCAATCGATGTGTGTGCACCATTGGGAATCCAGCCTTGGCGGGATCCGCACAACAGCGAGGATCGTTTCGCTCGAGTCAGGCTGCGGTCTGCGCTTGAGAATTTGGAGGGTGCACTTGGGCCTGGGCTTGCCGCGGGTCTGGCTCGTAGCGCAGACATTGCGGCAGATGATGCGGACGCGCTGGATGACTGGGCACAAACCGCCTTCACGCGTCATGTTGAGTTCAAAGACTCAAGAGTCGAGGTCGATCTCCTTGAGTTCAGTCGTTTGCCAGTTGCGGTGCGTACCCGTCTCATTCGTCGGATGTGCACCTACCTCGGCTCGGTTGCTGAAGATGTGACGCGCGCACATGTGCTCTCAGTGGATGCCCTGGTGACGCACTGGCACGGTCAGGGAGCAGTGAGCCTGCCAGGGCGGATCCGCGCTCATCGAGAGTATGGGAGGCTGGTGCTCATCACCGTCCTCGACGCAGGAGATCCACTTGCTACCTGAAGATATCGGCGCCGACCTTGCTCATGTGCTGGTGAGCGAAGATCAAATTCACGCTCGCATTGCTGAACTAGCTGAGCAGATCGAGGCTGACTATCGCGATCAGGACTTGCTTCTGGTTGGGGTGCTCAAAGGTGCGGTCATGATCATGGCCGACTTGGCGCGCGCCCTGCGCCGCAGCGCCGACATGGACTGGATGGCCATCTCCTCCTACGGCTCTGGCACCAAGTCCAGTGGGGTGGTCCGCATCCTGAAGGATCTGGATGCCGACATCGCCGGTCGCAATGTGCTGATTGTCGAAGACATTCTCGACTCGGGTCTGACCCTGTCGTGGCTCATCAAGAATCTTGGTTCACGTGGCTCCGCATCAGTTGAGGTGTTCTCCCTCCTGCGCAAGCCGGATGCTCTCAAAGTGCAGGTGCTGCCCAAGTACGTGGGCTTTGACATTCCCAATGAATTTGTCGTGGGATATGGACTGGATTACGCACAGAAGTACCGCAATCTGCGATGCGTCGGCACTTTGGCGCCGCATGTCTATGGTTCTTGATCGCTGAGCGCGTAAGCCGCCCTCCGCTGGTGGGTGGCTGGCTCTCCTCGTAGTACCGTCAGATGATGGACTTCAAGCGGATTATTCGTGGCCCGATCTTCTGGGTTGCGATCGCTGTGACGTTCGTTCTCATCGGATCCAGCCTCATTTCTGGCCTGGGCACACCCGATCAGGTCGACACCAGCGCCGCAGTTTCGGACATCAATGCCAACCAGGTTGACACCGCCACCCTGACTGACCGCGATCAGCTGCTCGAGTTGACCTTGAAGGATGGATCCAAAGTCCGCACTTCCTACATTGCTGGGCAGGGCGTCAACCTTCAAGAACTGCTGCAGTCCAAGGTGGACGCCGGGCAGATTCCTGGTGGATACAACGTCGTGGTGCCCAGTGAGAATCTGCTGCTCACCTTGCTCTTCTCCCTGCTGCCAATCGCCATCGTCGTGTTCTTGCTCTTCTTCTTCATGGGGCAGATGCAAGGCGGTGGCAATCGGGTGATGAACTTCGGAAAATCCAAGGCCAAGATGGTCAACAAGGACATGCCACAGACCACCTTCGCTGATGTGGCTGGGGCAGACGAAGCCGTCGAAGAGTTGCAGGAGATCAAGGAGTTTCTTGCAGATCCGACCAAGTTCCACGCCGTGGGCGCCAAGATCCCCAAGGGTGTGCTGCTGTACGGACCTCCCGGAACTGGAAAGACATTGCTGGCGCGTGCAGTTGCCGGCGAGGCAGCTGTCCCGTTCTTCTCGATCTCCGGATCGGATTTTGTTGAGATGTTCGTCGGCGTGGGTGCCAGCCGGGTACGCGATCTCTTCGAGCAGGCCAAGGCCAATGCCCCGTCCATCATCTTCATCGATGAAATCGATGCAGTTGGTCGCCATCGCGGTGCCGGTCTTGGTGGTGGCCACGATGAGCGAGAGCAGACGCTCAACCAGATGCTGGTGGAGATGGATGGCTTCGACGTCACAGGTGGTGTCATCTTGATTGCGGCCACCAACCGCCCTGACATTCTTGATCCTGCGCTGCTTCGTCCTGGCCGCTTTGACCGGCAGATTGCCGTTGATCGCCCTGACCTGCTTGGCCGCTTTGCCATCCTCCAGGTCCACGCCAAGGGCAAGCCGATGGCCGATGAAGTCGACTTGATGGCAGTGGCTCGCCGCTCTCCTGGATTCACCGGTGCGGATCTGGCAAATGTCCTGAACGAGGCAGCCCTGCTCACCGCACGCCTGGGGAAGACACGGGTGGACGACTTTGCCCTCGACGAGGCAATCGATCGTGTGATAGCTGGACCACAGAAGCGCACTCGAGTCATGGACGATCACGAAAAGAGCATCACTGCCTATCACGAAGCCGGACATGCCCTGGTCGCAGCTGCCCTCCCGGGCAACGATCCCGTGCACAAGATCACGATTCTTCCCCGCGGACGTGCACTCGGCTACACGATGGTGCTGCCTGAGCAGGACAAGTACTCAACAACGCGCAGTGAGATGCAAAACCAGCTCGCTTACATGCTCGGTGGTCGTGCCGCCGAAGAGCTGATTTTTCATGATCCAACGACGGGCGCGTCAAATGACATTGAGCGCGCAACGGCAGTGGCTCGGGCGATGGTCACGCAGTACGGCATGACCGAGCGCCTGGGCGCGATTCAGTACGGGCAGCAGAATCATGAAGTGTTCCTCGGGCGCGACATGGGTCATGTGCGCGATTACTCAGAGGACATCGCCAGCGCCATTGACGAAGAGGTACGAACATTCATTGAGCTTGCCCACCAGGAGGCTTACGACATTCTCGTAGCCAACCGCGATGTGCTCGACGCCCTTGTCACTGAGTTGCTCGAGAAGGAAACTCTTGATCGAGCTGAAATCGATGCTGTGTTTGAAACTCTGCAGCTGCGTGAACCGCGTCCGGCCTGGACTGGCTCTGCTCGGCGGCAGCCAGATGCCCGTGGGCCTATCCAACGAGTCTCGCCCTCATCCAATGGGCACATCCCAACAGATGAGGTGCAATGAGCATCAATCCAGTGAGTATCGACCCGAACAGCGCCATCGGTGAATTCGATGCAGCCGGTGTCGAACGGGCCATTCGTGACCTGCTTGTAGCAGTCGGTGAAGATCCAACTCGCGATGGACTCAAGGACACTCCTGCGCGTGTTGCGCGTTCATATCGAGAGATCTTTGCTGGCTTGCACATGCAGCCAGATGTCGTGCTCACCACGATGTTCGACATCGGA
>JAUSQD010000094.1 GCA_030652695.1 Actinomycetota bacterium
CGATTTCGAGCAGCGACTGGGCGGTCGACGGGATGCGGGAGCAGATGCGCTCGTACCACTCGGTGTACAGCAGCCGCAGAAACTTCTTGTCACGGATGATCTCGCGCCGCAGCAAGGTGTTGCGCGGGTCGTCGATGTCGATCCCGCGGGTGAGTGGATGCTCGAGCAGTCTCATGCTGAGCCGTCAAGGGGCTTGGTGATGTTCCAGACGGAATAGACGCTGGCATCGGCAAAGGGCAGTCCGAATGGGAAGTATCGACGCTTGATGCGGTAGCCCTTGAACTGGAAAAGCATCTCGCGACGCAGGCCCCAGTAGTGGTTGTGATGCTCGCGGGCATTGACGACCTCGTAGTCAGCAAAGCCGAGCTTGCGCGCGCGGGGGGTCACGAACAGTGCGCGGTTCACCCGGTTGAGGAGTCCGGGGTCAGAGGGCAGGAACACAGTGAAGGTGCCACCTGGCTTCAGCCACCTCTTGATGTTCTCCATGGCGGCTGATGGGTCATTGAGGTGGTGCAGGACGCACATTGACACCACGCGATCAAACTGCTGTCCCTCAAGGATCGGCGCGCACACATCGCCAACGAGCCACTCGATGCGCGAGTCATCCTGCCAAGGCACTTCTGCCGGCTCGGGAAACAGGTCTGCCATCACATAGCGCGCAAAGCTGGGATCGACGAAGCTCAGATGTTCACCGGTGCCGGCGCCGATCTCAAGGATCTGCATTCCTGGATGGCCTGGATGTCCGGCTTCCACTGCGCGGTGAGTCTTGCGATAGGACCAGCCAACGAAGCCCTCGGTGTTGAACACCTGCTTGTAATAGTCGCGATAGAAGCGCGCGACGAGGTCGTTCTCGGACTCCACGCCTAGCCCACGAACTTCAACTTGGAGGCCGCGAAGGCTGACATGCGCAGCAGCACAGCTCCGTGACTGAAGCGGGAGATGTTTGTTTCGCCGTAACGACGCTCCTTGTAGTGCACAGGAATATCGCGAATGCGAAGGCCGAGGTAGGAGGCGCCGAAGAGCAGATCGAAGTCACCGAAGGGATCGAAGTCGCCGAAGACCTCACGGTTGGCGGCGATGCGCTCGTAGTCCTCTCGTCGCAGCACCTTTGTGCCGCACAGGGTGTCGCGCACAGGCTGGCTCAGCAGGTAGCTGAAGAGGTAGCCAAAGAACTTGTTGCCGAGCAGATTCAGGAATCGCATTGCCTTGGCATCCATGGGGTAGACAAGCCGTGACCCATTGGCGAACTCGCAGGTGTCCTCACGCAGGGCCTCCACGAATCGCGGAAGCTCTTCAGGCGGTACCGAGATATCGGCATCCAGAATCATCAGGATGTCACCGGTGGCTGCGTCGAATCCCGCGCGCACGGCATCGCCCTTGCCCTTGCCGGTCTGCTGCATCGCAATCACGGTCATCCTGGGGTCACCTGAGTAGTCAGCGACCGCCTGCTGGATGACCTCCCAGGTGTCATCCGTGGAGTTGCCTTCAACGAAGATCAACTCTTGTCGGTCGGCCATGATCGGCACCCGCTCGATCAACTCATGGATGTGGCCTGACTCATTGCGGGCAGCCACAATGACGCTGACCGAATTGAGTTCGTCCTTCTTCTCCTGCAACGGGCGAGCAACAGTGACACGGGTGAGCGAGAACCAGCGCAGCACTGGCAGCGGTGCCAGCCAGCGGTTGAACACCGTTGCCACTACGGGGATATGGACCGGGAACAGGATGCCGTCCAAGCGCTTGATGACCTCAAAGCCCTCGATTGCGAGCATGTTCTCAACCTCGACCCAGGGGATGTAGTTCTCACCCTCGGCCTTGGTCTTCAGATGTGCGATCTCGGCCATCTTGATGATGGGCCGCCACAAGCGGTTGTACGACACGATAACCACGCGCGTCTGGCGTCCAGACCAGTCGTGGACCGTGGCAAGAATCGGCTGAATGTCGTAGACCTCGTCGAGCAGCATGCTCATCAGCACGTAGTCAGGAGACTCGATAGGAGAGGACTGGAGTTCCTCGATCGGAATCTCCAGGAACGACAAGTCAGGGCTGGCAGCCCGCGCCGTCTCCAGCGCAATGGAGTCCAGGTCGACACCGACACCGACTTTGGGCTTCACAGCTCGCAGGGTCGATCCGTCCGCACAGCCCAAGTCAACGACACGGGATCCTGTGACCACCTGCGAGGCAACCAGCCGGTCGACCAGCTTGTGGAAAAAGCGACTGCGGCTGCGACGGGTTGCCACGGCCGAGCCATTAGCAGCGGCCCAGCTCACGCGGCGAGCCAGGTGCTCAGAGCCTTGAGTCGTCACGAGGTCGCTCCGATCTGGGAGTCAGGAACGAGGCATGGACGCACGGCGACACCCTACTTGCTGCAGGGTCAAGAAGCCTGTCCCAGCGTCGGTGTTGAGAACCTGGCGAGTGAGGCTCGAACGCTAGTGTTGACGCCATGCCACGAACCCCAAAGCCGCGCCCCTACGGGTGTTGTACCTGGGAGATCGGCAAGTGATCAGCACAGGTGAAGCTGCCCCTCAAATCTTCGAATGCACGCTGCGCGACGGCTCGTACGCGGTTGATTTCGCCTTCACGGCCGATTATACCGCGACCGTGGTGCAGGCACTGGCAGAGCTTGGCTTTCCTTACATCGAAGTCGGGCACGGAGTGGGCATCGGTGCTCACACGCGAGGAATCGAAGCCGCCGCCACTGACCTTGAGTACGCACGAGCCGCCGCGTCAACGGCAGGCGATCAGCTCTGGGGGATGTTTGCCATTCCAGGTATGGCCGATGTCCAAGAGGTCGAGGCGGTTTTGGCCGAAGGCGCGGGATTCATGCGCGTGGGGCTGGACCCCGAACGCTTTGATGAGGGCCTGCGGTTCATCGAGAAGGTGAATTGGGGTGACACGAAGGTCTTCGTGAACTTCATGAAATCCCATGCCCTCAGTCCCGACGAGATGGGTGAGCGCGTGCGGCTGCTTGATGCCGCGGGCGTTGACGGTGCCTATCTTGTGGACAGCAGCGGAGGCATGCTGCCAAGTGAGATCCGAGATCGCGCGGATGCGATGCGCTCAGCTTCTGGCTTTCTGCTGGGCTTTCATGGCCATGACAATCTCGGCCTGGCGACCGCTCACGCGCTCAGCGTTGCTGACTGTGGCTTCGACATCATCGATGCAACCTTGCAGGGCTTGGGACGCAGTGCGGGCAACACCAGCAGCGAGCGCTTCATCGGCCTGATGACGCGCTTGGGCTGGCAGCACGACTACGACCTGATCTCGGTGCTCAAAGCTGGGCAGGAACTCGTGCGCCCTCAGATTCCGCAAGCTGGCTATTCGGGCCTGGACACACTGTCTGGCGTCTACTTCTTCCACACCAGCTTCCTGCCTCAATTGGTTGAAGTGGGCGAGCGCTATGGCGTTGATCCGCATCTGCTCATGCAAGGGCATTACGAAATGCGCCAGACCGCTCCCGAGGTGTCACTGGATCAAGCTGCGGTGGCACTCGGGGGGCAGGAACGCGAACTCGGGGAGCTGCACAGTGCTGAGCGCTACTTCGGCGTACCGGAGACTGGCAGCCCCTAGGGCAGGCCCGCATCGATGCGAGCAAGCCACGTTCGCAGATTCATACCGGCAAAGCCTTCAGCTGCAGTTGGCTCCAGATCTGCAGAGACATCGTCAAGTGCTTCGCGCACCTGTGTGTACGACCATTCAGGACCATCTGACCCGAGACTGATTGCCCGTGGATTCCTACCGGCGATCTCGATGACGGTCGATCGCATCTGATCGGGGTACTTCGTCAGCGACATGCTGAAATCCAGCAAGATGCGCGGATTGTCGATTGCGAGCGCGGCAAACGGCGCGGGGTCCAGCATCCCGGAGTGCATGGTGATGAAGTGGCCTTCAGGGTGAGCGGCGATGGCCTCGGCCATCTGCCTGCGTGCTTCGTCCGGGTCGAGATCCGACTTGTACTCCGGGTAGGTGCACAGAGCCACGCCCAGTCCTCGAGCAACGCATTCACCAATCAAGGTCGGCAGCGCGGCCATGGTGTGCTCATAGCCCAGCAGTCTTGGGTGGATCTTCACGATGCGATAGCCGCACGCCTGGATCTCATCGAGATCTGCATCCAGCGCTGGGCCAGAGTGATGCGTGGTCATGGCTGCGACTGGAATGAGCGATCGATGCGGGGCGCAGAGATCCATGAACACCCTGTGGTCGTAGCTGCCGACATCCGGCAGACCAATGGCGAGAGCTCCCTGCAAGTGGTGGGCTTCCAGATCGGCAGCCAGCTCAGCATGCGTGACGCCCGTGCGCCCTTGAGTCCATTGGCCATCGCACGTGGGGTGCGCACAGGAGTCCAGCAGCAGCATCGCTCACGCTCCCAGGGAATAGCCGAGCAGTCGCATGGCCTGGTCTTCTGCGGCCCGCGCGTCATCCTCAGTATTGCCCACCACAATGATCGCTCCCGCTCGTTCAGCGCCCGATCGGGGAACGTTGCCGGGCGCGAACCGCTGCTCAGATCGCACAAGAGACAGCCAGCCCGGTATGTCGCTGTCAGGCTCGTTGATGTCTGCGGGTGGGGTGTATGGCAGGAATCGAAGACTGGCCGCCCGATCATGGAAGTCCCGTGGAGCAGGAAGGTCGGGCAGTTGAAGCCAGTGCCGCAGCAGTGCCTCGGCCGGCTCGAAGCCGGTGAGATAGGGGACGATCAGTCCGCTGATGCCACCACCGCCTCCGCGCAGTGCGATTTCCACGAGGGTAACGCCGTGATCGCCGACAATGAGTTCGGCATGCACAATGCCGGTATCGATGCGCAGCGCCTCAACGATGCGATGCATCGCATTCAGCAGTGAAGCTTCGACCTCGGTGAACATTGACGGCAGGAAGTCACACCGCTCATCAAGGCAGGGGTTGGCGTCGTAGTGAGTCTTGGCAGAGATGGCCAAAGGTGTGAGCACGCCGCCGCGCACGAATCCATCAACGGAGTACTCCGTGCCTGCCACAGCCTGCTCGATGAGCACGCCCTTGCCGTCTGACTCGGCGAAGGCCTCGTCCAGCAGAGGGAAGTCAGCGGACGTGTTGACGAAGCTGACACCACGACTTCCCTGTGACTGCAAGGGTTTCACGATCACTGGAGCATTCTGCTCGGCGATGAATGCGCGTGCTGCATCACTGTCGTTCTCATGTCTGAACCAGGGAACGAGATCAGGCACGGTGTTGGTAAGGCGTTGCCGCATCACCAATTTGTTGGAGCAGGCTTCCACCACGTCGAGTTCTTGTCCTGGCAGTCCAAGTGCAACCGCAAGGGCAGCAGCCGCACGTGCTGCGTAGTCAGACTGGTCAGTGAGCACTGCGTCCACCGCTTGTCCTTCGAGTGCATGCACGATGGCCTCGGTCTGCATCACGTCCAGTGTGATCCACTGATCGGCCAGAGCAATGCCAGGCACGCCAGCGCGCGGATCCACGAGCACTACATCGGCATCAATCCGGCGGCATGCGGCTATGCAGGCGAGTTGGCCTTCAGCGCCGCCGAGCACCAGCACCCGAAGTCGTGCGGTCACTGCTCGAGCCGGCTGCCGGTGTCCTGGCTGATGACACCGACGGGTCGTTGGCTGGTGGCCTTGATCAGCGAGCCCAGGTAGAAGCCCAGGATGCCGGTGCTGAGCATGATCGTTCCGGACATGAACAACACCGCCACCATGATTCCGGCGAAGCCAGCCTGCTCAATGACTCCGGCAAATCGAAGGACCACAACAACCAGGCCAAGCAGTGCAGAGCCTGCGCACACGATGAGCCCGAAGTAGGCCGCAATCTTCAAAGGAATGGTGGAGAAGGAGACGAGCGCGCTGGTAGCCAGGGCGTATCGGCGGCGCAGTGAATAGCCAGTCTTGCCGTGGGTGCGCTCATGCCTCACGACAGGCACTGTCGTCATCGGGAAGCCAAACCAGGCGATCATGCCGCCGAAGAATTCAGTGCGATCGGGCAATGCTAGAAAGTGGTCCACTACGCGTCGCGACATCACGCGGTAGGTGCCGGTGCCAGGCGGCAGGCCGACACCGGTCAGTCGATTGAAGACTCGGTAGAAGAGCTTTGACGACAAGCGAGCACTGCGCGTGCCCACTGCATCGGTCCATTGAGCAAGCACGACATCGGCGCCAGCATGCGCGGCTTCAAGCATGCGGGGAAAGTGGGCGGGATCGTCCTGCAGATCGGCATCCATCGTGAATACCCAGTTGGCCGTGGTGGCCTCCAGCCCAACTGCGAGTGCGGCCTGCTGGCCGAAGTTTCGTGTGAGGCGAAGGCCGCGCAACCCTGGAAAGCGCGGGAGCAGTGATTCGACAACATCCCATGTGTCGTCGCCGCTGCCGTCATCGACGACGACGATCTCGTAGGTCAGTCGCTGCTCCTTGAGCACTGTGTCTATGCGCTCAACCAGAGTGCCGATGGTTGCCGCTGACCAATAGAGCGGGATGACCACGCCGATCTCGGGCACCGAAGATCTGCCTGTGCTCTCGTTCACGGTGCTCATCTAGACGGCCTCAGGCTGCGCTGTCAAGGTGGCTGGCCCCTTGGTCGCGACCACAAGGAAGCCGGTTGAGATGTTCTCGCCGCCGGGCATGCGGCGGAACAGAACATCTAGAAACTTCAATGGAGAAAGCAGAGTCATGAAGATCAGTGCCAGCCAGCGCTGCAGTGGAGCAATGCCAAGGCTGAACGGGATCGAGAGCCATTCGCCCAACACCCAGACAAGGCCACTCGTGGGGCCAAAGCTCTCAGTGCGTTGGATGGTTAGATCGCTGAGGGCCAACTCGAGTCCGGGCTTGGTGAATCGCTGAAAGTCATAAGGGGCAGCATGGAAGCCCTGGATGAACGGTACGAACACATATGCCTGCCCACCTGGCTTCAGCACTCGTACTAGCTCGGCAATGGCTGCATGCGGATCTGTCACGTGTTCCAGCACTGCAATGCTGAAGACGAGATCGACGCTGTCATCGGCGAAGGGCAGTCCGTCGGCTGAGGTGACCACGTCGACATTCGGGTAGGGCATGAGGTCGACATTGACCACCCCCTCCATCAATCTGGTGTTGCCAGAGCCCACGTCGATCGCGAGCATCGAAGGAGTCATCTGCTTGCGCAGATGACGTCGCTCGGAGATGAAGTGCGGGAAGACCGGGCTGAAGATGTCAATCAGGACGCCATAGAGCTTGTCGTGCACCTTGAGGCGGGACTTGAGCGAATCGGTGGCGTCGCCTGTCACCACGACATCCTCGCCACCGAACCACCATTTGGATCCGACTAGGTCCCATTGGCGATCACAGTTGCTGCAGCGACGTTGATTCGTGCCGCCGCCGTGGAGCAGTGCGCGGCAAGTGGGACAGGTCAGTGGCAGATCGAGTAGAGCTCGTGGGGAGGTGGATGCTGCTTCAGCCATCGCAGTCCTGCCTCGCTTGTTCGGGTGAGTCAACTGGTCGCCACAACACAAAGTCCCCTGCAGCGACGCAAGCATAGGAGGCGGGGAATGCCCGACCACTGACCGCGGAGATCTTGTCCATGGTGAATGTCACAGCACCTTGCGCACCGGGGTCGAGCAATGTATTGCGCGTGGTGAGCAGCCAACTTTCATGGAATGGGAAGTCGCGGTATGGCTCAGTGAGATGGAAGTCGGTGATGTCATGCGCTGCGGAGTATCCGAAGATCGTCAGCTGCAGGAAGTTGGGCACCTTGGCGCCAAGGGCGTAGCCGATGGACGGATTCCAGGTGTAGGACACGTCGACCAATGGCGTGCCTTCCTGCCACCCCGCGACCATGCCTTGCTCGCGCAATCCGTTGATGGTGTCGGCCAGTTTCTGGTCGAGCATCAATTCGGAGCCATGTGTGCCGACGGCCGTCGAGACCTGTTGATCGGCGAGCGGAGCTGAGCGATAGGGATAGCGCCAGCCACTGGCGACCGCCGCACCTGCCAGCAGGACTGTCCCAAGGAGCACCGCCGTCACCAGCACGAGCCGGTCCCGGCCGATGTGGGGAGCTGCCAGGCAGAAGGCAGCCGCCAGCAGGATGAAGCCGCTCGCCACGGCAGCCTGCGGATGGATGCCATTGCCCGAGCCGAAGGAGAAGACAAAAGCCAGCAAGGCAAGGAAGGCGATCACGGCCCACCGCAGCCGACGATCCACGCGGTATTCGAGGCTGTCAGTCAGCCGGGCTGCCATCAGCAGCGCGGCGATCAGCATGACGATGCTGGCGGTCGTCAGAGGTGCATGCGCGAGACCGATGGCTTCGCCCGCGGGGCTCAGAACACGGATCGGCACTCCTGCAATGGCGAGAGCAGCGAGAGTGGCCAGGCCGAAGCCGATCAAGCGAACGGCTATCCAGTGCCGATTCTTGAGTACGGGAATCGCCAGGACCACCAGTGCAACCATGAGCAGCAGCGCAGGCTTCTCCTTGATGTCAGCGAATCCGCGGAGCAAATCCTGTGGCAGCAAGAGGCTGGCACGAACCGCATAGCTGCTTGTCTGCAGGGGATCGGGGGCAGGCATCTGCAGCGCGAGTTTGAACACCTGCAGGAAGTCCGTTGGCCAGATGCGCAGCAGGACAGCAAACACGAGCCACACCGGCAGCAGCACCACGTTCCACGCAGCCCAGCGGGCAGCCGTGCGCCATCCGACGACCATGAGCAGCAGCCCAGTGCTCAGGACGAGCATCAGCGGCAAGGTCGTGGGCTTTGCCGGGAACGTCGCGAAGAGCGCAAAGGAGGAGACCGCAGCAAGCAGGAT
The DNA here is from genome assembly GCA_030652695.1 of Actinomycetota bacterium. Classification (GTDB taxonomy): domain Bacteria; phylum Actinomycetota; class Actinomycetes; order S36-B12; family S36-B12; genus UBA11398. The sequence goes on from JAUSQD010000094.1 coordinate 8,757, forward strand.
TGGCACCGGTCGGCCAGGTCGAGCAGCGAGGTCGCGGCTGACAAGAGTCAATGTCGCTGCAGATGCAATGGCAATCCCAACGATGTTCAGCCAGTTGTAGCTGGGTGTGCGCAGCATGGACGCGTAGTAGACAAGCGAGCCGATGCCGCCTACTACTGGCGTGATCGCTGCGAACCACAGGGAGGTGTCCCGCCAGGACCTCAGAGGTCCGCGAATGATCGTGCGGGCAGCGACCCAGCCCAGCCACCCGGTGCACACCACGAGGACCACCGCTCCAAGAGTGCGGAAGGTGGCAATGTCGTGCCCGACGAGCCAGAACAGCGGCCTGGTGTGCCAGCCGAAGGGGAAGCCCCATGCGGCCTGCAGGTTCGGAGGGTCAGCAGCGAGCAGGTACAGGCCTTCATCACTGAGATCCAGCCCGCGTGAACTGCCCAGAATCCGCTCCAGAGCCAACCAGAGCACGACCAAAGCGAAGAGCGCCACGGATGCAATGGCTGACCCGCGGACCCACAGAGCACGGCGCCTACCCGCCAGCTGCGTCTGTCCGGGCACTGAGGTCACTGCCGAATCATGCCAACAGCAGTGCATGGCACCCCTTGCGGCGCGCGAACCGCGGCTACCCACTCGTGCGGCTAGGCTTCAACGATGGTCGGCGATGGGCCTGGGGTCTGTGTGGTGCTGCCGGTCTACAACGGCGCTGATCACCTTCGCGAGTCGATCGATTCGATCATCCGCCAAACGTTCACCGACTTCGAATTGGTGATCGTTGATGACTGTTCTGGTGATGACAGCCTTGAGATCGCTCGCTCCTATGAGGACTCCAGAATCCGCATTCTGGCTCTGGATCGGAACGTGGGACTGGCGGCGGCGCTCAATGCCGGAATTGAGCACGCAAGCGCGCCCATCATCGCCCGTCAGGATCAAGATGACATCTCTGATCAACGCCGCCTTCAGCGCCAGCTCGCGCTCTTGGAGCAGGAGCCGCGCACAGTGCTGGTCGGCAGTTTTGCCTCGATCATCAGCCTCAATGAGCAAGGTGTGTGGAATGTGACGGGCAGTCACCAGCATCCGGTGGGCGACGAGGAATTGCGGCTGCGCCTGTTATGGAACAACCCCTTCGTCCACAGCTCGGTTGTCTTTCGCCGCGAGGCCTTTGAGCGGGCCGGCCGCTACGGAACCGATCCTGATCTCAATTGGCCAGAGGACTACGACCTGTGGTCGCGGATGTCAGCACACGGCGATCTGGCCAACGTTCCCGAAGAGCTCCTCATCTATAGGCAGACTGCTGGCGGGATGTCCGAAGCGCATCGTGATCGCATTCGCGATGGCGTCGTGCGCATCGCCTGCGCCAATCTTGCAGCTGCCAGCGGAGTCGCGGTGTCCGATCCCAGACTGCCGGGGCTTGCCAGAGTCCTGAACAGCGTGCCCACGAAATCGGCCTCGCCCTCACTGGCCTGGGAGCGTGTGGGCATCTTCCTGCGTGCCTGTCACGGGGTTGCGCCACGCCGGACGCCGCATCTGCTCGCCGTGCGCACCCGCTGGGCGAGCAAGATCGTGATCCGCTCCCTTGATCCACGGTGGGGTAACCTCGATGCAGCCTGAAATCGCCTGTTCACGACGGCGCAACCCCGAGGATGTGAGTCGTTGAGTCAGTGGTCCTCGGTCTCCGACAGCCTGGCGCTGCTGACCAAGCCTGATCGCCGCAAGCTCGGCATCGTCACGCTCATTCAGATGCTGTCGTCCTTGCTCGATGCTGCAGGTGTTGCGCTGTTCGGCATCGTCGCTGCGATGGCAACCTCCTCGGTCTCAGGCACGCCGTTGCCGAGCATGGTCACGTCGGTGCTTGGCGCGACTGACGACAGCCCAGATGAACTCATGACCCGGGCGATTCAGCTCGCAGTCATCGCGGGGGTGCTGCTCATCGCGAAAAGCGTCGTCAATGTCATTTTGACCAGGCGTGTGCTGCGCTTCCTTGCCTATCGCCAGGCAGTTGTGTCAGGTCAACTTGCAGCAACACTGCTTGCTCGACCACTGATCCAGGTGCAGCGCAGACAGAGCCAGGAGACTGCGTTTGCACTCACCACTGGTGTGAATGCGGCGATGCTGGGCGTGCTGGGACAAGCCGTCACCGTCTGTGCCGAATTGAGCCTGCTTGCAGTGCTGGCTCTTGGCCTGCTCGCCCTCGACCCAGTCGTCGCGATTTTTGCCGTCGCCTTTTTCGCAGGCATTGCGTTGATTCTGCAGCGCATCATGTCCAGCAGGGCGCATCGACTTGGGCAGACGAACTCCGCAGCCGAAGTCGCGAGCATGGCGCTCGTTCAGGAGTCGGTGTCGACGTACCGCGAGGTGCTGGTGTCCAATCGACGGCACGTCTATGTCGACCGCTTTCAGGCGCTCCGATGGACTGCCGCGCAAGTCCAAGCCGATCTCAGCCTGATGTCCTTGGTGCCCAAGTATGTGTTTGAGGTGGCGCTGATCGTCGGGGCCGGTTTGCTCGCCTGGTCGCAGTTTCTGCTGAAGGATGCATCCGCTGCTATGGGCACGATCGCGATCTTCCTTGCGGCTGGCTCCCGTGTGGTTCCCTCCATGCTTCGACTGCAAGGCGCAACTCTGGGCATTCGCGTGACCAGCGGCATGGCGCGTCCGACAATTGAGCTGGCCAACGAACTTGCGGAGACCTCCAACCTGCAGGCCCTCACCGACGCCGACGAAGTTGTCAGCGTTGCTGAACTGACCCGAAGAATCAATGAGGGCTACCCGGATTTTCAAGCGACGATCCAGGTCAGGGACGTCACCTTCAGCTACGAGGCTGGCGCAGCACCCTCATTGCGTGAAGTGAGCCTTGATGTCACTCCTGGATCCTCTGTTGCTCTCGTTGGCCCGACTGGGGCAGGCAAGTCAACGCTCTCCGACGCAATTCTCGGCGTCGTACAGCCAGTCATCGGATCGGTCTTGATCGGAGGCCTGCCTCCCTTGGAAGCCGTGACGCGCTGGCCTGGTGCTCTTGCCTATGTGCCGCAGACAGTTGCCATCGCCACCGGAACCATTCGTGAGAATGTTGCACTTGGCCTGCCGCTGTATGCGATCGATGACGATCGAGTCTGGGAAGCGCTGAGGGCAGCGCGACTGGATGCATTCCTGAAGGATTCGCGTGAAGGTCTGGACACCATCGTTGGCGAATCGGGCGTTCGGCTCAGCGGTGGGCAGCGGCAGAGGCTGGGCATCGCGCGAGCGCTGTACACCCGACCTCGATTGATGGTGCTGGACGAGGCAACCAGTGCGCTCGATGCTGAGACAGAGCGCGCCATTGTCGACACCTTGCAGGAGCTCGAGGGGGAGGTCACGATCGTCACGGTTGCCCATCGACTTGCAACCGTCCGTCACTGTGATCTGGTGGTCTACCTGGAGTCCGGATCTGTCGTCGCACGTGGCAGTTTCGATGAAGTCATTGCTGCCGTGCCGAACTTCGCGCAGCAGGCACACCTGCTCGGACTCTCGTAGTTCAGCGGTGATGAGAGCCCACTGCTGATGGACACACTCGTCATTGCGATCTGTACACGTGCCCGACCAGCGACTCTGCGAAGGCTACTTGACTGCCTAGCCGCCCAGAGCTGGCCGCCGGCCGTCAGTGTCCTTGTGGTCGACAACGATCACACTCACTCCGCGCAGTCAGTGGTCGATGCAGTGTCCGGCTCATTCCCTGTCAGCTTGGACTACCTCGCAAAGGACGCTCCTGGCTACTCGACCGTGCGCAACGCGGCTCTTGATCGAGTGGAAGAGGGCGTTGCTGTCTGCTTCATCGATGACGACGCGATGGTGCCAGAAGGCTGGGTGCAGACCATGCGAGGCGAGCAGCTGAGGCAGCCAGAAGCTGTCATTCGATCCAGATATCTCCACGTTGCTGAGTTGCCAAGCACACATGAGGCGCTGACCACATTGGTCCAAGAAGTGCGAATGGAAGAACTGCTGCCGGCAGGAACCAGCGGCCTTTTGCTACCCGCGTCAGTTGTTCAGGGCTTTCGCTTCGACTCGTACTTTGATCTCTCGGGTGCAGAGGACATGGATCTCCTCGCGCGTCTGGACGCTCGTGGCGTCGTTCACGTGCTTGCCGCTGCAGTGGTCGTCGAGGAGGATCGGGTGCGAATCCTTACGCAGGCGCAGCAGCGAGAGCTGGCCCGCTGGAATGGTCGACTGGCAACCATTGCGATGGCTCGTCGTGGCACGAGCACTCTTGGATTTCGTGTGCAAGCCCTGTTGCAATCACTCTCAGCATCGGCTCAGGCCGCAGTGCGCCTCATCCTGCGACGGCCGCAAGCCGCAAGTGCCTACCGCAACCTCGCTGTCAGCCGTTGGGCCATGGTGACTGCGCCGATTCGCCCTCCTGCGAGCCTGCCTGCGCGGCCGGTTCTGTAGCTGAGCGGTCTACGTGGGCCGTCGGACGCTGCGCACGAATTGCCGTGTGGACCAGGCAATCTGCCGCAGTTGCGCCATGATCAGCGACTCTCGGCGACTGCGAGCAAGCGCGCGACGTGACCTGCCGACAAGGGTGCGCGTGGCACGCGGAATCGCGCGGGCCTGCGACATCTGCTGCGAATGCACTCGGTAGCGCAGCAGCGGCTCGGGAATGTTGTCGAGTTCTCCTGCGGCGGCCAATCGCAGCCAGAGCTCGTAGTCCTCGGCATTGGTGGCACCTATGTCATAGCCGCCTACCTCGAGCACTGCAGCGCGACGGAACATGACGCTGGGATGGATCAAGGCGCTTCGCCAACGAAGCGCCTTGATGAACTCTGATCCGCTTGGAATCTCGCGAGAGCCGATGGCATTTCCGTGCTCGTCGATCTCTGCTGCCGCAGATCCCACGGCGAGGACTTCTGGGTGCTCCTGTAGAAAGGCCAGTTGCGCTTCCAGACGAGTCGGCTCAGGGATGTCATCGTGATCCTGGCGAGCAACGTAGTCAGCAGTGCAGGCCTGAAGGCCCGCATTGAGGAGATCCTGCAGCTTGGCATCGTCGGTCATCGCAACGATGACGGCGCTGGGTATGCGGTCAAGAATCAGTGGGCTCAGGTCAGTTGCATCGCCATGCACAACCGCCACCAAGCGCCAGTTGGGATGAGTCTGCGTGAGCAGTCCATCGAGGGTTTCGGCCAACCACGGCGCAGGTGCGCGAGTGGGCAGCAGCACATCGACCCAGGCATCCACTGATGGCCTGCTGGCGGAGGGATCCTCTGTCATGACTACTTGAATGCCGTCACTGCATCGATGATGATTTGCTGATCAAGCGCACTGAGGTCGTAGAACAGTGGCAGTCGGACAAGAGTGTGCGAGGCATCGCTCGCGACCTGACAGGCATGGGCTTGGTCCAAGCTCAACCCGACGGGCGATTCATGCAGCGCCTGGTAATGGAAGACCGTCTGGACCCCGCGTTCTTGCATGTGTTGGATGAACGCGTCGCGTCGTTCCAGTGATGCCAAGCGCAGATGGAACATGTGTGCGGTGTGCGCTGCCTCAACAGGAATGCAGGGCAGGAGGACGTTTGCTTCGCTGGCCCAGTCGGCAAGCCCCTGGTGATACCGGTTCCACAACGCAAGGCGACGTTCTTGAATTTCGTCGAAGCCCTCCAGCTGTGCGGCGAGAATTGCGGCGAGCATGTCGGACATCACCCAACTGGAGCCGATGTCGACCCAGGTGTACTTGTCCACCTGTCCGCGCAGGAAGCGTGCGCGGTTGGTGCCCTTCTCGCGAAGGATCTCCGCTCGTTCAACGAGCGCAGGATCGTTGATGACGAGCGCGCCGCCCTCACCACACGTGATGTTCTTGGTCTCGTGGAAGCTGAGCGTTGACATAGCGCCGAAGGTGCCAAGGAGCTGCCCTTCGAAGGTTCCGCCGAGGCCATGTGCGTTGTCTTCGATGAGCGCGATGCCGTGGCGTTCAGCCAGCTCTGCGAACTCACGAGGGTCTGCTCCGACTCCCGCGTAGTGCACGATGCAGATTGCCTTGGTCCGGGGTGTGATCAGACCCGCAACATCCGCGGGATCGATATTGAGCGTGTCAGCGCGGCTGTTGGCGAAGACGGGTCGCGCCCCATTCCACATGAACGCGCTCGCGCTTGAGACGAAGGTGTAGGAAGGCACGATCACCTCGTCGTCCGGCTGAAGATCGAGCAGTCGCGCGCTCATCTCAAGAGCATGCGTGCAGCTGGTCGTCAGCAGTACGGCAGCACCGTCGTGCATTTCCGAGAGCGCCGCCTCGGCCTTGCGGGTGAACTCGCCATTGCCGGAGATCGATCCGTTGGTGATGGCCTGTTCCATGTAGAGGCGCTCATTGCCATGGAACGAGGGACGGTTGAACGGGATCACGTGCTCTCCGATGCACTGCGGGTGAAGCGTCACAGCATAGGCAGATCGCTGGTGCGCACTGCGGGCGATCACGGGCCTCCTCATGCCTGGCCAAAGCCCGCATCAACAGTGAGCCATTGGAGCGGGCGAAGGTCGTGTTCGTCCATTGCCCCATCATTCAGCCACGGGCTCGGGGAAACGACCATCGAGATCTGTGGATTGGCCAGCCACCCGCCCCACCAGCTGAATGAGCTGTTGGCGGTGATGATCGCCGACGCCTGTGCGATCAACCCGATGCTTTCCATTGCATGTGTGCCTGCGCTGGGCTCGATGAGCACCGCGTCGGAGGCAAGCTCGCCGAGCATGGTCTTGGCGGATGGCGGGTCATCGGAGAACAACACGATCTGCCCGGACACTCCCTTGCTCTTCAGGAGCGCCAGCGCGCGCTCGTAATACGCGCGGCCGAGAAGTCCATGGAATGCGGAATTGCGCGCGAGCAGATAGTCGCCCCGGCGAACATGGAGCGCGATCCAGGGACCAAGTGATTGCAATTGCGCCGCAGTCTGGCTCTGCCAGGCAGAGTGGGGGATGTGGGCAAGTAGATCCTGACGAAGTTCGTCCTCGATGTGCGCAAAGTAGCGCCACGACTGAAAGTAGCCCGAAAGGATCGCGCCTGATGAGACCTGAGTAATGCGAGGGTCGTATGCAAAGCCCTGTTGCTGAAAGACCCTGCCACCGGCAAATGAAGGAACTCTGCGTCGTACAGCCGAGATGAGACGACCAGTCTGAGACTTTCCGGAGTCGATGAGCTGAGTGGGTTCGATCAGCCAGTCAAGTGCAAACTCGCGAACGGTGTCACTTGCACCCACGTGTGCAAGTGGCGACTGATCCAGAAACAGTGGGCAATCCAAGCGCGTTGCAACACCCCGACCAGCTGCGTACTGAAACAGCTGATTGCCCAATCCTCCGACCAGTCTGGACGTGATGCCCAGGGTCGTGGGATCAGCGGGTGCGCGCACTGCCCTTGTCCACTGCGACGATGCGCGGCCGAAGGTCGGTGAGGTTCGGGTAGCCCGGGGCGAAGCAATACTCGCTGCCAAGGATTGATGTCGGATTGTTCGATGCGAACCAGTTCAAGTGACTCTCGTCATGCCACAGGGCAATTCTTCCGGAATCCAGATCAGTTCGGGTGTGCTCTGCGAGTTCATGAATCATCGCAAGGAGTTCTTGGGCGCGGCCCATCCAGGTTCCGCCGCAGACGTACTGCTTGCGCAACTCGCGTGGCACACATGCCAGCGACTCGGGATCAGACTCCCAACTGCCGAGCCCTCCGACCAGCACCTTCAGGCGAGCGTCTGCAGCTGCCAGCCGTGGCTTGCGCAAATAGAGCTCGGCCCGCTTGGCCAGTGCTGGACGGCGAAAGCCGGGGTGACGGACAAGAGCGATGCCGTTGACCCATGCGCTTGGGTCCAACTCCTGGCCGACGTCCTGGACCAAGAGCATGTCGGCGTCCAAGTGCACAAGTACATCCTCGGTAAGCCGATGACTGTGCTGATCAAAGAGCTCGTAGCGCAGCAATGTTGCCTCAGGCCAGCCGTAGGCAGGGATAGCAATGGGATCCACCTTCACGCGTGTGAGCGTCCGCGACATCTCCTGCGCATCGTCCACACGGTCGGTGAAGACATGCATGACCACATCGTTGTCTGGGAAGAGGTGCTGCTCGGCGCTTTGGGCCATCGCAAACCAGTAGTCCAGGTAGCGGTTCGTAGCGACGGTGACGATGCCGATGCTTGGCAGCTCACTCATCGCGGTCTGTGCCAGAAGCCAGCTGACGCAATGCAGTCAAGGGCTCGCTGCCTTCTTCGAAGACACTGAGACAGGCGAAGGTCTCGGCCTGAACAGTCGTGTGCGAGATGAGCGGGTGCAGCGGTCGATCCGCGCTTTCTCCTGATGCGACCAGCACCTCGTCAAGCTTCTCACCCGGTCGAAGCCCGGTGAACTTGATGCCGACATCGCGACCTGATCGTTGGATCATCTGTCGCGCAACATCGGCTATGCGCACTGGCGTTCCCATGTCCAAGATCAGAGTCTCGCCGTGGCCCCCGAGCACCGATGCCTGCAGAACCAGGTGCACTGCTTCGCTGACTGTCATGAAATAGCGCGTGACGCGTTCATCTGTGACGGTCACTGGTCCACCGTGCTCAATCTGGTAGCGGAAGGTCTCGATGACCGAACCACGCGAGCCAAGCACATTGCCGAAGCGCAC
>JAUSQD010000111.1 GCA_030652695.1 Actinomycetota bacterium
AGATTCGCTACTTCGGCCTGAGCGAAGCCGGCCCTCAGACGATCAAGCGCGCACATGCCGTGCAGCCGGTTTCGGTGCTGCAGACGGAGTACTCAGTCTTCGAGCGCGATGTTGAAGCAGCAGTGCTGCCGATGACTCGCGAATTGGGCATCGGCTTCGTGCCCTACTCCCCACTTGGTCGCGGTTTCCTGACGGCTGACGTGCGGCCGGCAGATCAATATGCCGAAGACGACATGCGTCGACGCGACCCGCGTTGGGCTGGCGACAACTTCGACTTGAACATGAATGCCGTTGCGCAACTCAAGGAGCTGGCTGCGAGCAAGGGCTGCACCGTTGCGCAGCTCGCAATCGCGTGGCTGCTGGCTCAGGGCAATGACATCGTGCCGATCCCTGGAACCAAAAGCCCCAAGCGCTTGGAGGAAAACGTCGGCGCTGCCAATGTTGCCCTCAGCGCAGCAGATCTCGAGCAGATTCTCCAGATCCTGCCCCATGGCTCATTTGGTGATCGCTATGCCGGAGGCCGTACCCCGGTCTGGGAGTAGCAGTTTGGTCATTTCCGTTGACGATGCCGGTGAGGCTGCATAAGTTGTCGAAACATTCACGGTAGCGCCCGGGCCACCACCCAGCGGGCAACTGAAACGGAGTATCAATTGAGCGGCATGCTTGATGGCTTTCGCGTTCTTGATCTGACTATGTGGGCCTTTTGCCCATCGGCCGCCCGCGTGCTGGCTGAATGGGGTGCAGATGTCATCCACATTGAGAACCCCAACTCCCCTGACCCGATGCGCCTGTTCGCTGGCGGCACCTTGGAACCAGGCGGCGCAGCCTGGATGTTCAAGCACTACAACCGTGGCAAGCGCTCGCTGGCTCTGAATCTGGCAACCGATGAAGGCCGCGAGACCCTGTACGCATTGGTGAAGGAGTCTGATGTCTTCCTGACCAGCTTCCTTCCCAAGACCCGCACCAAACTGGGCTTCGATGTCGACGACCTGAAGAAGATCAATCCCAAGCTCATCTACGCCAAGGGCACCGGCGCCGGGCCTCTTGGCCCTGAGAACATGCGCGGTGGCTATGACGCCGCCAGCTGGTGGTCGCGCGGTTCGCTCAGCGTTGCCGCCATGCAGGTCACCAACACGCAGAACCCTCCTGGCATGGTCGGTCACGGCGACGGCATGTCAGGCCTGGTGCTGGCCGGCGGCATCTGCGCTGCCCTGCTCAAGCGTGAGCGCACCGGCGAGGCACCAGTGGTGGATTCATCACTCATGGGCACCGCGGCCTGGTTCAATGCGCCGGCAATCATCAGCTCGGGATTCTCCGAAGGACCCTCGATGTTCGGCCAGTTCATTGATCGCAGTTTCAGCCAATGGTCAGGCACGAACTACAGGACCGGCGACGGACGCTTCATCTACATGTCGTTCCTGGGTGATCATCAAGACGATTTTGAGGACCTGTGCCCCCTGGTCAAGCATGAACATCACATCAGGGACAGTCGCTTCGACTCCACGTTGAATCGCATGAAGAACTCT
>JAUSQD010000112.1 GCA_030652695.1 Actinomycetota bacterium
TCGCCATCATCGCCCACGTTGACCACGGCAAAACCACCCTCGTAGACGCCATGCTGTGGCAGTCCGGTGCCTTCCGTGAGAACCAGGATGTCAATGACCGAGTCATGGACTCCATGGACCTTGAGCGCGAAAAGGGCATCACGATTCTCGCGAAGAACACCTCCGTTCACTACACCGGAGCCGGTGCCCCTGAGGGTGGAGTGACCTTCAACATCATTGACACCCCCGGCCACGCTGACTTCGGTGGCGAGGTGGAGCGCGGTCTGGAAATGGTCGACGGTGTCGTGCTGCTCGTCGATGCATCTGAAGGCCCCCTGCCACAGACCCGTTTCGTACTGCGCAAGGCGCTGCAGAAGAAGCTGCCGGTCGTGCTGGTTATCAACAAGGTCGATCGTCCCGACTCCCGCATTGGTGCGGTCGTTGACGAGGCCTATGAGCTCTTCCTCGATCTAGATGCCACCGAAGAGCAGATCGATTTCCCCATCATCTACACCAGTGCCAAGGCCGGTCGCGCGTCATTGACTCGTCCAGAAGATGGCGGCATGCCAGAGGAGGAGAACCTTGAGCCACTGTTCAAGCAGCTTCTTTCCACAGTGCCAGCTCCGCAGTACGACCCGGAGAAGCCCCTTCAGGCTCATGTGACCAACCTCGATGCCTCGCCTTACTTGGGTCGCTTGGCTCTGTGCCGCGTGCACCAGGGCTACATCAAGAAGGGCCAGCAGGTTGCCTGGATGAAGACCGATGGCACCACCGAGCGTGCCAAGGTCGTGGAGCTGCTCATCACCAAGAACCTCACCCGCGTGCCAGCTGACAGCGCAGGTCCGGGCGACATCATCGCCGTTGCAGGCATCCCTGAGATCACCATCGGTGAGACTTTGGCTGACCCCGAGAATCCGATCGCACTGCCTGTCATCACCGTTGATGAGCCATCGATCTCGATGACCATTGGCATCAACACTGCTCCGCTTTCGGGCAAGAGTGGCAAGAAGCTCACCGCCAGCATGGTCAAGCAGCGCTTGGAGCAAGAACTGGTCGGCAACGTCTCCATCCGCATGAATCCCACCGAGCGTCCCGACACCTGGGAGATCCAAGGCCGAGGAGAATTGCAGCTGGCGATTCTCGTGGAAATGATGCGTCGTGAGGACTTTGAACTCACCGTCGGCAAGCCCCAGGTCGTCACCAAGGTCATTGACGGCAAGATCAATGAGCCGATGGAGAAGCTGAGCATTGACATCCCTGAGGACTACCTCGGTGTCGTCACACAGCTGATGGCCCTGCGCAAGGGCCGCATGGAGCAGATGGTCAATCACGGCACCGGCTGGGTCCGGATGGACTACATCGTTCCGGCTCGAGGACTCATTGGCTTTCGAACTGAGTTCCTGACTGAAACTCGCGGAACTGGTCTCCTCCACCACATCTTTGATCGCTACGAGCCATGGCACGGTGAGTTGCGCACGCGACCAACCGGCTCACTTGTCGCTGATCGCAGTGGCCCCACCACGGGATTCGCACTTGCCAACCTGCAAGAGCGCGGCACCCTGTTCGTTGGCCCCGGCACCGAGGTCTATGAAGGCATGGTTGTGGGCGAGAACTCGCGTTCTGAGGACATGGATGTCAATCCGACCAAGGAGAAGAAGCTGACCAATATGCGTCAGTCTTCAAGTGATGTGCTCGTGCCGCTCATTCCGCACAAGGCCCTGTCACTTGAGCAGGCCCTTGAGTTCTGCCGTGAAGACGAATGTGTGGAGATCACTCCAGCAACGGTGCGCATTCGCAAGGTGTTGCTGACCCAGGCTGATCGCTCCAAGGCTGGTCGCAAGCCCAAGGGCTAGGCCTTGGAGTACGCCACGATCCGTTCCACATCCCATACGTGATGGTTGCCATCGTGGGATGCCGCACGAATGACGTCGGCTGTGGTCATCCGACCCACGGTGGCGTGGTTCAGCACGACATGCCCAGCCAGTGCCGCGTTAACGGATTCCTGCCAAAGATCTGATGCTGTGCTGAGCGCCCACAGGGCAGCCCCTGTGCTGTTCTCGTTGTAGTTGCGGGCCTGCGCAAGCAGGTCCTGGTCATAGCCTGGAACCTCGAGCACACCCGACAATCGGGCCCCCGACAGACGTTGGGCCCAGATCCAGAGATTGTCCGCGACGTGCGAGACGTAGGCCGCAGCTGACCAGCTCAATTCAGGGTGACTGATGCTGCCGGCGTTTTCGCCCAGCAGTTCGGTGAACCGATGTGAGAATCCAGCGACGATGCCGATCGCATCCTCGGTCGAGATCGACCAATCAAATCCGCACTGACGGCACGGGTCGCCATACAGCTCAGGGCCCCAGATTTCCGTTGGTGTCACTGCGCACCTCCCGGATGCTCGCGGAAGAAGTCGATCGAAAAAGAGCTATTCCTCAACGTAGTTCACGATTCGCTGGATGTCCCACGCGTGGTGGATGCCGTCATGCGCGTTGTTCCGAGCAACGTCGTCGACTGTCTGAATACCGCGGCTAGCGTGCAGCAGGGTCACATCCCTCTGCCTGGCAAGGGTGACCGAGTCCAACCATGCATTCACTGCATCCGTCAGAGACCAGAGGGCTCCGCTGAGGTCAATTTCGTTGTAGCTCTTAGCTTCTGCAAGCAGGTCTTGGTCGTATGCGGCGACTTCTCGTGCGCGCGACAGTCGGGCACCAGCTAAGCGTTCAGCCCAGATTCGAAGATTGTCCGTCACGTGACTGACGTAGGCAGATGCGTTCCATGTCAGGTCGGGATGCCGCTCAAATCCAGTTCGGTGCTCGAGCAGACGCGAGTAAGTCGTAGGAATATTGCGCACCAAGTCAACAGCTTGATCTGGGGTGATTCGCCAAGCGAAGCCGCACTCACGGCATGGATCGCCGTAGAGATCAGCTCCCCATGACTCCACCTTCTCAGGTTCCCAGATGCTCACGGAAGAAGTCGATTTCAAGTCGAAGAAGATTCTCAGCGACCACCTCTTGCGGAGTCATGTGTGTGACGCCGGTGAGTGGCACCACGGCATGAGGGCGTCCTGCAGCGAGCAGGGCACTTGAAAGCTGCAATGTGTGCGCCACATGCACGTTGTCGTCTGCAAGCCCGTGGAGCATCAGCAGTGGTCGCGTGAGCTGGTGTGCGCGAAGGAGCAGCGAGGTCCGGTCATAGGCATCGGGATTGGTGTCGGGATGCCCGAGGTAGCGCTCGGTGTAGGCCGTGTCATACAGCTTCCAGTCGGTCACAGGGGCTCCGGCGACTGCGGCCTTGAAGATGTCCGGCCGATCAAGCACAGCGAGCGCTGCCAGATATCCACCGAATGACCAGCCACGGATGCCAACTCGTTCAATGTCCAGGTCCGGGTGCGCTTGGGCCAGCGCTGTGAGCGCCTGTACCTGATCCGCCAGGGGGTAGGTGGCCAGATCGTTGAGCACAGCTCGCTCCCAGCTCGGACCGCGCCCTGGGCTGCCGTGGCCGTCGGCAACGATCACTGCAAATCCTTGATCGGCGATCCACTGCTCAGTGGTGAAGGCAGCCGCATTGCGCATCACGCGCTGACCGTGCGGTCCTCCGTAAGGCGACATGATCACGGGGAGTTTGGCGCTGCCCGGCACATGGCCATTGGGCCACAGCACGCAGGCCTGCAGCGCGTCCTGCCCTGCCTCGCTGTACTCCAAGCGCAGATCGACTCTCGGAGTCTCTGCAAAGTTGCCGACTTCATGCCGATGCCCGCCGTGTTCCACGACGAAGGTGGTGTGGGCTTGGAATGCATCGGCTTCGGAGACAATCGATGTCAGCTCTTCGAATGAGCCACCAGACCACGCAGATGGGTCTGTGAGCGCTTCGATTTCGCCTGTCTCGTAGGTGAGTCGGTACAGGGCAAGGGTGTTGGCCGAGGGGGAGGCGCTGAAGATTGCGCCGCGCGCGCTGTGTGAATTCAGGCCGCGCAGTTGCAAACCTGCGGGTGTGAGCAGCACCCCTGCCTTGCTCAATCGATAGGTGTCAGTGGCTTCGTCCGCGACGATCTCAAGCAGCTCATTGGCGTCGTTGATGCAGGGCACGCCCGCCATCACATCGATCCACGCGTGATCAGCTCGAGATTGCATTTCAACGAGTGTTTGAGTCAGGAAATCGACCTGGCAGATGCTGACTGTGCGTTGATCGCGGCTCAGCAGCTCGACGATGGTTCCCGTGCTGCCTGGGTTGACTGAGGCGAGGTATGGAAATGCATCCGCATCCCAGGTCAATTGAGTTGACGCGCCCGAGGGGTCGACCCACCACAGTTGCGTTGTGGCGTTGGTCGTCCCGGCCGCGGGGTAGCGCATGGCGTGCGGTGGATTCGTGGGGTGGGCCGGGTCCGAGATCCACCATTCCAACACTGGTGAGTCATCGACGCGCTCGACGAGCAGTGTTCCTGGCCGCTCGCTCAACCACCAGTGGCCTCGATATCGCGAGAGCTCCTCGGCCGCAATGTAGTCCGCGAGACCCCACGTCTCAGTGGGACTCTCAGAAAGGGCAACGCAGGCCGCGCCCGCATCCAACTGCGCAAGGTCAACCACGTACAGCGAGTTTTCGTGGACGAAGGCAATGAAGCTTGCTGTTGCGTCGATGCGAGGGTCCACGACCGCGCCTGGTGTGGGCAGGCGGGTGAGCTCGCCGGAGTTCAAGTCCACGAGATAGGGCACTCCAGAAACGGGGAAGACTGCTTTGGTGCCGGAGGCGTCGACACTGAATGCAGTGATGCCTCCCGTCACTTCGCGCATCCGCTCCCTGCGAGCGCGCTCAGCTTCTGGCAGGTCGGCGTCGATGTCGAAAGGCAGATCTGTGCGGACATCGACGATGCACCGCTCGCTGAGTTCTTCGCCAAGTTCCACACTCCACAAAGAGCCCGCCGTGTCTGAACCAGATGAGCTGCGGATGAAGAGCACGCGCGACTGCGTGATGTGAAAGTTGCGTGGGCGCCCGAGTTGAAAGCCTCGAGTGCGCGCGCGCTGGCGAGGGTAGGACTCGATTTCGCTCTGGGCTTGCTGAGCGGGAGCACTGTTTGTCACAAGCGTCATGTTGCCGCATGTACCGTCTGCATGTGACTCGCAGACTCCTTCTGGTCCACGCGCATCCCGATGACGAGTGCATCGGCACTGGCGGCAGCATGGCCAAATACGCATCTGAAGGCGCTGAGGTCACACTGGTGACGTGCACCCTGGGCGAGGAAGGCGAGATTCTGCTTCCTGAGGTGTCGCATCTGGCATCCGATCAAGAGGACAAGCTCGGCGCGCTTCGGCAGCAGGAGCTGGCCGCTTCGATGGCGGCTTTGGGAGTCACTGACTGGCGGCTGCTTGGAGGTCCGGGGCGCTTTCGCGACTCAGGCATGGTGGGCACCCCGCCCAACGACAATCCAGCCTGCTTCTGGCGCGCAGACCTGCTGGAAGCCGCACTTGAACTGGTGAAGGTCATTCGCGAGGTGCGTCCGCAGGTGGTCGTGACCTACGACGACTTCGGTGGCTACGGACACCCGGATCACCTGCAGGCACATCGGGTGACGCACTATGCCGTCGCGCTGGCCGGCATTGACGGCTTCCATCCTGAGATGGGTGAGCCGTGGCAGATTTCCAAGTTGTATTGGACAGCGATGTCGCGCAGCGAAGTGCGCGCCGGAATCCTTGCCCTCCGCGAGGCGGGGCACACCGATGGATTCGCCGAGATGGATCCCGATGATCTCCCGTTCGCCACTGACGACGAGTTGATTACGACCGACATTGACGCAAGCGCATTTCTGGAGCAGAAGTTCGACGCGCTCCGCGCCCATGCAACCCAGATCAGCACAGAGGGCGGTTTTCTTGCACTTGTGGACACCGCCGGGGTGAGCATGTTCGGTCATGAGTACTTCCGACTTGTTCTGGGTCAGTCGGGTCCCTTGGTCCAAGGGCGTGAACGTGATCTGTTTGCCGGAGTCAATGCGTGATCCGCGCGCTGCAACTTGTCGGCATCTTTCTCACCGGAATTCTGGTTGGCGTCATTGGGGCGTTCATCCAGGCTGACAGATTCATCATCTCGGTGCCTTGGGGGCTGCTGGTCATCCCATGGGGCATGGTGCTGGTCATCCTCGTGCTGGTCATCGTCATTCGCGGTGCTACCTGGTTGATCGAAAGTCGTTGGGGTGGCTCAGTTCTGCTGAGTGGATGGATTGTGGCCACCATCGTGATGGCAGCTGAATCTCCCTCTGGTGATGTCGCGCTGTCAGGTGGCGGACGCCAATGGGTCTATCTGCTCGGGGGTGTCATCCTCGGCACCGCTGCCGCCACCTTCCCTGTCATACACGATCGCGTGGAGCCCCGAATCGAGACCATCAATGCGTGAATTGGAGCTTGACGCACAGTCACTCCGCACGGTTGCTGGTCGGTATGCCACGGGAGTTGCAGTGGTCACCGCAGTTGCCGACGGCGTAGAGCACGCAATGACGACGAACTCCTTCGCTTCGCTCTCCTTGGATCCACTGTTGGTGCTGTTCTGTGTGGAGCGCTCTTCCCGGTTTCATGAAGCGTTGAAACAGACCAGTCATTTCGCTGTGTCAGTGCTGCCAGAGGGCGCTGATCACACGGCTCGCTGGTTCTCATTGCGCGGTCGGCCTCTGGCCGACCAGTTCGCAGAAGTCCCTCATATGCGCAGCGAACACGGAGTTCCACTGGTCTCTGAGGCATTGGGCTGGATTGAGTGCTCAATCCACTCGATGATCAGCGCCGGCGATCACGACATCGTTATCGGATCGGTGGAAAAGCTCAGCATTTCAGAGCAGGACGCGGCACCGCTGTTGTTCTGGAAAGGCCGCTTTCATGGCCTGCCGGGATCTTGATCGTCAGTCGCTTACCATCGGAGCACCATTCAATTGATTTCCGGGGGTTGCGTTCGTGAGTGAGCAGAGCCACTGGCAGTGGCCAGTGTGGTCTTCTCGCCGATGGATCCTCTTGGGACTCGGCGCGATTCTGCTTGTCCTGGTGGCCTATGTCGGCGCTGTCCTGCTGGCTGGCTCAGGCATCGCTCGCGGAACCTCTGTGCTGGGCATCGACATAGGTGGCATGTCGACCGCAGAGACCACCGTTGCTCTGAAAAAGGGACTGGCCAGCAACGAGACCACTCCCATCACGGTGAAGAGCCTCAAGCGCGATTTCCCAATCCTGCCCAGTGACGCAGGGTTGAGCTTCGATGTCGAATCCACGGTGGAGCAGGCCTCATCTCGCACTTGGAACCCGATCGCCTTGTTCACCGGCTTGTTCGCCACACGAACCCTTGATCCTGTGGTGCTGGTCAATCAGGACAGTTTGTCCGCGCAGGTTGATGCGATTGCCACAGTCATTGATCGTGCGCCCGTTGAACCGATGATCGACATGAAGGGCTTGAAGCCAGTAGAAATCCCGGGTGCGACTGGTCGTGAAATCGATGATGCTGCAGCCAGCTCAGCCATCGTGGATGCCTTCGCAACAGGAAAGACGTCTGTAACTGTCTCACCTGCAGTTGCCAATCCCACAGTTTCTGACGACGCGCTCCTTGCCGCGAAAGCGGTCGCCACACAGGCCGTCAGCGCTCCGGTGCAAGTGCAGGTGGATGGCATTTCCGCTCGACTTGGACCCAGAGCAATTGCCCGTTCGCTGACTTTCAGTGCCGAGGATGGGCAACTCGTGCCGATCCTGGATGGCGGTGTACTGCACAAGGCAATTGCTGAGCAGATCGCAACTGTCGAGGCTCCGGGCCGCGATGCCACGTTTGTCATTGAAAATGGCGTGCCTGTCATCGTTCCCAGCAAGGTCGGCAAGGGCGTTTCCGACGAAGAGCTGGCCACTGCAGTAGGTGAAGTCATTGGCATGAATCCGCCCGATCGCACGGTCACCGTGACTGTGGGCGTGCGCGAGCCCCAGCTCACAACCGAGCAGGCGCAACAGCTGGGAGTCAAGGAGCGCTTGTCGACCTTCACTCAAGCCTTCCCCTATGCCGCTTACCGAAAGCAGAACATCGGTGAAGCAGCACGACGGCTGAATGGCACCGTGGTGCTGCCAGGTGAGACCTTCTCAATGAACGAAACGATCAAGGAGCGCACAGTCGCCAACGGCTACACCGTTGGCTTCGTCATTGGTCAAGGTGGCATCTTTGATGAGGATCTCGGCGGCGGTGTGTCCACTGCGGTGACCGCCACGTGGACTGCAGCGTTCTATGCAGGCATGGAGCCGGTGCAGGTCGTTGCTCACTCGATCTTCATCTCGCGGTACAAGCCTGGATTGGAAGCCACGGTGGCGTGGGGAAGCTTCGATATGAAGTTCAAGAATCCCTACCCCAATGCCGTCTACATCCAGGCGTCGGCAGGTTCCACTTCGATCAACGTCTCGATCTGGGGCACTCCTGAGTACAGCGATATCAAGGCTGAATCCGGACCGCGCACAAACATCGTGAAGTACAAGACGATCTATGACCAGTCATCGACGTGCCTTGGGCAGGGTGGGATGGATGGATTCAACATCAATGTCGACAGGGTGTTCTACAAGGACGGCGTAGAAGTCAAGCGCGAGACGATTTCCACGAAGTACAAGCCATCGCCGGAAGTGATCTGCGGCAAGGAGAAGAAGCCTGGCACCACCTTCAGGCCATCCCCCTCACCGAGCGCATCAGGCACCAGGAAGCCAAGCAAGAGCCCAAGTCCGACGCCGAGTTCAGGCGATGCGGCGCCCGCATTTCCGGGAGTTACGTCACGTTCTGGCCTGTTGAGCAGGTAGTCGGTTCGCCTGGCTCGAAGAGTTGTGTAAGTTTGGCTGCGCTCACCCCGTTGAACTGGAGTCTTACGTGACCTACGTCATAGCACTGCCATGTGTCGATCTCAAGGACAAGGCATGCATTGAAGAATGCCCGGTCGACTGCATTTATGAGGGCGACCGGATGCTGTACATCCAGGCCGACGAATGCGTTGACTGTGGCGCCTGTGAGCCGGTGTGCCCGGTTGAGGCGATCTACTACGAGGACGATGTGCCCGAAGAGTGGACTGCATTCACCCAGGCCAATGTGGACTTCTTTGTTGAACTCGGCTCCCCGGGTGGCGCGGCAAAACTGGGTCCGCAGACCTTTGATGTCCCGATGGTGACGGCCCTGCCTCCCCAGGAGCACGACGAATAGACATGGGACGGGCCATTCAGCTTCCGGACTTCCCTTGGGATCTCCTGGCCCCCTATTCCAGACAGGCTTCAACCCACCCACTGGGGATCATTGATCTCTCGGTCGGCACGCCCGTTGATCCAACTCCGGCGATCGTTCAACAGGCGCTGATTGAGTCGGCCAACTCGCCGGGATACCCCACGGCGCACGGCAGCCTGGAGATGCGCAGTGCATGCGCGAACTGGGTGCAGCGCATTCTTGGCTCCAGCGTGGACCCGCAGTCGATCCTGCCGACGATTGGCTCAAAAGAGGCGGTCGCCTGGCTTCCCACTCTGCTTGGCCTTGGTCCCCAAGACCACATCGTCATACCCCGAGTCGCGTATCCGACCTATGCCGTGGGTGGCGCGCTGTGTGGCGCGCAGGTAACCGCGACCGATGAGCCCGAGTCGATCCCTGATGCGGCCCTGATCTGGCTCAATACCCCTGGCAATCCCACGGGTCACGTGCTCAGTGCTGAGCGGATGAAGTCCATCGTTGAGCATGCACGACAGATCGGCGCAATCGTCGCGAGCGACGAGTGCTACTACGAGCTCGCGTGGGATGCCTCTCCTGTTTCGGTGCTGCACCCGTCGGTATCCGGCGGCAGCCACGACCGAGTTCTGGCCTTGCACTCCTTGTCCAAGCGCTCCAACTTCGCTGGCTATCGCTTCGGGTTCATAGCCGGAGATGCAAACCTTGTGAAGCAGCTGCTCGAAGTGCGCAAGCACGGGGGACTCATGGTTCCGGCGCCCGTTCAGCACGCTGCGGCAGTCGCGTACGGCGACGATGCTCATGTTGCGGTGCAGCATGAGCGCTACCGCCAGCGGCGCGAGCTGCTCAAGGCCGCACTGCTCAAGGCCGGGTTTGTGATTGATGACAGTGCTGCAGGTCTGTACCTCTGGGCAACGCGTGGAGAACCGTGCTGGCAGACCGTGGCCTGGTTCGCTGAGCGTGGGGTGGTCGTCACGCCTGGCGACTTTTATGGTCAAGCAGGCGCTCACCATGTGAGAATTGCGTTGACGGCAACCGACCAGGCGATAGCTCAGGTCCCCGAACGGTTGGCCTTGTGACTCTCCCCACTGTGCACCGGGATAGCGCAGCACGAACTGCAGTCTGTAGTGTCGGCTCGCCGAGAAGGAGAAGACGTGTCTGAATACGCAGTGAAGTACCCCAGTGGCGAGCTTGACCTCCCGGAGGTGCCGTCAACCGTAGGTGAACCTGGTTTGAACATCGCACCCTTCATGAAGACCACGGGGCATGTGACGTTCGACATCGGCTTCCTCAACACCGCAGCCTGTTCGTCGGCTATCACCTTTATCGATGGTGACGCCGGCATCCTGCGCTACCGCGGATACCCGATCGAGCAGCTCGCCGAGCAGTCAACATTCCTGGAGACGGCCTACCTCCTCATCTACGGCAATCTGCCTACGAGCGCAGCGCTCGCGGACTTCGAGGCTGAGATCAACAAGCATCTTGTGGTGCCTGAAGGCCTGAAGGCTCTGTACGCAGGATTCCCGCGCGATGCTCACCCGATGTCGATCCTCTCGGCGGCAGTTTCTGCTCTTTCGACTTACTACCAGGACGAGCTTGATCCCTTTGAAAAGGATCAGGTCGAAATCTCCACCTTCCGACTACTCGGCGCACTGCCCACAATCGCCGCCTACGCCTACAAGCACTCCCTCGGTGAGAAGTTTGTGGATCCAGATCCTTCTCTTGGATACGTCGCAAACTTCCTGACGATGACCTTCGGCACCGCTGGAGAGGACTACACCCTCAATCCCGCCGTGGTGAGCGCAGTCGACACATTGCTGCTGCTGCACGCAGATCATGAGCAGAACTGCTCGACGTCCACTGTGCGCATGGTGGGCTCAGCAAACGCCAATGTCTACGCCTCGGTGTCAGCCGGTGTGAATGCACTCTTTGGACCTCTTCATGGTGGCGCCAACCAGGCCGTCATGGAAATGCTGCAGGAGATCGCCGACTCAGGAGGCGATGTGGCTGAGTTCGTGCGCAAGGTCAAGAACCGCGAAGACGGCGTGAAGCTCATGGGCTTTGGCCATCGCGTCTACAAGAGCTATGACCCGCGTGCTGCCATCGTCAAGGGCCATGTCGACTCGGTGCTTGAAGCGCTGGGTGTGCACGACCCATTGCTCAGCATTGCCCGCCAATTGGAAGAAACTGCGTTGGCGGATGACTTCTTCGTCTCTCGCAAGCTCTACCCGAATGTCGACTTTTACACCGGCATTCTCTACAAGGCAATGGGCTTCCCGACGGACATGTTCACCGTCATGTTCGCCCTTGGGCGTCTTCCGGGCTGGGTTGCACAATGGCGCGAAATGATTGAGGACACCGATACCAAGATCGGTCGCCCCCGTCAGGTGTACATCGGCTCCGATGCCCGCGACTACACGCCAGCAGCTGCTCGCTGATTCCAGACAGACAAAAGGCCCGACTCCTTGGGGAGCCGGGCCTTTTGATTTGTGCCATCAGTCGTTTGCGTGCAAGGCGGCGTTGAGCCCGCCCCAGGAGCCAGTGCGAGAGACCACTTCGATCGCGCCTGTTTGTGAGTTCCGACGGAACAGGAGGTTGTCAGCGCCCGAGACTTCGCGTGCTTTCGCTACGGATCCATCGGGCATGGTCACCTTGGAACCAGCCGTGACATAGAGCCCGGCTTCAACGATTGAGTTGTCGCCAAGGCTTAGCCCGACCCCAGCGTTGGCGCCAATGAGGCTGCCAGAGCCAATGGTGACCACCTCCTTGCCGCCACCCGACAACGTGCCCATGATCGAAGCCCCGCCACCGACATCGGAACCCTCGCCAACGACGACTCCAGCGGACACGCGGCCTTCAATCATCGAAGTGCCCAAAGTTCCAGCATTGAAATTGATGAAGCCTTCGTGCATCACGGTTGTCCCGGAACCGACGTGGGCACCCAGGCGCACGCGATCGGCATCAGCAATGCGCACTCCACTTGGCACGACGTAGTCGACCATGCGCGGAAACTTGTCGACTCCATAGACCGTGACGTGCTGCCCCTTGGTGCGCGCGCGAAGCCGAGTCTCGTTGAG
Organism: Actinomycetota bacterium; assembly: GCA_030652695.1. Lineage (GTDB taxonomy): Bacteria > Actinomycetota > Actinomycetes > S36-B12 > S36-B12 > UBA11398. Next base: position 12,237 of record JAUSQD010000112.1, read on the forward strand.
ACGATCCAGGGGCACAGGCCCGAGCGATGTCCAGGCCACGTTGTTCAGCAGTCCGAAAACCCCATCGAGATTGATGGTGCGTGGTCGCACGAGTCGATGTGAGAGCAAGTGCAGTCGAAGGAACACATCTGCGGTGTCTGCCGGAGGTGCAGCGAGATCGGCGATGGTCGTGACGATGGTCTGCACGTGGACGCCGCGAATGGCATCGTCGTTGATTGCGCTCGCCAGGCCGCTGACATCTGTTGGACTGCTCGTCAGCGCTGGCTGGGGGTACCAGACGTCGAGAATCTCATCTCCGATCACGGTTGCAAGGCCGATAGCCGACGCCGGACCAGTCACAGCTGGGAGATCAAGAGTTGAGGAGGACATGGCGACTACCGTATCCATGTGCCTGCCTTGGATCTGTCAACAGATGTCGTCGCCCTTGCCGCCGCGATCATTGACGTGCCATCGGAGTCACATGATGAAAAGCAGCTCGCTGATCTTGTCGAGGCAGCGCTTTCGACCTGCGAGCACCTGACTCTCGTTCGCATCGGCAACACTCTTGTCGCACGGACCGAGCTGGGTCGGCCTGAACGAGTGCTGATCGGTGGGCACCTTGACACCGTGCCGAGCGCCGGCAACCTGCCACACCACTTCGATGGTGACCGGCTGTACGGCCTGGGCGCGTGTGACATGAAGGGTGGACTCGCGATCGCCCTGTCCTTGGCTGCCAGTGTTCGTGAGCCCGTGCGTGATGTCACCTACGTGTTCTATGAATGTGAAGAGGTCGCCTCGGAATTCAATGGTCTGCAGAAGGTGGTCGACGAGGAACCCTCGTTGCTCGATGCGTCGCTTGCGATCCTGATGGAGCCATCCAGCGCTGGGATCGAGGCTGGATGTCAAGGAACCCTGAGGGCTGAGATTCGACTGAGAGGAGTGCGCTCGCACAGTGCGCGTTCGTGGATGGGCGTCAATGCAGTGCACGCCGCAGGTGAAGTGCTGGCGCGCCTGCAGGACTACCAGGCACGCGAGCCCATGGTTGATGGTCTCAGCTATCACGAAGGACTCAATGCCGTCGGCATCAAGGGCGGCATTGCGGGAAATGTGATCCCCGATGAATGCGTGGTCACTGTGAACTACCGCTTCGCGCCTGATCGATCACTGGCCGAGGCCAGGAGCCATGTCGAGTCAGTCTTCGAGGGCTTTGACGTGCAATTTGTTGACCAGGCCGATGCAGCGCGACCCGGACTTGATCGGCTGGCCGCCGCGGCCTTCGTTGATGCAATCGGAGTGATGCCGCGGCCAAAGTTCGGATGGACCGATGTTGCTCGGTTCACCGCGCTCGGAACCCCGGCCCTTAATTACGGACCGGGGGACCCGAGCATCGCTCATCAAGTTGATGAGTGGGTTTCAGTGGAACAGGTGCGCATGTGTCATGCGCGTCTGCTGCGGTGGCTTACTGCTTGACAGCTTCCACGTCGAGTGTGAGCTTGACCTTCTCGCCAACGAGAACACCACCTGCTTCCAGTGCAACGTTCCACACCAAGCCAAAGTCCTTGCGGGTGATTTCGGTCTCGCCGTCAAAGCCAATGCGCGTGCCGCCCCACGGGTCCTTGCTCACGCCGATGAGTTCAAACTCCACATCAATGCTCTTGGTGACGCTGCCGATCGTGAGATCGCCAGTGACGATGAAGGTGTCACCGCCCTTGACGCTGACGCCAGTCGACTTGAAGGTCAGCGTCGGATTGACCGCAACATTGAGAAAGTCAGCGCTCTTGAGGTGCGCATCGCGGTCGGCGTTCTGGGTGGTCAGGCTTGCAGTCTGCACGAGCAGCTCAGCCGAGGATTGCTCAGGAACTTCGCCGTCCAGTGTGAAGGAGCCAGTGAACTCCGTGAAGTTGCCGCGGACCTTGGCCACCATCGCGTGGCGGGCTGAGAATCCAATAGTCGTGTGTGACGGGTCAATGACCCAGGTTCCGGTGGTTGCGCTGAGGTCAGTCATGACTGCCCTTTCCTAGTTGAATGGTTAAGAGTTGAACGTTCAAGCAATTAGTTGAATGTACAACTAAAATTGTGATCGCGCAAATCCGGCTGCCCTAGGCTGCGCTGGTGCCTTCCGTGTGTGTCTATTGCGCCTCGAGTCCGCAGATTCCGGCCCGATATGTCCAGTTGGCAGCTGAAGTGGGCGAGGCGATTGCCGACCGCTCCTGGAGCCTGGTCTCTGGAGGTGGCTCGGAATCAATGATGGGCGCGGTCGCCAGAGCCACCCGACTGGGCGGTGGTCGTACCGTCGGGGTCATCCCACAGGCACTGGTCGACTACGAGGTGGCCGACCACGACTCCGATGAATTGATCGTGACCGCCACGATGCGCGAGCGGAAGGCGATCATGGACGATCGAGCCGATGCCTTCCTGGCCTTGCCTGGCGGCATTGGCACTCTGGAAGAGCTCATGGAGGTCTGGACTTCACGGCACCTCAAGATGCACACCAAGCCTGTAGTGGTGCTTGATCCCTGGGGTGACTTTGCCCTGCTGCGCGCACAGGTTGAACACTGGCAGTCACTTGGCTTCGTCAAGGAGCACGCAGTGGCCCAGTTGCACTGGGCGACCTCCATTCACGAGGCATGTGCAGCAATAGAGAACTCTTGGGCCACTGCTGCAGTATCTGCAGAGTCCTAGGCCAGGCCACGACGGGCGATGCGTGGGCGCTGGACGCCGGCGATGGTGCGCTCCATATCCAGAGTCTGACGAGTCGCCGCGACATCGTGAACGCGAAACATCCGCGCACCATGCAAAGAGGAGATCGCAGTCGTGGCAAGAGTGCCAAGGAGGCGGTCATCTGGGGCAGTCAGGCCAAGTGATTCTCCGACAAAATCCTTGCGGGACAAGGAAACGAGCACAGGCCAGCCCGTTGACACCATCTCGTTCAGGCGACGAGTGGCCTCCAAGGAGTGCGCCGTGTTCTTTCCGAAATCATGTCCAGGATCAATGATGACGCGATCAGCGCGCACCCCAAGTTCGACGGCACGTTCGGCAAGCCCGCAGGTGTAGTCGATGATCGTCGCCATCACGTCGGCGTACTCAACGCGATGCGGACGCGTGCGGGGTTGCTGCCCCCCCGCGTGAGTGCACACCAACCCGACATCGAACTCAGCGGCGACTTCGGCCAGAGCTGGGTCGACTCCACCCCAGGCATCGTTCAACAGATCGGCACCTTCCTGGCAGACCGCCCTGCCAACCTCTGCCCGCCAGGTGTCGACGCTGATCACCACCGTTGGAAATGCTGCTCGCACCTGCCCAACGAAGGTGGCCGTTCGCTGGATCTCCTCTGCTGCGTCGACTTCTTCACCGGGACCGGCTTTCACTCCACCGATGTCCACGACTTCGGCACCTGCTTCAACAGCGGCCCGCACTGCTGCCATCGCATCGTCGTCGGAGAACGTGGAACCACCTCGAAAGAAGGAGTCCTTCGTGCGATTGACGATCGCCATGATCGCCCGGTCCTGAATGTCGATTCTCTGAGTACCCAGAATCAGCGGGCCAGGTGTCGGCATGAGACCAGCCTGACATCCATGGCCTGCTTGGGTGCCAACGGGTTGCCTGCCGTGGTGAGATAGGAGCGTGACTTTCGTATTCATCGCCATCGCAGTGATTGTTGGAATCGCGCTGGTGATCGTCGGGCGCCAAGGCGGCCTGCCCGAGGCGGAGATTGACCTGCGCCCGGAAGTCGATGCCGAGGATCCGAAATTCGATGTCGTGCTGCGCGGCTATCGGATGGACGAAGTGGACGCAACGCTTGCTGAACTGAGGGCCGAGAACGAGCAACTGCGGCGAGATCAGACGCGCTTTGAGTGAAGTCAGAGCAAGCGTGGATATCCAGGCACCGGTTGAGGTGGTCTTCGCTGCCTTCACTGACTGGGCGGCCCAGGATCAATGGATGGTTGGCACCACGGTCGACATCGTCCAGGGGGATGGCCGTTCAGTGGGCTCGGAATTGAGTGCCTTCACAGGCAAGCATCTGGGCTTCCCGCTCGGTTTCGTGGACACCATGACGATCACACGCTGGGAGCCTCCGTACCGAGTCGACGTGCTGCACACTGGGCGCTTTGTTCGGGGCACGGGCGTGATGGAGGTCCTGGCTCTGACCGACGGGCGCTCTCGGTTTCTGTGGAGCGAGGATCTGGACCTGCCGTTGGGCATCGTGGGCAAAGTGGGCTGGCCAGTGGCCCGCCCAGCGTTCATGGCCGGGGTGAACCACTCACTGCGCAAACTGGGGGCTCTCGTGGAGCAGGGAATGCTCCCAAAGGCCCCAAAACCCTGACCGGTGGTGCGCGAGCGCGGACGAAGCGGAATAATAGGTCCCCAGACGAAAGGGGACGCGATGGCCGCGATGAAGCCACGAACGGGTGATGGCCCGCTCGAGGTCACCAAGGAGGGGCGTGGCTATGTCATGCGCGTACCACTTGAGGGCGGTGGTCGGCTCGTAGTCGAGCTCAACGCCGAAGAAGCCAAGAATCTCGGTAACAGTCTGCTTGCAGTCTTTGCCTGAACAAGCATAAGAAAAGGGGCTGAGGATTTCCTCAGCCCCTTTTGCTTTGTGCGAATCCCTACTCAGCAACCTTGATAGCGATCAGCAGTCCAGACCCCACGGTCAACAGCGCTGGCACCCAGGTGTCGTCGTCGCGCAGCGCATGCGCCACATCGCGAAGGGCTACGGCCTCGGGATTGCGGCTCGATGAATCGCCGATGCTGCCTTCGGTCAGCATGCTGTCGAAGGCAACAAGCCCACCTTCGCGCAGGAGCCGCTTGGCAAGGGTAAGAGCCGCCGGGTACTCCGTGCGGTCACCATCGATGAATACGAGGTCGTAGGCACCCTCAGTGAGGCGTGGCAGCACATCGAGTGCTCGGCCGGTGATCAGGCGGGCACGAATGTGGTCATAGCCCAGGTTGTTCAAGGTTTCACGGGCCAGTCGTTGCACTTCGGCCTCGTTGTCGATCGACGTCAGCACACCTTCAGCAGACATTCCAGACAGCAGGGCCGCACCCGACACTCCGGCTCCGGTGCCGACTTCGACGACGCTTTCGGCGTTGATGGCCTTGGCCAGAACGCGCAGAGTGTGAGCAGTTGAAGGCGCCACGGGGGAGCATCCCAACTCGCCAGCCTTGTCGCGCGCAGCACGAATCTGCTCGGATTCGTCGAGCCACTCATCGGCGTAGTTCCATGATGCCTTCGAGGGCAGGGGGGACGATGTGATGGCGCACCTCCACAGGTGTGAGAATTGGCTGCAGCCTAACGGGTCTACGCTCGCGGCTGCCTGACCAACCACCGAGCGAGGAGTCTGCATCCATGTCGACCGAGTCCGGCCCCCAACCGGTTGCAGAAGCCCTTCCTGAGCCACCGACCTTCGTGCCGATCGTGGCCAAGCGCGGCCTTGGCGTGGGTGGCACTGTCGTGATTGCCGCGCTCACTGCCGCGATCGTTGGCCTTGGTGCGGGCGTGGGTGGCTACTTCATCGGCACCCAGTCCGATGAGTCGACCGCCTCGTCCACGTCGGTCCCGCTGCCTCAAGCGCCTGCTGAACTCTCTCCACCTGCAGCGGGCTCCATCGCTGAGGTTGTGGCGTCGGTTCTGCCGTCAGTCGTTTCGATCGTGGTTGATGGGCAGGATCGAGCTGGCAGCGGCTCTGGCTTCGTGCTTCGGTCAGACGGATACATCCTCACCAACAATCACGTCGTCGGGCTTCTCGGCGATGGCGGCAAATTGAGTGTGGTCTTTAATGACGGCACCAAGGCCACTGGCGAAGTTGTAGGCACCAATCCGGCCTATGACCTCGCAGTGGTCAAGGTCAGCCGTAAGGATCTTCCTTCAGTGACTCTCGGCAACTCAGATGCAGTGCACGTTGGCGACTCCGTCATTGCCATCGGCGCACCACTTGGTCTAGCTGGCACCGTCACTGCAGGCATCGTCAGTGCAGTCGACCGCCCTGTCACCACCGGTGGCGATGGTGAAGCCTCATTCATCAACGCGATCCAGACCGATGCTGCGATCAACCCAGGCAACTCTGGCGGTCCGCTGTTGAACTCTGGTGGACAGGTCACTGGCATCAACTCTGCAATCGCCACGATGGCAGCTGCTGGTGGGAGCGGCAGCATCGGACTTGGCTTCGCCATTCCGGTGAACTCGGCCAAGCGCATTGCTGAAGAGATCATTGCCACTGGCGATTCGCGCACCCCAGTGATCGGCGTATCGCTCGACATCAACTTTGCGGGCGAGGGCGCAAAGCTCAGCAAGGTGACCGCATCCAGTGCGGCTGCAGCAGCAGGACTTGAGGTCGGCGATGTCATCAAGACGGTCAATGGCCGCGCGATTCGCGATGCGACCGAACTGGTCGTGGCAATTCGCGATAACGATCCTGGGGAGAAGATCACCATCAACTATGAGCGTGATGGCGATCCGAGTACAGCCACGTTGACTCTCGGCTCGGCTTCAGGCAAGGGCTGAGCGGGCGTAGGGTAGAAACGTGTTCGACATTGGCTTGGGCGAAATCCTCATGTTGGGGGTTATTGGCCTGCTGATATTCGGCCCCGATCGTCTCCCCAAGGCCGCGGCCGATGGCGCCCGCTTCCTGAGGCAGATGCGCACCATGGCCTCCAGCGCCAAGCAGGATCTTGCTGATTCAGCTGGGCTGGACATCAATGAGGCGATGGACACGGTCAAGGGCTTGGCCGATCTGCACCCCAAGCGCCTGGCCAGCACCATCATGAGGGATGAGCCAGTTGCCAAGGCGACATCGAAATCCTCTGAGCCAAGGCCTACGTTCGATCCCGACGCCACGTAGCCAGGCCGAGCCCGTCAGCGCTTTGCTGGCGTGATCCCCAAGGACATTCCGGCGAGCCCACGTGGCCGCATGCCCAGGCGTTCGGCGATCGCTCGCAGTGCAATCGATGCGGGAGCATCAGGATGGCTGAGCACGAGTGGACGGCCATCGTCTCCACCCTCGCGCAGAGCAACGTCGAACGGGATCTGACCAAGCAGCGGCACCTCGGTGCCCAGCACCTTGCCGATCTGATGCGCGACCAGTTGACCTCCGCCGGCGCCGAACAGATCGATCGGCTCTCCACAATGAGGGCAGGGGAAGCTGCTCATGTTCTCGATGACGCCGACAACTTTCTGGTGCGTCTGCTCCGCAAGGGTTCCAGCGCGCACTGCGACATCAGCGGCAGCCATTTGCGGAGTCGTCACAATCACGAGCTCGGCTCCTGGCAGCAGTTGCGCGGTAGAAATAGCAATGTCACCTGTGCCTGGGGGAAGGTCCAGGAGGAGCACGTCGAGATCTCCCCACCACACATCGGCAAGGAACTGCTCAAGCGCGCGATGCAGCATTGGGCCTCTGAATGCAACAGGCTGCGTAACGCCGCCTGGCTTGAACGCGAGCATCGAAATCACGCGAACGCCGTAGCCCGTGGGCGGCATGATCATGCCTTCGACCATCGTCGGAGCATCAAGGGCGTCGAGCATCCGTGGGATCGAATGTCCATACACGTCAGCATCGACCAGCCCAACGGACAAGCCCATGTCGACCATGGCAGCTGCGAGGTTCGCAGTCACTGAGGACTTGCCAACGCCACCCTTGCCCGAAGCGATGGCATACACGCGGGTGGTGGAGCCTGGCTTGTTGAAGACGATCTCGCGCGCATCGGCGCCGCGCAGCAGGGTCTTGAGTCCGGCGCGCTGTTCGTCGCTCATCACATCAAGTTCGACCGCAACACTGCTGACTCCAGCGACTGCGGAAACGGCTGCGGTCACTCGTTCGGTGATGGTGTCCTTCATGGGGCAACCCGCAACCGTCAAGAAGATGGCAACCTTCACCACCCCATTGGCGTCGGCCTCGACAGATTTGACCATTCCGAGCTCAGTGATCGGGCGGTGAATCTCTGGGTCCTGCACAGTGGCGAGGGCAGCGTGGATCGCCTCAAGATTTGGTTGCATGGACATGATGCTAGGCCGGTCGACTAGCGGTCGCGCTTGCGGTCCCGCTGCTTGGGGCGCTCTTCGAGGTCCATCGTGTCGATGTGATCGCGCAGATCGGCCACCATGTCGCGAAGCTCACCCCTGATGTAGTCACGAGTGGCCACCTCGCCCAGGGCCAGTCGCAAAGCGGCGATTTCCCGGGCCAGGTAGTCGCTATCGGCCAGCAGGCGCTCAGTTCGCAGGCGATCTTCCTGATATTGGACCCGGTCGCGGTCGGACTGGCGATTCTGGGCTAACAGGATCAATGGAGCGGCGTAGGAAGCCTGCAAGGACAGCAGCAGGGTCAAGAAGATGAAGGGGAAGGGGTCAACATGCCAGTCCTCAGGGCCGATCGTGTTGATCAGCACCCACACCACGATCGCAGCTGACATCCAGGCGATGAATCCCCAGGAGCCGATGTAGCGGGCGACCTTCTCGGAGACCGCTCCGAAACGCTCGGGGTCGTAGTTGCCGCGCAGCGACAACCCGCGCTCCATCGGCTGATCGATGCCGCGCACTTTGCGCGAGGGACGGCTAACCATGCTCGTCTCCGTCATTCTCGCGCCAGTCTTCGGGCAGCATGTGATCGATGACATCGTCAACGGTCACAGCACCCAGCAGGTGACCGTTCTGGTCGACTACCGGTAGCGCCACCAGGTTGTAGGCAGCGAAGGTACGAGTGACCTCACTCAACGGCGCCTCAGGCTGGACCGGAACCAAATCGGAATCGACTAGTGAGGAGACCAGGGTGGCTGGTGGCTCTCGCAGCAACCTCTGGAAATGGCAGGTGCCCAGGTATCGACCAGTGGGAGTCTCAGTTGGGCTGCGAGTGACATACACCTGTGAGGCCAACGCTGGTGAGACATCGGGATTGCGAATCTGCGCGAGCGCGTCAGCAACCGTTGCATCCGGTGAGAGCACCACTGGCTCCGTGGTCATCATTCCGCCGGCGCTGAGCTCGTCGTAGGAGAGCAGTCGGCGAATGTCCTCGGCCTCATCGGGCTCCATGCGCAGCAGCAGTTCAGCTGCCCGCTCGGGTGGCAGTTCGGACAGCAGGTCGGCAGCGTCGTCGGGGTCCATGTCTTCGATGACGTCTGCTGCGCGTTCGACATCGAGCAGTTGGACCAATTCGACCCGGTCGTCTTCGGGTAGTTCCTCGAGTACGTCAGCAAGTCGATCGTCATCGAGCTGACGAGCAATCTCAATTCTTCTCTTGCTTGGCAGTTCATGGAGTAGCGCGGCAATGTCTGCTGCCCGCAAAGTGTCGATGCTCGCGATCATCGCGCTTGCGCCTTGATCAACGTTTGGCAGCGAAAGCCCACTGACCTCCTGCCACCCGACCACTTTGCGCTCGCCGCGGCGACGAAAGCCGCTGGTGCCGAGTTGGATGAACAGCTGAGTCACGCTCCAGTCATGGGTGCGATCCAGTTCAACGCCAACGTCGACGATTGACACCTGCTCGCCGGTGGCAAGCAGGTCGACGGTTCGATCGAGGAGCTCCGCGGTCAAGAGCGTCTCATTTGGTCGTTTCTCAAAGCGGCGCAGATTCACGACGCCGGTGACGATGATCTGGTTGGCATCGATCGACGTGACCTTTGAGATCGGGACGAAAATGCGGCGGCGTGCCTGCACCTCCACGACAAGGCCAGTCAGACGCGGGGCTGCCGTTGTGCGCAGCACGATGATGCTGTCTCGGACCTTGCCGAGCTGCTCTCCGTTGGGATCGAATACTCGAACCCCCGCTAGGCGGGCGAGGAATACCCGCGTTGCGCTTGTCGTCACCCCGACAGGTTACCGTCGAAAGATGCGAGCCCTGCTCAGGCGCGAACAGCAAAAGCGTCAGTGCAAGTGCCGCGTCATGCGCACTTCGCTCGGACTGCCAGGCAAATCCAGCTCCCGCGATTGCCCATCAACGACCCAATCGTGGCGTTCATAGAACCTGCGTGCTCTGGCATTCTCGGTCAGCACCCACAGCCTTGCGAGTGGCCACCCATCCAAACGCAGTCGGTCGATACACGCGGTCATGAGTTCGTCGGCAATGCCTGAGCCCCAATAATCGGGATGAAGATAGAAGGCGTAGATCTCTCCGACTGTTCCTTCCGGTGACAACTGGACCGCCGCAGGTTCCAGAGTCCGATACGGCCCCAGGCAACTGAAGCCAGGTGCGCTTGTGCCTGGGTTGATCTCTTCGACTACGAGCGAGGCTTGGCTGACCTGCTGGGCTGACAGGTACTTGGTCCACGTGACTTCGTCGTCGGGAATGTTGAGTGCTGACAGGACGGATTCGTCGAGGATGCCGGAGTAGCCGGTCTTCCAGCTGTTGACGCGCACATTGGCTATGGCGTGGGCATCAGAAGTACGCGCCTCCCGAATGGCCATGGAGCAATACTCTCGCCTAGGCCGGGCGAATTCGCGCCCAGATGAGCGTGCTCTCGCTCGTGCTTTGCCAGCCCCAGCTTTCAGCTAGAGCATCGACGATCGCAAGTCCTCGCCCGGTGAGCTGAAGTTCTTCATGCGTCACTCGGGGCGGCAAAGAGATGGAGGCTGAGCCTTCCTGCCACACACCAAGCCCAATCCATGTAGGCGAAGAAATTGCGCGCAGGAGGACCTGGCCAGTTCCATGACGAATGGCATTCGAGCACAGCTCATTGGCAATGATGAGAATCGAATCTGGATCGATCTGTTCAGCGGAGCACCATGTCTCCAGCGCCTGACGAGCAGGCTGCAGCGCTGTCGGATCCCGATCGAGTTCGTGCACGAAGCGCATATTCGGCAGGGTAGCGGCGTGCCGACACAATATGGCCATGGCCCGCGTCCTTGCATTTGCGAATCAGAAGGGCGGGGTGGGCAAGACCACTTCTGTGGTGACAGTTGCGGCGGCGATGGCAGAGATGGGTTTGCGCGTTCTCGTCGTCGACCTCGACGCCCAGGCTTGCGCGACTTTCAGCCTGGGCATCGATCCGGAAGATCTCCAACGCGATGTCAGAGCCGTGTTGGTCGATGGCACCGAAGCTGCAGAGCTCATCATCCGCACCGACGAGGGAATCGATCTGCTTCCGGCAAGTATCGGACTCGCTGATGCTGATGCAGCGCTGGCTTCAACCAAGGGGCGAGAACTGGCTGTTCGCAAGGCGCTCAAGCCCTTGCAATCTGAATACGACTGGATCCTGTTGGACTGTGCTCCGTCACTTGGCATCGTCACCATTGGTGCACTGATCGCGGCCCATGCGGTTGCAATCCCACTGCAATGCGAAACCCTGTCGCATCGAGGCGTTGGTCAGTTGCTGCAATCGATTGAAGAAGTGCGCAACTACGTCAACCCGAAATTGAAGATTGCAGGCATTATTCCGACGCAGTACGACGGCAGAACCCTGCATGCCAGAGCAGTGCTCAGTGACCTGCCCGAACGTTACAAGGTCACCGTCTTGCCAGCTATTCATCGATCAATCCGGTTTGCCGAAGCACCAGCAGTCGGGCGCACCGTGCTGTCGACAGCACCGAACAGCGTTGGTGCGCGTGACTACCGCGCGCTGGCGCAGGCTCTGGTCGATCAAGGGAGTTGAACTACTCAGGCTTGGCGGCTGGCTTGCCACTGCGAGTGCGACGTCGCTGACGAGCCTTGCTCTCAGCCTTCAGCGCAGGATCTTCAACCTTGCCTTCCGCTGCTGGCTTGGAGTGACTGCGCTGCTCATGCTTGCGTGGCTTGTCCTGCTGATGTGATCGCTGCGGTGGGCTGGACTGCTTGGGCTTCTTGCCAGTCTCGCCGATGTCTTCGACATTCTCAGCGCCAAGGCCTTCGCGCGTGCGTCCTGCCTTGGGCAAAGTACCCGTTGTGCCAGCAGGGATGTTCAGGCCCGTGAAGATGTGGTCGCTGGTTGAGTAGGTCTCAATTGGATCCTTGAAAGGCAACTTCAAGGCGCGATCGATCATCTGCCAGCGCGCGATGTCCTCCCAATCGACCAAGGTGACGGCAACACCGGTATTGCCAGCGCGACCAGTGCGGCCGACTCTGTGCAGATAGGTCTTCTCATCGTCTGGGCACTCGTAGTTGATGACGTGCGTGACGTTGTCAACGTCGATACCGCGTGCTGCGACATCGGTTGCCACAAGGATGTCTACCTTGCCATTGCGAAATGCGCGCAGAGCCTGCTCGCGAGCGCCTTGGCCTAAATCGCCATGGACACTGCCGACTGCGAATCCGCGTTCAGTCAGGTCGTCAGCAATCTTCTGTGCCTTGCGCTTGGTGCGCGTAAAGATCATTGCCAGCTGGCGACTCTCGGCCTGCAAGATGCGGGCGACGATCTCGATCTTGTCCAGAGGATGGGCGCGCCAGACGTGCTGCTCGATGGCATCGACTGTCGCGCTCTCGTCGCCGGGATCACTTGCCCGAATGTGTGTTGGCTGAGTCATGTAGCGACGAGCCAGGTTCACGATCTGTCCGGGCATGGTTGCTGAGAAGAGCATGGTTTGGCGCTTCGCGGGCACGGCCGAGACGATGCGCTCAACGTCGGGCAGGAATCCCATGTCGAGCATTTCGTCAGCCTCGTCGAGCACGAGTACCCGCACGGCGCTCAGATCAAGATCCCGACGGTTTGAAAGATCGATGATGCGACCAGGAGTTCCGACGACCACGTCGATGCCGTTCTTCAGGGCCTCGATCTGTGGCTCATATGCCCGACCGCCGTAGACCGCCAGAACGCGAACTCCGCGCAGCCGACCTGCGCGCTCGAGGTCGGTAGCGACCTGCAGTCCGAGCTCACGTGTGGGGCAGATGACCAGTGCCTGCGGACGATCGCGATCGCCTTCGAGATCGACCCGCTGCAGAAGGGGGATGCCAAAGCCGAGGGTCTTGCCGGTGCCAGTCTTTGCCTGACCGATGATGTCGCGGCCTTCAAAGGCCATGGACAGGCACATTTCCTGAATCGGAAATGCGCGCTCGATTCCATCCTCAAGGAGTGCGGCGACGATGGTGGGATCCGTACCGAGCTCCGCAAATGTGGGTGCATGGGTCGGATCAACAGTTGATGAAGTGCTCAGGGTGACTCCCAGTGTCTACTCGCGCGACGGAAGACCAATTGCCCTTATCGGCACGATGAATGCCAAGTGTAGCCATGAGGCAATTGATGCCTTGGCTGAGCGGGAGTGCTGATGCGGCTTGAGTTTTCAAGCCCCCGGTCTAGTGACCGAAGCCGACCTTGCGTGCGGTGTTGGGGCCGATCTCCACGTAGGCGATCTTCTCGGCCGGAACGAGCACTGTGCGTCCCTTGTCATCGGTGAGCTTGAGCACGCCACCGCTGGCGATTGCTGCGTCAACGAGCTTGGCAACATCGGCGGGCTTGTCTTCGCTGTCGAGGGCGATCTCGCGTGATGAGTAGGTTACGCCGATCTTGATCTCCATGTATTGCCCCTCTAGTTCAGTGCTCAGGTGCACATCGTGTCAGTTTGGACATTCTCGCTAACCTTGCGGGGTGTCAGAATTACTCCCGCCGTGGCCTGCAACAGAGGTATTCCTCCAAGGGCGAACTTTGAGTGTGCGTCATGCGCCGAGTTCAAAGCCTGATGCCCCGGCGGCCGTCTATGTGCATGGTCTGGGCGGAGCCTCCACGAACTGGACAGATCTCATGGGCCTGCTCCAAGGTCAAGTTGAGGGATGGGCGCCGGATCTCAATGGCTTTGGCCAATCTCCACCACCACGTGATGGCGACTACTCCCCGCTGGGTCACGCCAAGGCAGTGGCGCAATTCATTGAAGAAGAACTTGGCGGGCGTCCCGTGCATCTGTTTGGCAACTCACTGGGTGGGGCGGCGTCGTTGCAACTCGCCGCCAGGCGCCCCGAATTGGTGGAGACGCTGACGTTGATATCGCCGGCCCTGCCTGACATTCGCCCAAACCGTACGAACATCTTTTTGCCGCTGATGGGTATCCCAGGCGTAGGGGAGTCGCTGTCGGCTCGCTCTGCCAAGGTCGAAGTTGCACAGCGAGTGCAGACAACATTCAATACCTGCTTCGCTGATCCCACATGCATCCCCAAGCAACGCGTTGACGAGGCAATCGCTGCCGCAACGGCGTATGGCGCCCTGCCGTATGCGAACGATGCGTTCCTGCAATCCCTGCGTGGACTGCTGAAGACCTATTTGGACAGAGGGCCACGTCGTCCCTGGAAGTTGGCAGAGCTAGTGGAGGCGAAAACTCTGCTCATCTATGGGCGTCAGGATCAACTGGTCAGTGCGCATGGTGCGCTCAAGGCCACGAAGCACTTCAAGCACGCTCAGGTCATGGTGCTTGCAGATTCAGGGCACGTCTCGCAGTTGGAGCATCCGACGATCGTCGCTGAAGCCTGGATCAAGCGCTTCGGCTGAATCGACAATCAGGTAAGCGAAACCTGTTCGTGCACGTCATCGCCGGGCAGATCGCCATCGATGGTGGCGGTGACAGTTGACCAGAGCAGGTCAGCCTGACCGCCATACGTGGAAAGAAATGCGGTGTCACTGGCATCTCGACCTGTGCAGATCCGGACGAAGCTGGATCGTGGGGCCAGCAACGTGGGATCGGCCACGAACCAGGTGTCACCGATGGCTGCCTCCACTACTGCGTGAAAGTCCATGGGAAAGAGCCCCGGGGCGTAGACCGCTGCAAGACGTGCTGGCACATCCAGAGCCCGCAGCATGGCGATCACCAAATGGGCGTAGTCACGGCAGACCCCTTGCCGCTTGAGCATGGTTTCGACTGAGCCATCGGTCGGGCCACTACTGCCCTCGACGTAGGCCAGGCGGGTGCCCACCCATGATGAGACTCCTTCAAGCAGTTCCCGAGCGTCAGTGATGCCGGCGAACTCCGCTTGGGCGATGGGGGCCAGCCGATCCGACTCGGCATATCGACTTGGGCGGCGGAAGATGATCCGCTCAGCATCAGTGACCTTGGGGACTCGGGCGCGGCCCATGACGATCGCCTGATAGTTGACTTCGACTCTGCCGGGAGCCGGCGAGCAGACATGGACTCTTCCTAAGCCGGGGACTGAGATCTCCTCGACGGGTACCGGATTTCCGTCGCTCGTGATCTCCAGAATTTCCTCGAGATCCAGAAATTCGTTCGAGGGTGCAACTTGAAGGCTCATGCGCACCGGGTCAAGGACCGACAACGCCAACTCGCACGTCACTCTTCGAATTGGCTCGTTCATTCACCGAAGTATCCAGCATTTGAGATCTCTCGATGACCGCCGATCCTCGAGCGGAAATTCCGGCATGCATGGATCCGTGCTGCTGCCAATTCTCTATCCCCAGCTGACAAGTTATGCACAGAGTGGGGACTTCGGTTCCCCTTGAAAGTTCAGGCGACCTACCGTTGTTGAGATTCATCCGATGGGGGGTCCGATGCCAACAAGTGAGCGTGTGCGCGAGGACGTCGAAGCGCGAGTTCGTCTGGCAGTTCAGAAATCTGACCTGGATCCAATGACGCGACCGGCCGAGTTTCGCAGCTTTCTGGACAACTTGGCGTCTGAGATGTGGATTCACCACGGGGGTGAGGCCGGAGCAGATGAACAACTCGACATCGCGCGTGACTTGCATCAGGCAATCGCGGGTTTCGGTCCGCTCCAGCCGTTCTTGGATGACCCAACGATCGAAGAAGTCTGGCTGAATGACCCGGGTCGCATCTTCATCGCGCGCAACGGCAAGGCCGAACTCACCAACGTTGTGCTGCATGAGCGCGAGGTTCGAGATCTGGTGGAGCGCATGCTGCGTGCCTCGGGCCGTCGCATCGATGTCTCCAGCCCCTTCGTTGATGCCGTGCTTCCTGACGGAAGTCGCCTGCATGTCGTCATCCCGGACATCACGCGCAGGCATTGGGCCGTCAACATCCGGCGCTTTGTTCTGCGACCTTCTCGCGTGCATGACCTCATCGGTCGGGGAACGCTGACCGTCCAGGCGGCTGACTTTCTTCACGCCGCGGTGGTGTGCGGGCTCAACATCGTGGTGGCTGGCGGTACTCAGGCAGGCAAGACGACCCTGTTGAACGCTCTACTCGGCTCCTTGGACACCGGTGAGCGGGTGGTGAGTTGCGAAGAAGTGTTCGAACTCCAGCTTGCGCATATTGATTGGGTAGCGATGCAGACCCGTGATGTCAGCCTCGATGGCACTGGCGAGATCTCGCTTCGACGCTTGATCCGCGAGGCATTGAGGATGCGACCCACCCGCATCGTGGTGGGTGAAGTGCGCCAAGGCGAGGCTCTTGACCTCCTCATAGCGATGAACAGTGGGATGCCTGCCATGGCAACCCTGCATGCCAACAGCGCTCGCGAAGCAGTGTTGAAACTGTGCACTCTGCCTCTTCTGTCTGGCCAGAACATTCCTGCTGACTTCGTCCTGCCGACTGTTGCCAACTCGGTGGATTTGGTTGTGCACGCGGCCAGTCGTCCTGACGGAACACGACGAATCACTGAGATT